>CAYWYX010000004.1:0-63170 GCA_964462735.1 uncultured Acidobacteriota bacterium | reverse complement strand
CAGTTGTTTCTAGAATTTCTTCTGCAATTGCTTCTGAATCGTCTGCTACGGTATCGTCAATAACACCAATTGCCGCTGCTGCGGACTCTTCTTCAACCTTCTTCTTGATGGCCATGGCTAATTCGTATTTTTCGTCAGCTTTTTCATGATAACCAATATACTCCTCTATACGATCAGGCGCATGCCTCTTAACCAAAGGAACCAACGAAGTTATATCCTGACCCGCCAAAATAAATGAATCTTCCGTTCTTGGCTTCTCTGCAATAATTTCGTCGATAACAACTCTGGCTTTTTCTCGCAACAGCAAATTGATATAGAAATAGGCATTAAAATAGTTCTCATCGATTGCTAAAGCCTTTTCTAGGTGTTCCAACCCTTGCGCGATAAGATCCGAGCGCTCCGCTGGGGATTTAGGTTCAAGCTTGTCAAAGGTGATCGTCCAATTCACATTACCAACACTATAAAATGCATCTGGATTCTCTGGTTCCAATTCACAATTTCTTAGATAGAATTCCTTGGCCTTTTCAAATTCTGCCATTTGCAGATAGATACCTGCAACACCTTTGATCGAGGGTAAATCATTTGGATCTTCATCCAAAACTGATTGAAAAGCTGAGATAGCATTGTTCCCAATTTCGACATTTTCAGCTGATCTACCATTAGGTACGTACAAAGAAGCATAGGACGTAGCTAGGTAAATTTTGGCGTTTCTTAATTCTGGATCCAATTCGCTAGATTCTTTAAAATAATTTATAGCAATTTCAAACTCAGCATCTCGAAAAGCTTTAACGCCCTTATTGAGTCTGTCCCGAGCTTTCAAATAATCCATCGTTCCACAACCTAAAGTCCCAAGGACCAGAGGTAAACACACCAGTAAAGCTATCGTTTTACATCTAAACTTCATAGGGTCCCTCCACACACCAGTATGACCTGGTAAAAAAAATTTCCGAGTTCTTCAAAAATCCTGTGGCTCCAAAGCCTGAAGAACTACAACACTATTGAGTCCCCGCAGCAACGCCCTGAATCTTTGCCGTCATCAATCCAACTTTATCCACACCAGCACTATGTGCTATATCGATAATATTAATCACACTATTAAAGAACAGATCTGTGTGACCCTGAACAAACATGGTTCTATTTTGTCGGGTCTTAAAAATATCGGTAAGTCTCTGTTCCAATTCACGGATATCTACGCTGTCTTGGTTAATCTTCACCCGACGTTGTGCATCAATGGATACCACAATCGTTCTGTTTGACACCTCCTGAGGAGGAGGATCTCCTGGTGGTGGTGGCTGGGGTATCTGAGCATCCAAACCCTTGGGAATCAAAGGTGTAATAACCATAAAAATAATCAGTAACACTAGCAACACATCAATTAGAGGCGTGACGTTAATGCTTCCCACGGGACCCTTTTGACCGGCTTCTATTGACATTATGTATCTCCTTTAAGGATCTGACGGATCTGACGGAACTAACGGAACCGACGGAACCGACGGAACCGACGGAGATGATCCTCTTCTTGCTAATTTATCCGACAATAATCCAAGGCTCTCCACTCCAGCAGTTCGGACAGTATCAACTACGTCAACTACCTTTCCGTACTTTGCCCGTCGGTCACTTTTGACGTAAACTGTTTTATCTACCTTCTCAGCTAGAAGAGCCTGTATCTGTTCAAGCAGCCGTTCTTTATTTAATTGTTCGGACTCCAAGTAGATCTTACCATCTCGGGTTACAGCAACCACTATTGCATCATCCTGATCAGCTTCTCGCATCTCTCGAGGATTTGAAGTCCTGGACATATCTACACTGATACCTTTTTGCAACATGGGAGTAATCACCATAAAAATAATGAGTAAAACTAACATAATGTCTACCATGGGCGTGACATTGATATCGGCCACCACATCACTTTTCTCATCCTTCGCTCTCATACTATCTTCTGAATGTTGCATTGCCATTATGAATCGCTCCGTTTCAGGAAGTAATCAACTAATTCGGAAGATGAGTTATCCATCTCGACACTAAATGCTTCCATCCTACCGTTAAAGTAATTAAACACCCAGATAGCCGGAATAGCGACGAAAAGTCCCAGGGCCGTAGCAATTAAAGCTTCAGAAATACCACCTGCAACAGCAGAAAGCCCTGTCGTCTTAGCAGTGGACATACCTTGGAAAGCATTAATGATTCCGATCACAGTTCCAAATAATCCTACAAAGGGAGCTGTACTTCCAATTGTGGCTAAACCAGCTACTCCTCGTTTCAACTCTGCAGTAGTAATGGCTGTGGAGCGATCCAGTGCTCGTTTGCAGGATTCAATGGTACCTCCACCACCGCCGGAATTATATTCCTTTAACCCAGCTCCAACTACTTTTGCCAAGTGACTCTTTTCATTTTGTTCAACTACTTCAAGGGCCTCATCGATTTTTCCTTCTTGTAAACAACCGGCCACCAATGGAGCAAATTCACGAGATTGTTTACGAGCTGCAGAAAAGGCTAGCAAACGATCAATCATAACTCCAATTGACCAAGCAGACATAATTATCAGTGTAATTAAAGTTAATCTGGCAATGACACCAGAGGCTTCCCACATTTCCATCAATGAGAAACCTACTGACTCGCCTTGTAACATAGATACTGCCAACAAATTTAAATTATCTAACATCATTGAATTCTTACCTCCTCAGGTCTTTCAGCTATTGCAGGTTTGGAACATTACTAAAAGTTAAAATTTCTTATTTTTTTACCTTAAATTAAAGTTAACCGTAATTCGTGTGATTACCTCAACCTTAATTCCATTAAGAACAGTGGGTTTATAACGCCACTGTTTCACAGCCAACAAGGCAGACTTAATCAGGAGCGGATGACCTTTAAGTACTTTAAGATTTTCAATCGTACCATCCTTACTAATAACTGCTTCTAAAATTACCGATCCCTGAATACGAGCTTGCTTGGCTAATACTGGATAACGAGGTCTGACTTGCTTAATCAGGTTAGCCCGTTGAACATTACCACCTATCCGAACTCTACTCGGAGGTTTAGGTTTTGCCTTTGGTGGAGGTGGGGGTGGGGGTGGTAATCTTAATGAACCGAGAGAACCTCCAATAACTCCTCCAATAACTCCTCCAATAGTTCCTCCTTGGATGCCTCCCACAACACCTCCAACTACACCTCCAACTGCCACATCAGGAACATTTTCAACAACCATTAAGACGTCCTTAGGAATCTCAGTTGGAGCTCTAAAAGAATCATCAACTACTGTCGCAACCCTTCTGGTTGTTGCTGCAGGGGGTGGCGGTGGTGGTGGTGGTGGTGGTGGTGGTGGCGGTGCCACCAAAAAAGTTAGTTGTTGCATGGATCCCGACAGCGTATCCGGAAAAAGAAGTGGAAGGATCACAGCAATTACAAGTATAACCGCATGAATGATAATTGATACTGTCAGAAGGCCCATTTTTTTCTTTGTTTGGCCTGGATCTTGAGAATCTAGTAGCTCGTCAAACATAGTTAATCCCCCCTTCTCGAAACAATGCGACTCTAAAAGTGTAACTTCGATTTTGTCATTGGCTTAAATGTTTTTAGTTCCAGCTTTCAACTCATATATTTATAGCAAAAATAAAAAAACAGGGGAAGAAATTTTTACCCCTGAAATTTTTATTATTTGAATGGAATAAGAAGATAAGACTCTAGCATGAATCTCGAATAAAGTATAAAAAAAATCGATTTTAGATTTCAACGACTTTTAATTTTATTCACACCCACCTATTTCTTTTTTCCTGACTGGTAATCGTGCCACAGTAGTAATAATGGACTTGCGACTCCAATTGAAGAATAAGTCCCAATAGCTACTCCAAACACTAATGCAAACGCAAACCCGTTAATTACCTGTCCTCCCAAAAAATAAAGTGACAGTGCAGTTAAAAAAGTGGATCCCGAGGTTAAAAGAGTTCTGCTCAAAGTTTGATTAATACTTCTATTTATAATCTCTGAAAGAGGAATTCGTCTACTAAGCCTTAAATTTTCCCTAATTCTATCAAAAACAACAATCGTGTCGTTCATAGAATAGCCAACAAGCGTCAGCAATGCTGCTATAACTGTTAAGGAAATTTCACGATCTGCAAAAGAAAAAAACCCTAAAGTGATTATAACATCATGAAAAACAGCAATTACTGCGGCAGCACCATAAATTGTACCTTTAAATCTAATTGCAATATAAATCAATACACCCAGCAATGCATAACAGGTTGCGGAAACTGCTTGTCGCTGAAGATTTCGACCTACCTTTGGCCCTACAAACTCTGTTTGAAATACTGAAAACTCCCCTAAAAAGGAACTCTCTTGGAGAATAGCAAGGATGGACTTGGTCACTCCATTAATAGTTGTTATTTCATCATACGAAATAATAATCCCACCATGGCTATCTCTATAGTTAGTGATGGCAAATGCCAATGACTCTGGAGATTTCAGAACAGGACTTTCTTCTGATTTTAACAACGAGGTAAGGTCACCTATTTTAATCAAGTAATTAGTAAGATCCGTTGTGCTGATATTATTAAGATCAATTTTATCTCTTTGAATCTGATTTGAATTAAAAACAGTTTTTAGAGCCTGTAGTATCTGCCCACGCCCTGCATCTAACTCTCCTTTAGAATCATCCTCAAGCTGATCTAGACTAATGATAACTTGATTTTGCTCTGGCAAGTCATAACGTTGAATGGTGCTATTTCCTAGCCCTTTTTGAGATAGGGCAGTACGAATAGCTGTCAGATTAGGAGAACTTTTGAATTTGACATAGACGAGGGTTCCTCCCCTAAAATCAATACCATATCGTGGACCTCCTTTCCAATATAAGGAGGACAAACTAACAATAGTCATCACTAAGGAAATGCCTATGAAAAGCCACTTGCGACCAACCCAATTCACATTAACGTTTCTAAGCAACTGCATAGGTTTCTATCTACTTTCTAAAAAAACTAGATTTGGAAATACTAAAACTATTAAATTCACCAAATTACTAGCAGATTTTTTTAATATTTTTATGTGATTCCTAAATCTAAAACCCTATAAAAGCTTTCTTCACAAATGACTATATGCTCAAACTCTCTCGACGGCGTGATCGACCAACGATAACCTCAAAAATAAAACGAGAAACAAAGATCGCAGTAAACAAGTTTGCAAGAAGACCCCAAAAAAGCACAACTGCGAAACCCTTTACGGGGCCTGTCCCAAATAGAAACAAAAATAAGACGGCGACAACCGTAGTTACATTGGCATCGACAATTGTAATTATAGCTTTGCCAAAACCAGTACTGACTGATGAACTAATATTTTTCCCGGACCAAATTTCTTCTTTAATACGTTCAAAAATTAAAACATTGGAATCCACAGCCATACCAATTAAAAGTACAACACCTGCAATACCTGGCAGGGTTAAAGTTGCTCCAATATAAACCATTGCTGCAAGGAGAATAATTAGATTCAAAACTAGTGCAGTAATAGCAATTATTCCTGAAAGCTTATAATAAATAACCATAAACAATGCCACACCTACCAAAGCAATGAGAGAAGCAATCACTCCTTGGCGAATAGAATCAACACCTAGAGAAGCTCCTACTGTCCGTTCTTCTAAATAGTCCATCGACGCTGGGAGTGCACCAGATCTCAAAACTAAAGCCAAATCATTGGCTTCTTGATCAGAAAAACTGCCCGTAATCTGTCCTGAAGAACGTATGGATTCTTGAATATTAGGAGCTGATTGAACACGACCATCTAGAACAATAGCCAAACGTTTACCAACATTATCAGCAGTAATTCGCCCAAAACGAGTGGCACCATCATTAGTTAAATCAAAACCTACTGCAGGCCTCCCAAATTCGTCTGCTTGAGCTCGGGCCATTCTTAGATCTTTTCCAGTAATGGCGGCAGACTGATTAACAATATACCAAGCTTGACTGGATTGGGAGGAATCAGAAAACTGAGAAATACCTTGAATCAACTGTTTTCCCACTGGAATCACTCCATTGTATCGTTTTAATGCTTCAGCTCTGGAAATAAAAACGTCTGTTGGCTCAACAATTTTTAATTCAAGAAGAGCAGTCGATTTAATAATTTCTCGGACTCTTGCAGAATCATCGACGCCAGGTAATTGGACAAGAATTTGATATTCATCGACAGGACCATGATTCTGAATAACTGGTTCAGTCACTCCTAACTCGTCAACCCTATTCCGAATTCTCTGAATAGCTTCCCGAACTGAGCTTTCCCTGATTTGACTTACAACGGTCGGTCTTAAAGTTAAAAGGAAAGAATTAGAAGGGTTGAGAAGATTAACTATTTCCCAAGCATTGTAACGGTCAGTTATCAATGCACGTACATCCCTAAGCTTTGTCGATTCAACATCCAGAATTTCAACGTGAGTAATATCCCTACGACGAATATCTTCAAAAGAAATTTCTTCGTCTTGTAGAGCTCTCTTAATCCTTTCTACGAGTTGATCAGTTTCAATATTAAGAGCATCCTCGGTATTGACTTGAAGGATGAGATGCATTCCTCCTCGCAGATCAAGCCCAAGACGAATTCGGTCTCTCAAATTTTCTTTCAGTTGATTAAAGCTCCCCGGCAGACCAATGATACCAAAGACACAAATCAAAGGGACTGCTACAATTGTAAAGAATTTCAATCTAAGTTTTTTGGGCATGAAGTACTACCTTCTAGGACAGATTACTAATCAGGCTCGCCAAACCCATCATTAACCTTCTTCCTGTTTAGCAACTATTGCATTTCTTGATATTTCTACTTTGACTTGATCAGCTATGCGGAGGTGAACTGTATCATTTTTCATTCCAGCGATAATTCCATGAATTCCACCAGAGGTTATGACTTTATCACCATTCTTTAGGTCCTTTAACATCTCCTGAAGAGCCTGTTGTCTTCTTCTTTGAGGCCGAAAAACAATAAAATAGAAGATGAGAAAAATTGCAACAATAGGTAAAAGAGGAAGGAAAGAATTACTTTGCCCATTGGCGGCGAGGAGAGTCAAAATTAACATTTAACCAACTCCAAATAGTCGAGAAATTTTCTTTGAGAAATATTGGAAGTATTTGTTAAAGCTTACTGATTAATGCTCAACCACTCAGCCCTAACCATCCTCTTGGTTGATAAATTCTCTAATGAAATCACGTAGCCTACAAGAGGCGATAGCATCCCTAATTTGCCTAATGGTGTCAAGGTAAAAGTACAGATTATGATAGGTATTAAGAGTAGCTGATAAAATTTCGTTTGATTGATACAAATGCCTCAAATAAGCTCTACTATATTTACGGCAAACTATGCATCTGCATTCCAAATCAATTGGACGTTCATCTTCCGCATAACAAGCGTTCTTAATGACTATGTGACCACCCCTTATGAATAAATAACCATTTCTGGCATTTCGAGTAGGTAGAACGCAGTCGAACATGTCAACACCCATTGCAACATATCTTAATAACTCATCAGGCGAACCCACTCCCATCAAATAGCGTGGTTTTGTAGTTGGTAAATCCTCAAGACTCTGCTGAACAACATCAAACATCAAGTTTCGTGGCTCACCTACAGAAAGACCTCCAATAGCATAACCAGGAAAATCAAGAGCAACTAATCTTTTGATACATTCACTTCTCATCTTTAGGTCCGTACCTCCTTGTCCAATACCAAACAACCATTGTTCATGAGGACAATTTAGACCTTGGTGATGGCAGTTGCTAACAGCCTCTTTAGAACGCTTTGCCCAACGTAGAGTTCGCTCCATAGCCTCCCTAACCAAATTAGATTCCTGCACATAGGCTGGACAATGATCAAAAGCCATCATGATATCTGAACCAAGAGCTACTTGGATCTCGATAGACTTTTCAGGAGACAGGAAGTGTGACGATCCATCTAAATGAGAACGAAATAATACACCTTCTTCCCGCACTGTCCTTAGGCCTGACTGGCTAAAGACCTGAAACCCTCCACTATCTGTAAGTAGTGGTCGTGGCCAAGACATAAAACGGTGTAGCCCTCCCAGTTGGTGAATCACCCTATAACCTGGTCTAAGATAAAGATGATAAGTGTTGCCCAAAATTATTTCAGCCCCAAGTTCCTCCAAGTGCTCTTGTGTAAGGGCTTTAACAGTTCCAGCAGTTCCCACTGGCATAAAGACAGGGGTAGTAATGTCACCATGATCAGTATTAATTTTCCCTAACCGTGCTGCAGTTGTTGAATCCTGACTGACTAATTGAAATTTCACCAGATCTCCCTCAACAATGGCAAAATCATCTTCAATAAATTTTATGATGTTAGGAATACAACCAGACTATTTAAACTGAAAAAAGAAGGAAATTAAGTGTAGATCAGAAATGATTTGATAAGTGCTGCTTATCATTAATATCTGAACCCCTATTTATGAGTAATTTAAATTCTTAGATTCAGTAAGTATTTCTATCTATATTGTAGGGCTTTCCTTGTGTTCTCCAAAAACCAGCTTTAATCGATCAGAAATTTCTCCAAGAGTAGCATGACTCTCTACCGCATCTATTATTGGTGGAAGAAGATTATCATCAGTACGCGCAATTTCTTCAATTAGGGCCAAAGATTTATCTACTTTTTTCTGGTTTCTGGTTGATCTGATTTTAGCGAGTTTCTGGCATTGTTCCTTTTCAATCTGTGGGTTAACCTTGTGAATTCTAACAGTTGGCTTCTGTGAAGAAATGAACTTGTTCATTCCTACAATAGTAGTTTCCCCACTTTCTATTGAACGTTGATAATCATAAGCAGCTTTTTGAATTTCTCCTTGAACATAGCCTTTAGAAATTGCTAGTGGCATGCCACCTATATTTTGAATCCGATCTAGATAGTTTTTTGCTTTAACCTCAAGAGTACCAGTCAAAGATTCAATGGTGTACGAACCAGCAAATGGATCAGCAGTCTCAGGTACACCAGTTTCATAAGCAATCACCTGTTGCGTTTGTAAGGCGAGGAGAGCAGCTTCAGTAGTAGGTAGAGCCAGTGCTTCATCACAAGAGTTTGTATGCAGAGACTGGGTGCCACCTAAAACAGCTGCAAGAGCTTGCAAAGTAACTCTGACACAATTTACCTCTGGGTTTTGAGCAGTTAAAGTACTCCCCGCAGTTTGCGCATGGAATCGCAAAACCCACGACTTAGGGTTCTTTGCACCAAAACGTTTCCGCATGATCCCTGACCACAACCGGCGTGCAGCTCGGAATTTCGCTATTTCTTCTAAAAAATTATTGTGTACATTAAAGAAAAAAGAAAACCGAGGAGCAAAGTCATCAATTGCTAAACCGGTTTCTAAACAAGCTTCTACATATGCTATGGCATTGGCTAACGTAAAAGCTAATTCCTGTACGGCGGTAGATCCTGCTTCGCGAATATGGTAACCACTAATTGAAATAGGATTCCATCGAGGCAGGTTTTTGGTACAAAAATTAATCACATCAGTTGCTAATCGAATAGAAGGCAAAGGTGGATATATATAGGTACCACGAGCAATATATTCTTTAAGAATATCATTTTGAATTGTACCTGACAGACACCCCATTGGAATCTTCTGAGCCCGAGCTTCAGCCACTATAAGTGCAAGTAAAATAGGTGCTGTTGCATTAATAGTCATAGAGAATGAGACCTGATCAAGAGGAATTCCCTTTAAAAGATCCCTCATATCAGTCAGGCTATCAATAGCGACACCAGTCCGACCAACTTCTCCTGCAGACAATACTGCATCAGAATCCATACCCATTTGAGTTGGAAGGTCAAACGCTACTGACAAACCTGTTTGTCCTCGTTTCAACAAATACCTATAGCGTTGATTTGACTCCTTTGCGGATCCATATCCTGCATACTGCCTCATAGTCCAAAGTTTTTTTCTATACATTTCAGAGTGAATTCCACGTGTAAATGGAAATTCACCTGGATCCCCTAAATCACGAAAATAGTCAAAACCCACGAGATGTTCAGGGTTAAAACATTTGTCTAATGGAATTCCTGAACTAGTTGTGATCCTTCTTTTTTCAGACATCACAATTGGTAACACTATAGAATAGAGAAATGTTGGGCTGGGCAGAACTTAATCAAATTAAAGCTAAACTGGAACCAACTATTAGATAGTAACTAGTTCACTTCATGGATCGCAAACGATATAAGGATTGAATTCCAAAACCAAGCATTAGAACCCCAAAAAGGAGAAACGCAGCTATTATAAAATAATATTTAAATCCAGATTCTTCAGAATCCCCGAGGTGCTGGTACCCTTTTAAAAGCAGGAACAAACCAAACACCGTAAATAATAAACCTGTTATTTGGAGGAATAGTTTATGTAAGCTTACACCAAAATCTCTAAAGGCTAATTTGAATTTCTGTAATAAGCTAAGAGCCATAATTTCTCCCAAATAAGATTGCACTTTATAATAACATATCACTTTATCCAAGAATGATTGTGGTTCTCTCAGTTGAGTGAAAAATAATGTTGTCACCTGTTATCCCTATGTTTAATGCTTCTCAAAAATAAAGGATTACTTAATCCATTTGGAGACCCATATCTTGACACTCTTGTTCCTTGTAAGTAACATTTCTACCGCAATCTCAACAAGTTAAAATAGTCTAAGTCATGAATGTCAACTTACATTTCAAAGAAAACCTACACTGGTACGACTAAGTTAGAGGAAAACTAGATGAATGAGATGGATGAAAATCTCAAAGGTTTAATGAAGGAATTAGGAAATGCTATTAACGAAAGCCTATCAACTTCCGAAGCAATTCAGGAAACCATCTCTAGGATTAAAGCATCTGGATACAATGTTTTTCTGGTGTTAGAGGCAACTATAGGTTTTAACAAACAAAACAAGGAATCCCGCGTTGACTCAGCCTCAACACTGAACAGCAACTATGAGGCAAAACTAAATATTACTTCTCAAGATGTTAAGTTTTTAAAATCGCTCAAAATTAGTATCGAAGAATCAGAATCCAACTCCTAAGTAGTTTCTCTATTATTAGACAGTTTATCTAGGATAAAAAGGGCAACACATAGTTTATGTCTAAAACTGAGGTAATCTAGATAATAATGTGTCGTTTTATGATTGTTATTGTTTGGGCAGGATTTTTTTTTCTATCAGCTTGCTCTCAACAGAGTAATTGGAAAAAATCACTCGTCATCTACTCTCCTCATGGCAAAGAACTCTTAACACACTTTGAAAATCGCTTTGAGGAAAAATTTCCTCGAGTTAATGTTAAATGGCTCGATATGGGCAGTCAGGACGTCCTTGACCGACTGCGTTCAGAAAAAGAAAATCCTCAGGCCGACATTTGGTGGGGAGCTCCAGCTGATCTTTTCCAGCAAGCTGAAGAAGAAAAGTTACTAAATCCATATAAACCTACTTGGTCCCAGGCTATATTGGAAGGGGCATACAGCTCTAAAGATTTTTGGTACGGAACCTACGAAACCCCGGAGGTTATTGCCTACAACAGCACTGTAATGAAACCTGAAGAAGTG
This sequence comes from uncultured Acidobacteriota bacterium, assembly GCA_964462735.1. Classification (GTDB taxonomy): domain Bacteria; phylum Acidobacteriota; class Terriglobia; order Versatilivoradales; family Versatilivoraceae; genus JAKUNG01. Next base: position 51,649 of record CAYWYX010000004.1, on the reverse strand, counting down.
CCTAAGGACTGGAATGATCTGTTGGATCCCAAATGGAAAAACAAGATTATTATTAGAGATCCACTTGCTTCAGGCACCATGAGAACGATTTTCTGTACAATGATTTTGAAAGCTATTCAAGCACAAGGGTCACCAGATTCTGGATATGAGTGGCTAATGAAACTAGATGCTAACACAAAAACCTATGTACCGAATCTTACAATGCTCATTCAGAAACTAGCTAGGCAAGAAGGTTGGATTACTCTATGGAACATGCCTGATATAGAACTACAGCGGGCCCGCTATGACTATCCCCTTGACTATATCATACCAATGAGTGGCACACCTGTTGTTACAGATGGAATTGCTTTAGTTGCCAGAGCTCATAACAAAAAATCAGCCCTGCAGTTTTATGAGTTTGTAACATCTAAACAAAGTTTGATTCAAGCTGCTAAACTCTTTTATCGACTTCCATGTCGAAAGGATATCTCAAAAAATGAGTTGCCGGAGTGGTTTCGTAAAACCTCCATCAAGGTAATCCCAGTCGATTGGCAGACCTTAAGAAAAAATTCAAGAAAATGGATGCGCTATTGGGACGAAAATATACGTAATAAAGGAACTTAAACCTTACATTTTAATGAAACAACTCTATTGGGTTGTATCAAACCTACAAATCAATGGCTAAACTCCAACTGCAAAATCTAAGCTACCAATTTGGTAACATAAGAGCTCTTAATCAACTTAGTCTACAAGTAGATTCCGGTAAAATATTAACTTTGCTAGGACCTAGCGGATGTGGAAAGACTACTACAATTCGACTCATAGCAGGACTCTTAAAGCCTAGCTCTGGAAAAATTATTATCGATGAACAGGATATTACCTCACTACCCCCAGAAAAACGTAATATCGGAATGGTTTTCCAGTCTTATGCACTATTTCCCCACCTTAATGTTTTTGAAAACGTTGCTTTTGGCTTAAAAGCTCGAGGTTATTCAACTAACGAAATAAAAAATAAGGTGGAAAAGGCACTGTCACTCGTTAATCTATCTTCTTACCACAAACGAGCCGTATTTAAGTTAAGTGGAGGTGAACAACAACGGGTGTCGGTTGCACGTGCTGTCGTCATCGAACCAAAACTCCTCTTATTAGACGAACCACTAAGTAATCTAGATGCTGGCCTCCGAGAACAAACACGCTCTCAACTGAGTGAGCTGATTCACCAGCTCCATATCACAACAATCTTTGTGACCCATGATCAAGAGGAAGCTTTTGCATTTTCAGATCGAGTTGCCTTACTGTCAGAGGGTACTCTTCAGCAGATTGGCACCGCTCAAGAATTATATTTTCGCCCAGCAAATCATTTTGTTGCTAACTTTATAGGCAAATCAAATATATGGGAACTACCTCTAAAAAGTCATGAAGAGGCAGCAGCAGTTTTTAAATTGCCTTCTGGGATGGAACTTTGTATTTCACCAAAACACCACCCTAAGCTGAAAATAGGAGAATATTATAAGCTTTTGCTCCGACCCGAGAATGTGCAATTAGAGGAAACTAGTAGCACTCAACCTCTTTTTTCAGCTCAAATTATATCTCAACGTTTTATGGGTGCTAACATAGAATTTGTCCTAAAGGGAGAAGGACTGACCGTTTTAGTTTTGATAAATAGCTCGTTAACCTGTTCTTTTCATAAGGTAGGAAATTATATTAATTTATTTCTAGAGGCCAATTCCATTTATATCATTCCAAGCGATAAATGGAACTAACCATTTTTTGAAGTCCCATTTACAATTTATAGTTACAGCAATCTTCTCTATTAAATTTATTTAAGTGCAAAAAAATTTTACTTTTAGGGTGTCAATATTGTTGGAGACCTTTTTCCTAAAACAATCTAAAAATTCTTCTGAAAACAGTTAATAACCGTGAAAAAATCAAATCTTTGGATTTCCATACCGGTGTTTGGTCTGCTTATCTGGTTTGTACTTTATCCAAATCTCTACGTTCTCTTTCAGAGTTTTGTTAAAGCAGGACATCTAAGCTTGGAAAATTACAAAGTTTTTTTTTCAAGTTCCTCTCAAATTGAGTCACTTAGTAACAGTCTTCTCATATCTATAGGTAGTGTCCTAATCTCTGCAACTATTGGAATTCCCTTGGCATTTATCTTTAACCGATTTGATTTCCCAGGTAGAAGATTGTTTGCTTCCTTAGCATCTCTACCAGTGCTACTTCCACCACTCGTAGGTGTAATGGCTTTTTTGTTTCTTTATGGAGAAAGTGGTCTTTTTACTAGAGGCCTTCAATGGTTACTACAACTAAGAAATCCTCCTTTTTCTCTAGAAGGAATACCGGCTATTCTTTTGGTACATGGCTACACTATGTACGTTTACTTTTATTTATTTGTCTCTTCAGCCTTGAAACGAATGGACGAGTCTCTTAAAGAAGCTTCACTTTCGTTAGGTGCTTCTAGGTTACAAACTCTGCGATGGGTTACCCTGCCCATGCTCACCCCTGCTATCCTTGGTGCTTCCTTGCTCACTTTTATGACTTCAATGGCTAGTTTTAGTGCTCCCTACATTTTTGGAGGAGGAATTCGCGTTTTAGCTCTTCAAATTTATAATTCAAAGCTAAATGGTGATTTAGAAATGGCGATGGTCGAAACAGTTGTTCTTACTACTAGTTCAATCCTGTTTCTCTTTCTGTTACAGAAATATGAAGCTACAGATAAATATCGCTCAGTAAATAAAGGAGTTTCTCCTAATATCCTAATTTTAAAAAGTAAGGCTCAAAGGACCTTAATAGCATGCCTTGGGATTAGTTTTGTTACACTTCTTTTACTCCCGCACATTACACTTATTTTGATCAGCTTTAGCCAAGATGGCACTTGGACCACCCAAATCTTACCTCCTGATTACACTATTGAAAATTATCAACGCCTGTTTAACGATAGTGATTTTTTAAAGCCAATATCCAATAGTTTGAAAATGGCGATTCTTGCAACAATAGCAAACATACTATTTGCCCTAGCTGCTGGTTGGCTTTTAATTCAGAAAAAGCTTAGAGGTCGACTTGGACTAAGCATTCTAACTGTTCTACCTTGGGCTTTACCAGGCACAGTAATTGCTCTTAATTTAGCAACCACCTTTGGTAAAAACGATTTACTTGAAGGTCGCATTTTACTGGTAGGAACATTTTGGATTTTACCACTAGCCTATTTTATTCGGCATATTCCTTTGGTAGTTAGAGCCATCCAAGCCGGTCTAGAACAATTAAATCCAGAATTTCATGACGCAGCTAGATCTTTAGGGGCTTCATGGTTATTTACCTTGCGGCGGATTCTATTACCCTTACTTCTACCGTCAATAATTGCTGGAGGAATGTTAGCTTTTGTAACGGCCCTAGGAGAATTCGTTTCATCAATTGTTATTTATACCATTGACAATAGGCCAATTTCAGTGGAAATTCTCTCCCAGATTAGACAATTTAACTTCGGCAGTGCAGCCGCCTATGGTGTACTGTTAATCATTATGATTGCATTAGTCTTTTTTACATTTAGTAGATACATGGACCAAAATAAAAGAACAATTGCCTACTAATTCACATAGAATCTTGTCAGTCAGGCTAATTAAGTGTAGAAAGATACAGTTTAAATAGATACATTCACTACGTTTTTTACAGGAGACTCAGTTATTCGATTAATTCGATTCTATTCCCCTTTTTTTTGGTGTTTTCTACTTGTCTTTTCGAATAGCAGTAGTCTAGGCCAGAACTCTCTTTGGGATCAAGGTGCAGTAGGCCTGATTCAATCATTATCCCGGCTTCCTCTTACTTCTAGGGTCTTATTCATTGCAGCCCACCCTGATGATGAGCCCGCTGGTTTAGTAACCTATGTCAGCAGGGGCTTACATGCTAAAACAGCTTTACTGACAATCACTAGAGGTGAGGGAGGACAAAATTTGGTGAGTTCAGATTTGTTTGATGCTTTGGGACTGGTCAGGACAGGAGAAATGATAGCTGCTAGCAAATTCTATGGTACTCAACAGTATTTCACACGAGCATTTGATTTTGGCTTTTCTAGAAGCTCGGAAGAAACCATCAAAAAATGGGGACATGATAATGTTTTGGAAGATATAGTCCGAGCTATTCGTTCCTTCCGTCCTCTTACAATAATCTCCATTTATCATGGTTCAGTCCAAGATGGTCATGGTCACCACCAAGCAGCGGGAATTTTAGCCCGGGAAGCATATAAAATCTCTGGAGACCCAAACCAGTTTCCACAATTAATCCATCAGGGCCTATTCCCTTGGAAGGCTCAACAGTTTTACGTTGTTAATAGAAAGGATTCTGGAGATATTCAAATCAATACCGGCAGACATAATCCTCTCTTAGGTTTGTCGTATAACCAGATAGGCGCTCTTGGATATAGCCTCCATCGGTCTCAGGGGATGGGCCATATTTATGCCCCCCCTGGATCGGATTCAATTGCCTTAAAATTAATCGAAAAGAACAATTCCCCTATCCAAGTAACATCCAATACTTCTTCTTTTGAGGCTTTTCTCAACTTAGGTTTGTCTTCTTTAGTTGATTTACTTCCAGAAGACACTTCTATACGTAATTGGCTTAAAAATGACCTACTCTTACTAGAGCTCGCTGCAAAAAAGACTCAACGTTTATTCTCAATATCAGATTATTCCCTGTCCTTACCTTTACTAGTTGACGGATTGGAGAAATTAAGAAAAATCCAAGACAAACTAAATCACTCTGATTTTGCTGGTCCTAAATTTAACTCCATCAGATTCTTTTTGACTGAAAAAGAAAAAGATTTTATTGAATGCTTGCACCGATTCAATGCCTTGTCAGTTGAAGCCTATATTGATTCACCCTCACTTACATCCGGTCAAACTTTTCAAATAAGCATTCAAGTTGTCAATCGCTCTAATTATCCTCTAACTTTGAAAGGCATTGACTGGGATAGCAACGTCCTTAGAGTCAAACCTGTACTTGGACCCTTTCCTCTATTGAAAGCTGGTGAAACAACAAATTTTGAAATGCTGGGTACAGTGCCAACAAACGCTAGACCTAGTGAACCTCATTGGAAACGAACCGCAAAAAATCAAAACACCTACACAGTTAATGACTACAGACTAATTAATCAAGCACTCCCCCCCCATTTGATGAAAATCAGACTACGGTATGAATACAAGGGAATATCTCTTGAAAAGGAACAAACTGTTGAATTTCTAAAAATCGACAGACTTAGAGGAACACGGAAGGTTCCCATTCATGTCGTCCCACTAGTCAATATACATGTCGAACCACCGCTTCAATTAGTTCCATTGGATAAAGCTAGACTAACTCGAAAGATCCAAGTACAGGTTCGTAATAACTCTCTAACTAAAATACAAGGAAAAGTTGAGCTTATACCACCGAGAGGTTGGCAAGTTCAACCTAAACAATTCTGGTTCTCAATCGCAAAATCTGGCCAGCTAGCTAGCTTCCAATTTATTGCTTCGGGAAATTCCGATTCAGTTCCAATTGGTAGAGCTGGATTCCGAGCTATAGCTAGCATCAATAATAGCCGCTTCACCCAACAACATAGAATGATTTCAGTTTTTGACAGATGGAACCAACCTCTCTATAAAATAGCTCAATCCGAAGTAGTGACTCTTGATCTTAAAACTCCTAAAAAGTTAAGAATTGGTTACATTATGGGAGCTGGAGATGAGGTCCCTCAAACTCTTGAACAAATAGGTATGTTTGTTAGACGCCTAGAACCTGAAGATTTAGCTACTGAAAACTTAGAAAAATACCACTGTATCATCGCCGGTATTAGAGCTTATCAAGTGAGATCGGACCTAGTGGAACAAAATGTTCGTCTACTTAAATACGTCGAAAACGGTGGGGTCTTCATTGTTCAGTATAATACTCCGTTAACATGGAATCAGTCCCAGTATGGACCCTATCCGTCTAGGATTGTCGATCGTAAACATAGAGTGACTGACGAAAATGCACTTATGACAATACTTATGCCGGAACATCGTATCTTTCATTATCCTAACAAAATTACTCAGCAAGATTTTTCACATTGGGTACAAGAACGAGGACTCTATTTTATTCAGGAGAGGGATAAGCAGTTTAAAGCATTGCTTGCCTCGAACGATCCCGGAGAATCACCTCTTGATGGCGGATTATTAATAGCAAATTTTGGAAAAGGTCAGTATGTCCTTACCTCATACTCGTGGTTTCGTCAACTTCCTGCAGGGGTGGTAGGGGCAATCCGTCTTTTCACTAACCTCGTTTCACTAGGAATTCCGTACAAAGGAGAGGTTCATTGAATTGTATTCATCAATATCAACGAACTGAGAGGTAAAATGAAGATCGCACTTATTGGCTATGGAAATATGGGAAAGGAGGTAGAACTTTTAGCTTTGAAACAAGGTCATCAAATAATAGCTAGGGTTGATCCCATTGCTGGTGATAATGTTTTCCCTAGTATTACTAAGGAATTACTAAGTGAAGTAAATGTTTGTATAGAGTTTGCGCAACCTCAAAGTACCCTACCAAATATTCAAAAAATTGTAGAATCAGGAAAACCTATCGTTATAGGAACTACAGGCTGGTATCACCAGATTCCACAAGCAAAAAAAATTATTCAAGATAATGCAGTCGGATGTGTATATGCTCCAAACTTTTCTCTAGGTCTTAATCTTTTTCTTCAAATTGTCAAAACCTCGGCAAAACTTCTGCACTCTTTCGATAACTATGATGCCTTTGTTATGGAAATTCATCATCGAAAAAAAATGGATAGTCCAAGTGGAACTGCAAAAAAAATTGGAGATATCCTTTTGGAGTATTTCCCACGCAAACAACATTTGGTAACAGAATGTTTAAATCGTAAAATTTCACCTGAAGAACTACATCTAGTGTCGGCTCGCTCTGGTCACTTTCCCGGCACACATTCAGTAATCTTTGATTCTGAGGAAGATAGTCTTGAACTAGTCCACCGGGCTCGCTCTCGTGCTGGATTTGCTTTTGGGGCCCTACTAGCAGCACAATGGATCCAAGAACGTAAGGGATTTTATGCTTTCGAACAAGTCCTCAAAAATCTTTGGGAAAATTGAAGACTCCTTATTATTACAACTAAATCTAACTAATGATAAGATCGTACGTTGTAGTGCAAGGTTCTGTAGAACAACCCTTTTTCTGGTTAAAGGTACCTAGTGATGAATGCACCATTGTTTCGTGGAGCTATGACAGCTCTAATAACACCTTTTGATTCTTCTGGCCAAATACAAGAGAAGCATTTAAGAGATTTAATAGATCTTCAAGTACAGGGAAGAGTTGATGCAATTGTACCCTGTGGAACAACCGGTGAGGCCTCAACCCTAAATTTCGAAGAACACTGCCAAATCTGTAAACTAATAGTCGAACATGTTAATAAACGTACCAAAGTCATAATTGGAGCTGGCAGTAATAATACGGAACACGCAATTAAACTTACGCACTTTGCTCAGAAAATTCATGCAGATGCAGTTCTTTTAGTTGGTCCTTACTATAATAAACCCTCTCAAAAAGGTCATTACCTTCACTTTAAGAAAATTGCTGAATCTGTTGAAATTCCTATAATTATTTATAATATCCCAGGAAGAACAGGTGTTAATATTCTCCCTGAAACTATCCTAAGGCTCGCAGAAATTCCAAATATTGTAGGAATTAAGGAGGCGTCTGGAAATATGGATCAAGTAATGGCAATACTAAAAGATCGTCCCTCTGATTTCAGTGTTCTGTCAGGAGATGATTCTTTAACTTTACCATTCATAGCAGTAGGAGGTGACGGTTGTATATCAGTAATTGCCAATGAGGTTCCAACTGATTTCACAAATATGGTACATAAAGCATTGGAAGGTCATTGGAAGTCTGCTCGAGAACTTCATTACCGTCTATTTGAACTCATGCAACTGAATTTTCTCGAAACTAATCCTGTTCCGGTTAAAGCCGCCCTATCAATGATGGGATTAATTCAAGAAGTATACCGTTTACCGTTAGTACCAATGGCAACTGACAACCGTCAAAAATTAGAGAGCGTTCTTAAAAAGCTCGAACTAATATAATACAAGCAGTTAACTTTCTTCTCCGCTCTTTCCTTGAGCTAAAAATGAACAAAATTGAATTAGAAAAACTGATTACCGATCACTATGAAAGAAAAATTGATGAACTCGATGAAGAGTCAAATCAACTATTCGAGATTTTTATCAACAAGTTAGATAGAGGGGAAATCAGGGCTGCAGAAAAAAAAGATGGTGTTTGGAAAGTGAATACTTGGGTCAAACAAGGCATTCTTCTAGGATTTAGACTTGGAACAAATGCTGATTTCTCATTAAATGACCATTTTCAGTTTTGTGATAAACAAACCTATCCACTAAAGAATCTTAAGCCACTAGCAAAAAATAATATCCGTTTGGTACCAGGTGGATCTTCAGTACGAAGGGGCGCTTATCTGGGGAACCAAGTGACCCTAATGCCCCCTATGTATATTAATGTAGGGGCTTATGTTGATGAAGGCACCATGATAGATTCCCATGCCCTGGTAGGTTCATGTGCTCAAATTGGTCGAAGAGTCCATTTAAGTGCAGGTAGCCAGGTAGGAGGAATTCTAGAACCTATTGGAGCTTTACCAGTTATTATTGAAGATGATGTTCTAGTAGGAGGTAACTGCGGCATATATGAGGGAACAATCATTCAAACTGGTGCAGTACTCGGTGCAGGGACTATCTTAACAGGATCGGTTCCTGTATATGACTTGATAACTGAACAAATTTTCCGAGGATCTAGTGAAACCCCACTGATTATTCCAACAAATGCCATTGTCGTTCCCGGTAGCAGAAAAATCCAAAATAACTTTGCTCTTTTACATGGTCTTCAAATCTCCTGCCCTGTCATTGTTAAATATCGTGACTCCAGTACTAATTTGTCAACAACACTGGAAGAATTATTGCGATGAATAATTTTTGTCAGAAGTCTTTCAAAAACTTTGCTGCACTGCTGTTAATCTTATACCTTACCTACCCTTTTAGATTACAAGCAGCGTTCCCAGAAACCTCACGTTCTTCATTGAAATCTAGTATTACTTCCTTAATTAACCACCCTCAATTTAATTCAGCTTTTTGGGGTATTCAAATCGTCTCACTCCAAAATAATGAGATTCTCTTTACCTATAACGAGAAAAAACGATTACCTCCAGCTTCTGGAATGAAACTACTGGTTTCAGCTGCCGCCCTCGATCACTGGGGCAAAGATTACCAGTTTAAAACTCCTGTTTTTTTCGAAGGTCGGCTAGATAAAAAAGGACGTCTTTTAGGTAATTTAGTGTTAGTTGGGAAGGGGGATCCCAACTTAGAAAAACGAATCTATCAACCTAATATTAAAAAACTAATAATCTATGAAAATTCGGCATTTATTGAGTCTATCGCAGATCAAATTGTTGAGTACGGTATTCGAAAAATAGAAGGGAATATCATTGTAGACACTACTTTGTTTTTAAATGAACCTTTTGGTCGAAACTGGGATTACGAGGATTTGTTATGGGGATATGGAGCCCCTTGCAGTGCACTATCTGTTCACGAAAATTCCTTTAATGTCTCAGTATTTTCTGGTGAAGCTATCGGAGATCCAAGCATAATTGAAATTAACCCTAAGCAGCAGAAGTTGGATGTTATCAATAAAGTTATTACTGTACCCGCTGAAAAAGGAACTGATATCAGAATTGGAAGAGACCCTACTGGAACTGTTCTGACAATTTTAGGTAACATCTCCGAAAAATCTCCCCAGCTATCATATTTTCTTTCTATTTCTGATCCAGCTTTAAATGCTGCCACCTCTCTTAAATCATCTTTGGAAAAGCGTGGTGTATTTATCAGCGGCCAATCAATTACTAGAACTCTGAACCCTCTAGAGGTAATGGAGCAAGGTGATCTGTCCCTAGATAGAGCACGTCAAAAACAAATTGACTATTTTCCTAAAAACCAGATTTCTAACTGGTATTCTCCGCCCTTAATTGAAAGCTTAAAAATTCTGTTAAAAAATAGTCACAATCTTTATGCAGATATGCTACTCAGAGGATTGGGAGCTGAAAAATCAGGAGTAGGAACTTTAAAAACAGGGTTTAACGCTATAGAGACTTTCTTAGAGAAAGCAGGTATTTCCAAAGTACATCTTAACCTAAGTGATGCTTCTGGGCTTTCTCGCACTAACCTATTAACGCCTGAATCGATTGTTCGCCTTTTGCAATTTATGGATCAACATCCTAACGGTCAAAAGTTTCTAGAAAGTTTAGCCATAGCTGGCAAAGATGGAACTCTCAGACATCGAATGAAAAATAGCTCTGCCACAGGAAGAGTTTTTGCAAAAACAGGTAGCTTGCGTTTTGTTTCCTCTCTTTGTGGATATGTTCAACCAGTTAACAACAATGAAAAAATAGCTTTTGCCATCATTGTTAACAATTATGAGGTTTCCAAAAGAAAAGTTAACCAGACTATTGATAGTATATGTGCTTTAATGGCTGATCTTCCCATTTTACAAACTCCTTTTTTGAATTAATTAGAATTTAGTTTTTTTAAATTTATCTGTTTTTATGACATCAAACCCCAAAAGTAAAAAAAAAATCCCTACACCAATTGATGCGAAACTTTTAGTCGCAGCAAGTGAAATTAATGCAGACATGCTATATGCCACTAAATTTTTTGCTCCAGATTCTTTCATTTACTTTGAATTTTTTGGCCGGTCTTATTCGGTAATGAGTGATTTGGAAATTGATCGGGCACACCGCCAAGCTAAAGTTAATACAATTCTTTCTTTATCACATATTCAACAAGAAATATCCAAACAAGGACATAGAACGATAGATACTGCTGCTGTCATCGATTGGATTTTCACCAAAAAAAAAATTAAAACGGTACAGGTACCTTATGAATTTCCTACGGGGCTTGCTTGGAAGCTACGTCGACGTGGTTTTAAAATAATTCCCAAACCAGAGCCATTTTTTGAAGAACGTCAAATCAAACAGAGACAAGAGATTAGAGAAATAAGTAAAGCCCAGAAAACTGCTGAAAATGCTCTCATAGCTGGAATTGAAATGATTCGGAATTCTAGAATCAATTCAAATAAGAAATTGATTTTAAATGGTGTCCCCCTCACCGCAGAAAAAGTTAAACACAAAATTAACTCCATCCTTTTAAGCCATGGATATTTAGCTTCTCACACCATTGTTGCAGGAGGAAATCATGGATGCGATCCTCATAACGAAGGCCACGGGCCACTTCCAGCTCACAAACCTATTATTCTTGATATTTTTCCTCGCTGCCAGAACTCAGGGTATTGGGGTGACATAACTCGAACTGTGGTTCGTGGTAACGCCAATAACAAAATTAAAGACATTTACAATGCAGTCTTAAGTACCCAGGCCCTAGCCTTAGACCAAATCAAAGAAGGCTCTAGTGGTAGAAAAATTCACCAAATGATCGTACAAACCTTTCATAGCCTAGGCTTTCCAACTGGTACTCATCATGGTCGTATGCAAGGTTTTTTTCATGGCACAGGGCACGGTGTAGGACTTGAAATTCATGAACCACCCTATATTGGTTCAAAAGCACAAGATATCTTAAAGAAAGGTCAGGTTGTTACAGTTGAACCAGGTCTATATTACAATGGAATTGGTGGAGTTAGAATAGAAGATCTAGTAGTCGTTACATCAAAAGGTTGTCGAAACCTTACTAAACTGCCCAAGTTCTTAGAAATATAGTTACTACTAATCCTCCTAATTACTTCTTCAGACAGTTAAGCAATATATTTTCTTACCATTCTAAAAAACTTGGACTACATCTACCACAAGCACTCAAAATCAATTTAATTCTATACCACTTAAACCAAACAACTATTTTTGTTGGTTATAAGAAAGTTCGTTCAATACACCAATAAGTAGCAATTAAACAGATCAAAACTGATCCAGGTAAAACAACTCTTCGTCTATACCAAGACTTTTCTCTAAACCATCCAAAAAGTAAAAAAGCTAAAGCCAACACAGTTATCTGACCAAACTCAATTCCTAAATTAAATGTTAATAAAGCTGTCAAAAAATGTTCCTTCGGCATGCTAACTTGACGTAAAACCTGGGCAAAACCAAGACCATGTAACAGTCCAAAAACAAAAACGACCATGGGTCGCCAAGGCTTTAGTTCTGTAGTGACCATGTTTTCTATTCCTACGTATACAATTGAAAGTGCAATTAGTGCTTCAACCGGACGGGAAGGTAGTGTAAATAGACCAAAAATAGACAGTGCTAGTGTTATTGAATGGGCTAAAGTAAAGGCTGTTATTTGCCAAAGTAACGGCCTCAGGTGATAACTAAATAGGAAAAGCCCCAGAACAAACAAAATATGATCCAAACCTTTCGGCAAAATATGTTCGAAGCCGACCAATATGTAACGAAAAACAACTGTTCCTTCTCCACCAACCAAAGACCGACTTTGCAAGTCATATGGAGAGCTATCTTCACCAACACCCAAAAGTTGTTGAACAGTCTTTCCTACTCGTTTGTCTATAATTGTAAGGTTAACTACTTTAAAAGCCCGAGAAGCTCCAAAGGTTAACTCCTTAGAAAATTGAGGAATTTCCCCTGAAAGTCGGGCAGTCAATCCAAGAAAGGTGGGAAGTTCACTTTCAACAGAAAATTTCGTTCCATGATCTGGGAATGTAATGGTTGGAACATATTTGGTTCCATCAAACCGTAGTCGGATACGACGTTGAATAGTCTGGCGAGCCTTTTGTTTTGCTTGTTCGAGATCCTGCAGGGACAAGGCCGTAAGAATAGATACAACCTGCTCTGAATCGGAAGTAGGAGAAACTCCTAGAGCCAATGCATCAACATCCACTAACATGTCAATTTTATATGTATTGGAACTATCTAAGAAGATAGTGGTTTCAGTAATTGAAAAGTCGTGGGCAAGGGCTATTGATAAAGAAAATATATTTAATACAAAGACAGTAATGAACTTGGTAGCTTTGACTATAAGGGTACTTTGCATTGCAAATGACAAAAAATGAGTTTAGACCTTTTATGAATTGATTGATATTCTGTTTTTCAAACTGCTTACCGACCGACTAAAATTACTATGGTCCAGTCATTTTTGATTAAGTTTTTTTTGGATATCACCAATGACTACTTGTCCATGAAATCGACCATTTTCAATAAATACTTCGTTAGTCATCATTCCACCGACAACAACTCCCGCCAAATAAATTCCTGGGACATTACTCTCATAAGTATCCTTGCTAATCAATGGTCTTTGACCTTTGGAACTCAAACTAATCCCGAGAGACTTAAAAAATTCAAGATCAGGACGGTATCCTGTCATGGCAAAGACAAAATCATTATTGATCGACCAAGTTTTCCCAGTTTGATCAGATAAAACAATTACCTTTGGAGAAATCTCGATTACATTAGTCCTGAAAAAAGCAGAAATTTCTTTAGCCTTAATACGATTTTCAATATCTGGCTTTATCCAGTATTTGATACTTTGACTCAAATTTTTTCCACGGTGAATAAGAGTCACTCGAGCGCCAGCCCGATAGAGATCCAGTGCTGCAACAGCGGCAGAATTCTTTCCTCCAATAACAGCAACATCCATACCATAATAGGGATGTGCTTCCTTATAGTAATGTTTGACTTTTTCTAAGTTCTCTCCTGAAATGTTTAAAAAATTAGGAATATCGTAATACCCTGTAGCCAAAACAATTTTTTTCGCTTTGTAAAGGCACTTGTTCTTTTCACGGGTTTGTGTTCTGACTTGAAAGCCACCATCTGTTCCTTCAACACAGGCGACAGTCTCATAAAGATTTATTTTAATTTGATAGGTATCTGCAACTCTCCGATAATATTTTAAAGCTTCCATTCGAGTTGGCTTTTGATAGGGAGAGACAAAAGGCATTCCACCAATCTCAAGGAGTTCAGGTGTAGTAAAAAAGATCATCTGGAGGGGAAAGTTTAGAATTGAATTAACAATACAGCCTTTTTCAATTACTAGATAATCAAGACCACTCTGCTCTGCCTCAATAGCACATGCTAGTCCCGTTGGCCCAGCACCTATAATAATGACGTCCAAAATTTTGATGAGATTTTGCTGCATAAAGTTAATATTTGTTCAAAAATTAATTTTTTCTATACCTTAATAACTTTAATCTCTCTACCCGTTTGAGAGGAGTGCTGCAAAGCCTCAATGACTGCCATGTTACCCAATGAATCCTGTAATGACAGATTTGGTTGAACTTTTTCTCTAATACAGCGACTGAACTGATCTACCTGTAAACGATAAATATCTCCACCTCTTTTAGAAGTGATTACCTGCTTCTTAGTACCTAATTGCAACGTAAATGATGGATGAATTGAATCAGGATGCCACGGACTGGCAACAAAGATACTGCCCTTTGAGCCAATAATTTCCAATTGAAAATCTCGAACTGTTAAAAAAGTGCAACTAAAAATACCCAAAAGTTCTCTAGAAAAAGCTAGTATTCCACCAAAGGTTAAATCAACAGGATGTTTGGTTCCCAATAATTCATGACCATAGACTCTCAATGGCTCTGATCCCACAAGATACCGTATTACATTGATAGCGTAACATCCCATATCCATAAGTACTCCTCCACCCGATTGGTCTTTGAAGCGAACGTTAGAAGTACCTAAGTTCAAGGGAAATCCAAGAAACGCTCGAATTATTCTGATCTTACCAATTTTTCCACTTTCAATGATGGACTTAATTCTTATAGTTTGGGGATGGAACCTGTAGGCAAAAGCTTCTACCAAAAGCCGGTCTGTCTTTTTCGAAACTTTAATCATTTTTTTACACTCACTCAGACTGTTAGCAAGTGGCTTTTCACAAAGTACGTGTTTACCCAGTTTTAGAGCTTTAATCGTCCACTCACAGTGCAGCCAGTTGGGTAGAGAGTTATAAACTACATCTACTTTCGGATCCTCAAGAAGTTCCTGGTAACTACCATGAGCCTTTAAAAATCCGTGTCTTTCTGCAAATTCCTTGGACTTTTTTTGAGACCGGCTAGAAATTGCGTAGGGAACCGCAAATCTTGATGATTGTATTGCTGGAGCCAAGATCTCTGATATCTGGCCAACCCCCAAAATCCCCCACCTTAGCTGTTTTCGAACCATTAGTTAAATACTCACTTCTATTCTATCGGTTTCAGGCTTTAGTTTCTCTCTACTCTGACCCTGACACTGTGAGCATGGGCATCAAGCTTTTCAGCTAAAGCAAATTGCTCAATAGCTCGATAATGTTTAGTGATCGCTTGGCGACTATACTTGATCAGATTTGTCCTCTTTATGAAGTCATAGACTCCAAGTGGAGAGGCGAATTGAGATGTTCCTCCTGTAGGAAGTACATGGTTAGGACCAGCAAAATAATCACCAACTGTTTCACAAGAATTTGCGCCAAAAAAAATAGCTCCGGCCGCATCAATTTTCTCTGCAAAAGATTCTGCACTCTCCATTAATAGTTCAAGGTGCTCAGGAGCTATATTATTTACTATTTCAGCTGCCTCTTTTACCTGTTTAACCACTAAAATAACACCAAATTTACTCAGAGCCTTTTGGATAATCGTCTTTCGACTGAAATGCTTTACCTGGTCAATTAGACTTTCTTTAATAGCTTCCGCCTGAGTAGCTGAAAATGTAATAGCAAGTGCCAATGCAGATTCATCATGCTCTGCTTGAGCCATTAAGTCTGCAGCAACAAATACAGGATTAGCAAACTCATCACTAACAATTACCACTTCTGAAGGACCAGCTATCACGTCGATATCCACGGAACCAAAAACTTGTTTCTTAGCCTCAGCTACAAAGGCGTTACCAGGACCAACTATTTTATTGACCCTAGGAATAGTAGCCGTACCATATGCAAGGGCGGCTATTGCTTGAGCACCACCAACTCCATATACTTCTTCTAATCCAAGTTCCTTAAAAACAGCTGCTATAAGAGGATTCTTCTGAAATTTTCGATAGGGTGTAGTAACAATAATCCTAGAGACTCCTGCAATCTGTGCAGGAATTGCGTTCATAAGCACAGTTGAAGGATACGCTGCAGTGCCTCCTGGAACGTAGAGACCAACCGTTTGTAAGGGGGTAATTCTTTGACCAAGTTTAACTCCATCCTTAGCTTCAAGTTCCCAAGACTTTTCCCGTTGACGTTCATGAAAATCCCAGATGTTCCTTTTAGCTTGCTGAATAATCTTAAGTAACTCAGGATCTGCTTGACTTGCTAAATCCTTGATCTCCATTGGATCAATTTTTAGTTCTTTAGGATCATATTCTTCAAATTGTCTAATCCATTTTCTAACCGCCTCATCTCCCACTTTTTTTACCGTACTTAAAATAGTAGCAACCCTAGATTGAAGCACTGTATCTTCCTTACTGCCCCTTAAACTAACCTTTTGCAGATGATTTTTTGCTTCAGCAGAAGGCCAATGGTAAATTGGAATCATTATTTCAAGCCTCTAAACTCATCTAAAACATTACTTTAAGGTATTCGTAATCAAGACTTAATGATTGGAGAGGATTTTTCCAAAAGCTTAATCAATCTAGTTATTGCTCGATGTTTAATCTGATAGCTAGCCCTATTTACTACCAAACATGCAGAAATATCACAGATTTTCTCTATAATTTGCAAACCGTTATCTGCTAGTGTTTGACCCGTAGATACCAAATCGACAATTCTTTCTGCCAAACCTAAGACAGGAGCCAGCTCAACACTCCCAGAAAGGTAGATAATTTCTACTGGCACTCCCCGTTGAGTAAAATATTCGGTGGTAATTCTTGGGTATTTTGTAGCAATCCGCACCGCGGATAATTCGCGATAATCTTCTTTAGCAGTTCCCCTAATACCAGCTACAACCATGGAACATTGACCAATCTTAAGGTCTAGAGGCCGATGGATATCGGCTTTAGATTCAAGCAGAACATCTCTTCCAGCAATTCCTACATCTGCAACCCCATATTCAACATAAGTGGGAACATCAACTGGTTTTAACAGAAAAAATTGAAACTTTCCTTCCCTATCTTGTAAAACCAATTTTCTCGACCCAAGTTTGGAATCGATGAGTTCAACATTAACGCGCTGAAATAATTTCAGGACCTCCTCAAATAATCTCCCTTTCGAAAGAGCTATGGAAATGATTTCTTTAGACTTAATCTTGCCACTGTGCTTCATCGATCACCTCGCACCTTTAACACACAGTTTTAGTGTCCACTCACTTTAAGAAAAAGGGCATCAATCGTTCTAAATAAAAAGTAAATCCCACTGATGGTAGATCACAGCCAAAATTCTTCAACAAATTGTCATAACGTCCACCACTACCTACTTCAAAACCTGATCCTGGAACATAAATTTTGAAAACGATTCCAGTATAATAATCTAGACCTCTAACTCCACTTAGATCTATGGTGAGGTGTTTTGATAACTTCTGACGTTTTAATTTGTTATAGAGTGATTCCAGATTTTCTAAAGCTATCATAGATTGTTCATTTGTTACCAAACGACGGGCTGAGCTAATTACTTCGGACTTTCCTGTTAGATTCAACAGGGAATAGAGTACATTCTTTTTTTTGGTTGATAGATTTAACTGTTTCATTCTACTTGCCAAACCAATAGGGTCTTTAAGTTCCATTAGATTCTTGATATGTTTAAGGTCTAATGTGGAAACACCAATCTTTTTAATCAAACCAGAAAAAAATCCCATTTCTCCTAGATTAAATTGAAACTCTTTGATCCCTATTTGCTGCAATGATTCCATGGCAATCTGAATAACTTCTGCATCACATGAAACTTTTTTACCACCAATATTTTCAATACCAAGTTGAAAGAATTCTCGCTGTCTACCTCCTCTTGGTACTTCATAACGAAATACATCACCGCTATAGCAAAGCCTGAGTGGCTTTGGCCAATCAAACAATCTAGTGGCAACAGTCTTGGCAACAAGAGAAGTAAACTCTGGCCGTAAAGCAAGAAGATTACCTTCCCTGTCAACAAATCTATACAAAGTAGCTTCAGATTCTGATCCCATTCCTCTAGAAAAAACATCATAATAGTCAAAAATCGGAGGAATGATCTCCTGATAATTCCAGCGTTTCAGAACAGTATAGATGAGTTTCTCCATGCGCCTGCGACGTTTCGCTACCTTGCCAAAAAGAACTTGGGTGCCTACCGGAACTTGAGTTAACGTTTTCATAAGTAAAATTGCTACATCCTGTTTTCAAGCCTAAGGACAATTCTGTCTTACGGTCAAAATAAGAATAATTCTATTTAATAGTCCTTCCAAAATAATCAATCTGAAGTTCAAAAGATTTGCAATTAACACCATGTTTATTAAAAATGCCTTCGATTTGATGAAAGATCTTTTTACTCTTTCCATCAAGAAAGCATAAGACACTAGGACCTGCACCGCTCAAACTCATTCCTAATAAGCCTGGTATATTCTCTAAATGAAGCTTTAACACTTCTTTCAGACCTGGCACAAGGGAACTTCGATAAGGTTGATGAAGTTTGTCACTTAGTGATTCGCGCAGAAATTGAAACTGACCACTAGCCATAGCTGCCACGGTTAGAGCAGCATGCTGTATATTAAAAATAGTATCATCTATCCCCAAATTATTGGGCAAAACTTCTCTAGATTGAGAAGTAGGTAACTGAATGTCCGGTACAACTAAAAGAATCTTAATTGGATTGCCTATTTTTAGCTGAATAAAAGAAACCTGGCCTACTTCACTGGTGCAGCTAACAGTAAACCCTCCAAAGCGAGCAGCACAAAGATTATCGGGGTGATCTTCCAAGGCCAGTGCATAGCGAAAGAACTTTTCTTGTGTTAATTCTTGTCCTGTTATTGCTTCAAAAATACCAAGACCACCCACAATTGCAGCAGCACTACTACCGAGACCACGAGCTAACGGTATCTGATTACAAACAGATATTTCAATGTTTGGAACTGTCTTTTTTTCCCCAATAAATACATTTTGAAGAACCTTCCATATTAAATTTTCACGTATATCTTTTAATTCATTTGATCCCTCACCAGTCATATTAATTTTAATACCTTTGGTAGTACTTTCTTCAACTTGAAGTTCAAGATATAGGTTCAAGGCTAATCCGAGGGAATCAAAACCAGCACCTAGATTTGTAGAACTAGCTGGAACTTTAATAATATGATTAAACATCATGTTTTTTCCTATCAAAAATAAGTCCTACATTCTGAGTTAACGGTTTTGTAACTGACCAAAAACAACCTCCCTAAGAGTTTCTTTTGAAATATTTTTTCCCGTCCACAACTGAAACTGATAGGCTGCCTGCCCTACAAACATTTCTAAACCACTAACGATCTTAGCTTTCCTTTGAGCCTCTCTGAGCAATCTGGTCTCCAAAGGATTGTAAATCATATCAAATACAACATCATAATTAAGAGCTTCCTCTGGAACTGGGGTTTCATGATTTGCTGGTGACATTCCAATAGGAGTGGCATTAATCAATAAATCACCTCTGTATCGTTCAACATCATCAAGAGATCCAGAACTGAAGTCAAAATCTTTAGCAAACACCTCAGCTTTTCTTTGATTCCTTGCCAAAACTGTCACATCACATCCCTTTTCTTTCAATACCACTGCTGCAGAACGAGCTGCCCCACCTGCTCCTAACAAAACAGTTCTACAGGAGGAAACATGTCCTAAAACATCACGTAATGCAAACCGAACCCCTTCAGGATCTGTATTATAAGCCCAAAAACCATCTATTTTCTTGACTAAGGTGTTGGCTGCACCACTTTCTTCCACACTTCGATCCTTGAACCCAACATAATCTAAAATTGATACTTTGTGTGGAAGAGTAACACTGAGACCTGAAAAGTTTCCCAAATAAGGACCAAATTCCTTCAAACTAGGAATATATAAAGGTAGATAACAACTTTTTAGCCCAACTTTTTGAAAAGCATAGTTATGAATATAAGGTGACATCGAATGTTTGATTGGACAACCAATAATCCCATAAATTAGAGTACTTTGATCAATCAGATTTAACTGGTAAACATCCTTTAGGCCTAGAGCAGTAAATTGTCCTGGAGCTGTTTCCTGTCCAGCTTGACTAGAGGCATAGGTTAATAAGGCTCCTCTACTAGGGGCTATCACACGGGAATAAACACCAAGTTCTCCCATCGCCACTGGAATGATCATTAAACCACGCTCAGTTGCCTGAGATATAAGTTCTATTAGCCGAAAATTATCGGAAAAAGAAAGTGCCATTGTTGCTATTTTTACTACCTCAGGGCGAAAGACAACTATTCTGTCGAAAACTGATTTCAAATTAGAAGGTGTTTCTTTAAAATTATGGTAAGAAGCAATTAATTTCATTGATCCAGCTCTTACTTTTTCTAATTGGTCTGAGTCAATTACCTCTAAAGTCTCTAGTTCTATGTCGACAAAATCAAAACCAGCTCCTTGAATTTTATTAACAATATCCATCTGTTCATTTGGACTACCTGAAAATAACCCTCCAAAAGGTTTTCGACGCAGGGTAGCAATAACTGGTACTCCAGATATTGCGATCCAATATCGCAACTGTTTAATATTTAGTTGAGAGGAGTTAAGATAATCTAACCGGAACTCCATTAAATCAGAGTTATCTCGATTATGAAGGATTGCCTTTTGAAAATCATCGGCATTATGTTCTCGAATTACTACACAAATTTTTCCTTTAGCTGGCAAAGACATCAGGAATGGATGCTGGGTGGCAATACTTTTAGGGGTGTATCTAAAGTAGCAATCAGCTCAGTTTGAATAAAAAAAGTAATATCAGAATTGAGTTTAACATAAGACTTTTCGTCCTGCAAAGTACTGGAGCTCAACTGCTGCTAAAGGGTCTCCCTGCAGGTTAACCAAAAATAACTAAGAAGATCTAATGACCTAATTAAAACAATTTTAGAGCTAAAAATAATTTGAGGAGACCCTTTAGCTTTCTCTAAAAACCAAGGCAGTAAATCGTTCTAGATCCGCTCCATTTTTCCACACTGATAACGGTAAACCAGCTTTGTAACAAGTTTCTTCTAAGAACTTCTTTTGATTCCAACCATTCTCAGTGGCAACTTTTGGCAATAATAAACCCCTACTAGATCCATAACTAACTATCAAACCATGTCTACCAATTTCGATTTCTGATGGAAATTTAATCTTTTCAAACTCTGAAAGAACCGAAAGTTCAATTTTGACTGCACTTAGTTCCGAAAATTTCAGTTGCGTGAATCGATTATCATCAACAGCAGACAAAACACATTCAGCCACACCTTGAACAAGAGGCGTTAAAGAATGCAGGTAACCAACACATCCACATAATTTCTCATTACGGTAAAGGGTAACAAAAACTCCACATTTTTGCTGGACTTCCTGAAGGGGACTTAAGGGGGCATCAGGTTTAATTTTGGATTTTAAGTAAACTGAAATTGTTGTACGTGCAACCTTCAAAAGATATGTCTGAGCAGCGTCACTAAGTTGAAACATCGCGTTGTTTCTTTTTAAAAACGACAGATTTACTATTCTCAACTACTTTTACACTATTATCAAAAGCTTTCCAAAACTTTTGAAAGTAGTCAACAGCTGAAACAAGAGCAAAAATCACAACCAACCAAAGAGCAACTATACTAATAGGTTCCAACCAAAAATAAATATTTCGCAAGATAATTGTAGTGATAGCAACAA
The DNA here is from genome assembly GCA_964462735.1 of uncultured Acidobacteriota bacterium. Lineage (GTDB taxonomy): Bacteria > Acidobacteriota > Terriglobia > Versatilivoradales > Versatilivoraceae > JAKUNG01. The sequence continues at coordinate 29,883 of CAYWYX010000004.1, read as the reverse complement.
CCTGCAAAACCATCTTTATTTTTCCTAGCTCGGAAGCATTAATATTACATCCTTGAGTTGCCGCGATCGCACGAAGACCTGCAATCGCAAGTTCACGACCTATTATAATCACTACCATCCAAGCTGGCACCCACCCAAGCTCTACAAGCGAGACAAAGGCAGCTGACATCAATAACTTGTCAGCAATTGGATCCAAAAGGATTCCAACTGTAGTTACCTGTTGACGGCGTCGAGCAAAATACCCATCAAAGTAATCTGTAATTGAAGCAACTAGAAAGATCAGCGTCGCAAAAATAATGGAGAGATCGTCAATTTGGTGTTTTGAATTATAGACATGGCTCAGCAGAACGACAAGAAGTATAGGAACAGCGAAAATACGTGATAGCGTTAGAAAAATAGGAAGGTTCATTGAAAAAGTTTGAGTTCTTTTAAAACAAAATTCAATAAGAAAATAATGACCTTAAAATAACGAGTCCTAACCTTATATTATCGATTTCTATACAACTGAATTGAATCAAGTCAGAGTTTAATAACTTTGGAATTATTAATCCCCTTGGTAGCATTTCTAGTATCTATAACCAGTTTGGCATTATCCACAACCTTTTGGTAATCAATCAAGCTGTGATCAGTGATGATTATTGTACAATCAGCTTCAGTCAGTCCCTGTTCCAAAGGAATCCGCTTAAGCGATAAATCATCTAACTGGATCATATCTACATAGGGATCATAATAAACTACCTCAGCTCCACGCTTTTTCAATAAATGAATCACATCTATGGCTGGAGATTCACGCAAATCATCAATATCCTTCTTATAACTTACACCGATAATGAATACCTTCGAATCTCTAACTGACTTATTGCAACCATTTAGAGCATCACTAATTTTATTAACTACATACCCGGGCATATCACCATTGATTTCACTAGCAAGTTCTATAAAGCGTGCACGATAATTGAGGGTTTTTAGTTTCCAAGAAAGGTAGAGAGGGTCAATTGGAATGCAATGACCTCCAAGGCCAGGTCCGGGCTTGAATGGCATAAAACCAAATGGTTTTGACGATGCTGCTTCAATAACTTCCCATACATCAACTCCTAGTCGACCGCACATAATAGCAATCTCATTGACTAAGCCAATATTTACACTGCGAAACGTGTTCTCTAGTAATTTCACCATCTCAGCAGCTCGTGGGGAAGATACTGGAACAATGACCTTAACAAAATTACTATATAGTTTTGTTGTAACTTCAACACAATGAGATGTAATCCCACCAATTACCTTAGGAGTGTTAAACATATTATAAACTTTGTTACCGGGATCAATTCTTTCTGGAGAGAAAGCTAAATAGAAATCCCGACCAACTTTTCCATATGACTGTGCCAATCTAGGTAGGATCATTTCTTCAGTAGTTCCAGGATAGGTAGTACTTTCCAAAACAACCAGTTGTTGTTCCCCTCGATTCTTAATGATTTTCTCGACGGCTGAAACTACCATCGTCAGGTCAGGGTCCTTGGTCTTGTTTAGAGGTGTTGGCACACAAATAACGATGGCATCTAATTTTTTAATTATTTCAAAACTAGAAAAGGCTTTAAGACGTTTTTTTTTGACTTGCTCATTAAGGAGAGAGCTGGAAATATCTGGCACATAGGACGTTCCTGAATTGATAGCGTTAACTTTAACTTCGTCTATATCAATTGCAGTTACCTCAATATCGGATTTAGCAATTTCAATTGCTAGAGGTAATCCAACATAGCCCATTCCTATCACACCAACCTTGACATTTTTGGATTCAATCTTCTTAAGTAGGCCGTCCATTTCCATATCCTCGAATCCAAGATGGAACTAAGCAAATGGCTTTAAGCATTCTATAAGATAATAAGTCTGCTTAAAACTTTATAGCTACCTTAGTCCGAATTGACTGTATAGAAAAAATAATTATTGAGTAGGTTGATATTAAAGCATTCCTAATTGAAGCTGTGCCGCCTCTGACATTTTTTCTGGGGTCCAGGTAGGTTCCCAAACCAAATTAACTTTTGCAGAAGCTACTCCTGAAATCGCAGCCACTTTGGATTCTACATCTCCTGGTAGTGTTCCAGCAACTGGACAAGCTGGAGATGTTAGCGTCATATCAATACTAACGACGTTATCCACGTCAACTTTAACTTCATAGATAAGCCCAATTTCATAAATGTTCACCGGAATCTCTGGATCGTAAATAGTTTTTAATACCTCAACAATCTTGTCTTTAAGGTCTTCCACTCCAGATGGAGATTGAAGTGATTTTGAATGGGTATCCATAGATATTTCCTCATGACTGTAGTTAATTCCATGTAATTATAATGATGCGATCGTTTCAGTTACTCAGTAGTTACTAGCTGTTCTTGACTATCTATAGCAGCTTTAAAGGTATGCCAAGCTAGAGTCGCACATTTCACACGAATAGGAAAATCAGCGACTCCTCTAAATGCTATAAGTTTACCTATTTCTTCTAACTGGTCAGAACCATCAAGTTTACCAGTTACTAGATTGTGAAAGAGGTCAAAAGTCAAATAGAACTCTTCTACTTTTTTACCTTTGAGAAACTCCGTCATCATAGATGCTGAAGCTGTTGAAATGGCACAACCTTTTCCTTCAAAACAAATATCATTGATTAAACCGTTATCAATTTTCAAGCTAATAGCCACTCGATCTCCACATAACGGATTGTCACCCACCGCCTTGTGACTTGCTACTTCTAATTTTCTAAAATTTCTAGGATGCTTTGTATGGTCTAGGATCAATTCTTGATAAAGGTCGTCTAAGTCAGCCACTATCCAAATACCTCCCTTACTTTGTAGAGAGCCCTTACCAACAAAGCTACTTCTTCCCTTGTATTATATAAACCAAAAGAAGCTCGAGCGGTAGCAGTCAATCCCAAACGTTCCATCAGGGGTTGGGCACAATGATGCCCTGCTCTAATTGCGATACCCTCTTGATCTAAAATCGTACCTACATCATGAGCATGAACCTCATCTACCAAAAATGATATAACTCCAGCCCTGTTAGTGGCTTCTCCAACAATTTGAACTCCTGGCACTGCAGAAATCTCTTGAGTCGCATAGGAAAGGAGATCCTTTTCATAAGCTGCAATGTTATGAAGTCCAATTCCTTCCAAATAGTTTATTGCTCCACCTAGTCCTACAACTCCTGCTATATGAGGAGTACCTGCTTCAAATTTATATGGTATCTCCTTGAACTGAGTGTTATGGAAAGAAACAGAGCTGATCATGTCACCACCACTTTGGTAAGGAGGCATAACTTCTAACCAGCATTTTTTTCCATAAAGGACACCAATTCCTGTAGGACCATAAAGTTTATGTCCAGAAAAAGCATAGAAGTCGCAGTCTAGTTCTTGAACATCAACTTTGAAATGAGGAGCCGCTTGGGCTCCATCAACTAGAACTGGGACTTCAAAGTCATGTGCTATCTTGATAACTTCTGCAATAGGATTAATGGTCCCTAAAACGTTAGAAACATGGGTAATCGCTACCAAACGGGTTTTTGGACCTAAAGCTTTTTTAAAATCCTCCAACAAAATTTCACCTTTGTCATTAATAGGAGCTACACGGAGAATTGCCCCTGCCTCCTTGCAAGCTAATTGCCACGGCACAATATTTGCGTGATGTTCCATAGCAGAAATTAGGATTTCGTCACCTGGATCTAGAAATTTACGTGCGTAGGTACTCGCAATTAAATTAGTAGCTTCCGTGGTTCCCTTAACAAATATAACCTCCCTGGCTTCTTTAGCATTGATAAATTGCTGCACTTTTAATCTAATTTTCTCAAAAGTTTCAGTGGCTTTTTGACTCAATTCATACACACCCCTATGGATATTTGCATAACCTGTCTTATAAAAAGAACTAATCTCATCAACAACCTGGTTAGGTTTTTGGGTAGAAGCAGCATTATCCAGATAGACCAATCGCTTCTTATTTAATTTTGGGGTTAAAATAGAAAAGTCTTGACGAACTTTGGAAACATCAAATTGATTTTCCTTTGGCTCATCTATTTCGATCATAGAATCGTTAAGCTTTCTCATTCCAATTATTGACCTCAATACTTTTCCATTAAGCGATGGGAGAGTGTTTTTTCAACATTAGACTTGATAGCGTCAATTTTAATTTGGGAAGTGAGATCATTAGCAAAGGCAAAAATTAGGAGTTGGCGAGCAGTTTCTAGAGGTATTCCACGAGATCTCAGGTAAAAAATAGCCTCTTTATCTAACTGACCAATGGTAGCACCATGGGTACATTTCACGTCATCTGCATAGATCTCCAACTGGGGGTTTGTATTAACTAACGCCTCATCAGAAAGTAAAAGATTTTGGTTAGTCTGCTTAGAATCAGTCTTCTGAGCATCTGGTCGAACAATGATTCGACCATTGAAGACACCTCTAGAACGATCATTTAAGATTGATTTATATAATTCAAAGCTCCTGCAGTGAGGTTTTACATGGTCAATTGAAGTATGGTTATCAACATGTTGTCCATTCATGGTCAGAGACAAACCATTGAGTGTAACTTCAGCGTCTTCTCCATCCAAAATTGCGTTAACATGGTTGCGGACTAATCTACCTCCTAATGAAATTGAATGAGATGATGCAGTAGCGCTTCGATCTATCTGAAATTGCTGTGTTGAAATATGAAAAGCTTTTTGACTTTCTTGTTGTATTCTATAGTGATCTATAACAGCATTATTTTTGACAAGTAACTCTGTGACTGCATTCATGAAATAAATTGAGTCTTGTTTCCCAGTATAAGTTTCCACAATCTGAGCTTGGCTATTAGGATCAGCTACCACTAAACAACGTGTGTGGGATACTATTGGACGACCATTCCCTGCTGAAAAAAAAAGTAATTGAATAGGGTCCTCCACTATTACACCTTCTTCTAGGTGTATTACTGCACCATCTTTGATGAATGCTGTATTCAATGCTGAAAATACTTCATCAGTGGGATGCTGTGCCAAGTGTTTTTCAACAAAGTCTGGAGAACTCTTAAGCGATTCTGACAAACTTTGAACCCGAACCCCTGTGGGAAGATTAGCTATGGAAGAGTATTCTTGAGAAAAACATCCGTTTAAAAAAACCAAACAGTGACCAGCTCTAGCTGCTTTAGAAAAATTATTCAGCTCATCGGTACATAAAAGTGGGAAAGCCATTTTAGCTGGAATAAAGGAATGATGAGTTAAGGGAGCCAGACTAGTAAAACGCCATTCTTCATCATGAGTAGTAGGAAAGCCAAGCTTTGAAAACTGGGCTATACCTTCCTGACGTTTTTTCTGAATCCAAGTTGGATCCATTTTAGTTCGTTCTTTTGCAAAACTAGAAAATTGTTCTATGTATTGAGCCTGATCTTTACTAGGTTCTACCATTTCTCAGTGGCCTCCAATTTCTCAGGTCAAGTTTCAGAATTCAGAGTAACCTGAGAATCTACCCAACTATAACCTTTAGCTTCCAACTCAAGGGCAAGGTTCTTGTCCCCTGACTTCACAATACGACCTTCTGAAAGGACATGAACTCGATCTGGGATAATGTAGTCAAGTAAGCGCTGGTAATGGGTAATTACAATAATGGCCCGGTCAGACCGACGCAGAGCATTAACGCCCTTAGCCACCGTTTTTAGTGCATCAATATCGAGACCAGAATCGGTTTCATCAAGAATAGCTAGTTTTGGATCGAGTACAGCCATTTGAAAAATTTCGTTTCTTTTTTTTTCACCACCTGAGAATCCTTCATTTACTGCGCGGCGAATAAACTCTTCATCTAAGTTAACTAGCTTAATCTTTTCCCGAATGATCTTCATGAAATCTACAGCATCATACTCTTCTAAACCCTGATACTTTCGAATTGAATTAACTGCAGCTTTCAAAAAATAAACGTTACTAACCCCTGGAATTTCAACAGGATACTGAAAAGCCATAAAAACTCCTTCACAAGCTCTCTCCTCCGGTTCCATGGCTAGCAAGTCTTTGCCTTGGTACAGTACCTTACCATCAGTTAACTTAAAGCTATCTCGACCCGCTAAGATTTGGGCTAAAGTACTTTTCCCCGATCCATTGGGACCCATGATTGCATGAACTTCCCCGGATGCAATTTCCAGATTAATTCCTCTCAAAATTGGTTTACCTTCAATTTGAGCATGTAAATTTTCAATTTTCAGCACGATTTCTCTTCTCCTTTAAATACTCACCTATCAATTGTGCAAGAAGTCAACCAACACTTCCTTCTAAACTAACCCCCAAGAGCTTACGTGCTTCCACAGCAAACTCCATTGGCAGCTCTTTAAAAACCTCCTTGCAAAAACCATTGACAATCATAGAGACTGCATCCTCAGCGGAAATTCCTCTTTGTTTACAATAAAAAATCTGATCTTCTCCAATCTTTGAAGTTGAAGCTTCGTGTTCCATCTGTGCAGTACTATTTTTTACCTCGATGTATGGAAATGTATGGGCACCACAGGTATCACTTAATAACATCGAATCACATTGGGAGTAATTACGTGCCTGACTAGCACCCTTAAGGATTTTGACAGCCCCACGGTATGTATTTTGTCCATGGCCAGCTGAAATACCTTTGGAAACAATGGTACTGCGAGTGTTTTTTCCAATATGGATCATCTTAGTTCCAGTGTCTGCTTGTTGATAGTTATTGGTCAAAGCTACAGAATAGAACTCCCCAATCGAGTTATCTCCCTGCAAAATACAACTAGGATATTTCCAAGTTATAGAGGATCCAGTCTCAACTTGAGTCCAAGAAATTTTTGAATCTCTTCCTAAGCACTTACCCCTTTTGGTAACGAAGTTATAAATTCCCCCTTTTCCTTTCTTATCTCCCGGATACCAATTCTGTACTGTTGAATATTTAATTTGGGCTCGGTCCAAGGCCACAAGTTCAACAACTGCTGCATGTAGTTGGTTTTCATCTCTTCGAGGCGCCGTACAACCCTCTAAGTAACTGACATAACTATCCTCTTCAGCAATAATCAACGTACGTTCAAATTGACCAGTATCTTTGGAATTAATTCGAAAGTATGTTGAAAGTTCCATAGGACAACGGACACCTTTTGGAATAAAGCAAAAGGATCCATCACTAAAGACTGCTGAATTAAGAGCAGCAAAAAAATTATCTGTATGAGGAACTACCGATCCTAAATATTGTTTAATCAGGTCTGGATGTTCTTGGACAGCTTCAGAAAAGGCACAAAATATAATACCCATGTCAGCTAGTTTTTCTCTAAAAGTTGTAGCAACGGAAACACTATCGAAAACCGCGTCCACCGCGACCCCAGTTAAACGTTCCTGTTCTTTTAATGAAATCCCTAATTTTTCATAGGTTTCGAGCAACTCAGGATCAACATCTTCCAAACTTTGGGGACCATCCTTCATTTTCTTGGGTGCGGCATAATAAATTATGTCCTGGTAATTGATTCTTGGATATTGAACGTTATGCCAAGTAGGTTCTTCCATTGTTAGCCACTGCCTATATGCCTTTAAGCGCCATTCCAACATAAACGATGGCTCGTTTTTCTTAACAGAAATACTGCGAACAACCTCCTCACTCAATCCCCGAGGAATAGCTTCTGATTCAATTTCAGTAATAAAACCGTACTTATATTCTTTATTAGCCAGTTCATGAATGGTGTCACTTGTTGAAGGCATTAATTACTCCTTAATAAATAAAATATTCCTTGGTCTAATTCAATCTTAATAGCGTCGACAGACCCTTCATGCTATGGGAATGCTAGAAAATGTAACCAAATCATTTGGATTGTTATCAGAGTTAAACTTTAGTTGTACCATTCCTTGGCCAATCATTTGAGACAATGTTAATTGTTTTAAAATCAAGTGCACAGCATCATTCAGCAAATGAATCGGGGTTTTAATCGTACATTTCTCAAACTGAAGACAATAACCAGTCTCTGATATGCAATTAGTAATAGAGAATGGACCCTCAATTGATTCAATTACTTCAACTACGTTAATTAGATCTGGTTGTCGTCCTAGAGCATAACCACCATGAATTCCTTGATGTGAATTAACAATTCCACTTCGTGCCATTTTCTGAAGAATTTTTGCCATTAATTGAGCAGGAATATTATAAGGTTGCGCAATTTCACGAGCACTCCAAGAGGACCGTTTTGGATTTTGGGCCAAATGAATTAATGCGATTAGCCCGTAATCTACTTTTTTTGATAACTTTAGCATAACAACCTAATATAGGACTAAAATGGTCCGATTTATTATCGTTACTGATGGTATAGTTGTCAAGCCCTATCATGAATAAAAAAAACGGTAGTGTTTTTTAGATTTACTTCCCATCCAATTAGATTAGGCATTTCTAAGATTATGGAATTTATGACACACATTTTTAAAAACAATTGTATTTAAATTACATTTCTGAATTATTGAAATATCGTTACTTAAATAGGTAAGTCCATATAAATCTTTAAGATAAAAAATTTAGTTACTATTGGAATAATACTTGCAGTATATATATTAAGTCGTTTGATCATGGTCTACTTTTCAGGATATTTATATTTTGGAATTTCAACACACAATTTCATCTCCAATCAGCTTTTCCGGGGTTGGTCTTCACACTGGTGTATTCACCAAACTTCAAATTTTTCCTGCACCCCCTGAAACTGGAATAGTATTTCGCAGAGTGGATTTAGACAACTTTGAAATTGAAGCTAACATTAAGAATGTTGCGAGGGTAGCCTATGCTACAACTTTGATGAAACAGGGAGTACTGATTTCTACAGTAGAACACCTTTTGTCCTCGTTATATACATTTGGAATAGATAACGCTTGGATTGATATTAATAATTTAGAGGTTCCTATTCTAGATGGGAGTGCTCTCCCGTTTACAGATGAAATCCAAAGAGTTGGACTTAAAAAGCAACTGGCCAACCGCAAATACATAGTCATTAAAAGGTCCCTTACAATTGAAAATCGGGACCGTATTATCTCTATTCATCCAGCTAGAAGTTTTCAAATTAGTTACTCAATAGATTTTGATCACCCATTAATTTATCAACAAGATTTCAACTTCAATGTCTGTTCTGAGACTTTCGCTACCGAAATTGCACCAGCACGAACCTTTGGATTTTTTAGAGAGGTAGAAGAATTGAAAAAAAAGGGATTAATTCGTGGAGGATCATTAGATAATGCAATTGTTTTAACTGAAAAAGGAATTCTTAACGATATTCTTCGTTTTAAAGATGAATTCGTTCGACATAAAGTTTTGGACAGTATCGGAGATTTATCCCTAATAGGCAAGCCACTGATTGCTCGAATAGTTGCGGACAAAGCTGGCCATGCTTTACATACTCACCTGGTCAACAGAATTTTAAATACCCCATCATTATACAGTCTAAAAAAGCACTCTCAACTTCAGTTAGATCTGACCTGTAAATCTGACTATTGATCACGCAATGTTCAGGATAGTACAATTTAACAACTAATTGACTAAGGGTCGCTTGTCTGGACATATTTTTTAGGTATACTGGTCCGCATCAATATTTTGGTTCAATAAATCAATTTTCAACAGTTCTAAACAATAACATTCAATGCTAAATCTTTCATTCATAAGAAATCACATTGATTTGATTAAACAAAAGATTGAGCAGAGACACATCTTTGTGCCTCTTCATAAACTGGAACAATATGACCGCCAATGGCGCAATTTACTTCAGGAAACCGAACAGCTTCGACACAAAAAAAACAAGAATAACAACGAAATAATACTACTCAGAAAGCAAAAAAAAGACACAGTAACAAAGATTGACGAAATGAAAGAGATATCTGAACAAATTAAACAGCTCGATAAAGAACTTCGATCCTGTGAGGAGAAATTAAAAGCCCTGCAACTGACTATTCCAAATATTCCTCACGATACAGTTCCAATAGGAGTTAACGCTTCAGATAACAATGAAATCAATATATATGGAGAAAAGCCCCAGTTTAGTTTCAAACCCAAACCTCACTGGGATTTAGGTTTACAACTTGGAATTCTTGATTTTGACCGCGCAACCAAAATTACTGGAGCAAGGTTCAGTCTATATGCTGGTATGGGTGCTAAGCTGGAAAGGGCCTTAATCAATTTTATGTTAGACATTCACACTCAAGAATTCGGTTACCTTGAAGTATTACCTCCTTTTATGGTTAATTCCAACAGTTTAAGAGGAACAGGTCAGTTACCTAAATTTTCAGAAGACTTATTTCAAGTCAAAGGGACAGATTATTGGCTGATTCCAACAGCAGAAGTCCCAGTTACTAATATTTATGCAGGGGAGACTTTAAAGGAAGATCAACTACCCATTCAACTGACATCTTATACTCCTTGTTTCCGTAGTGAAGCTGGTGCACATGGAAAAGATACTCGGGGGCTCATTCGTCAACATCAATTTAATAAGGTGGAATTGGTTAAATTTACTAAGCCCGAAGATTCCTACAACGAATTAGAAACTCTTACAAACTGTGCTGAAGAGATTCTAAGACGTCTGAATTTACATTATCGAGTAGTTTGCCTTTGCACAGGTGATTTAGGTTTTTCTTCAGCAAAGACATACGATATAGAAGTTTGGCTTCCAGGACAGGAGAGTTATAGAGAAATATCATCGTGCAGCAATTTTGAAGACTTCCAAGCTCGACGTGCAAACATTCGTTTTCGCAGAACCCCTAGTACTAAACCTGAACTTGTGCATACACTGAATGGCTCCGGACTAGCTATAGGACGGACCTGGGTTGCAATTATTGAAAACTATCAGCAAAAAGACGGGAGTATTTTAATCCCTGAAGCACTGCGTCCATATTTGAACGGAGAAACCAAGATTTTACCCGAACAAAGATGGTTGAAATAAAAAGGTCTATTCCACAACTAAAAGGGGATCTTCATTATTTACTGCTTGATTCTCAGAAACATTGATCTGGCTTATTCTCCCTGCTTTTGGGGATTCAAGTTCATTCTGCATTTTCATTGCCTCTATCACTATAAGACCTTGTCCCTTTTTAACTGTTTCTCCTTCAGAAACCAAGAGCTTAACGACCTTTCCAGGCATTGAGCTTGAAACAACCTTAGGTCCAGAATCAGTCATTTCACCTGAAGAAAATAACCTGGCTTTTCGAGGATCGTATAACTCTATATTAAAAGGCATTCCATTTACAAAAACTTGGAAACTACTTGGCTGAGAATTCACGATTACATCATAAGAGTACCCATTCAAAATTAGGGAAAAGTTATCCTCAGAAATTTTACCTACATTGACCTGAAAAGATTTTCCAGAAAAACTCACCTGAGCTTTTTCATCTGACCATTCGAGCTCCAGTTTTTGAATGCAACCCTCCACCACAATTTCATAACAAAATTTCCTGGGGGAAACACTCTTCATTTCAATGTATCCTTGCCATATTTTTTTAAAAAATTAGAAATGCTCTGATCATTGCTACTTTCGAAGTCCATTCCATCTTCCCCAAAATTTCCATGGACTCTCGTTTTCATGAAATTTACTAAGAATCTTCTGCTGAGTCCGACTTGAAAAAAGAGCAGCAGCAATGATAGCTACTTCTTTTAATGACTCATGATCAGGACCAGAAGAGACCCCACGATAGTACTTTTCAATAAAATCAGTACTCAGATCTGCTGAAGTAAATTTATCATTATTTAGTATTGATTTTAGAAAATTAATGTTTGTCATGATTCCAGAGATTTGGTACTCACCTAGTGCTTGTTGCATCCTCCTAATTGCTTCAGAACGATTTTCTCCCCAGACTACTAGCTTAGATAAAAGAGGATCGTAAAAGATAGGTACTGTATAACCTTCGTAAATTCCACTATCTTCCCTAACACCTGGACCAGAAGGACGTTGCAGTTTTTTTATGGTACCAGGTGAAGGGAAGAATTGATTTTCAGGGTCCTCAGCATAGACACGACATTCTATGGAAGTACCTTTCCAATATATGTCTTGTTGTTGGAAATCTAATTTTTCACCGGCTGCAATCTTAATTTGACGTTTTACAAGATCTATTCCAGTCACCATCTCGGTTGTAGGATGTTCAACTTGGAGACGGGTATTCATCTCTAGAAAAAAGAAGTTCTGTTGAGAATCAACTATGAATTCTACTGTCCCAGCATTTCTATAAGAACACTTCCTCGCAATTTTAACTGCAGCCTGTCCCATCTGTGACCTTAACTCGCTAGTCATTAGAGGAGATGGACATTCTTCAATTACCTTCTGATGGCGCCTCTGAATCGAACACTCTCGTTCCCCCAGGTGTACTATATTTCCATGCCCATCAGCTAGCACCTGAATCTCAATATGCCTTGGGCTTTGAATAAATTTTTCAAGATAAACTGAGGCATTTCCAAATGCTGCTTGTGCTTCTGATTGAGCATCTCGTATAGCAGATTCGAGTTCTTTTGGTGAAAATACTAAGCGCATTCCTTTACCACCACCTCCAGCAGCTGCCTTAACCATTAATGGATACCCTATATCCCGTGCAATTTTTTCAGTGTGTGTTATATCCTCTTGTATAGTGTTTGTGCCTGGAATAATAGGTATTCCGGCTTGACTAGCTGTTCTCCGAGCAACGATTTTCTCTCCCATCAATTCCATTGACTCAGCTGAAGGACCAATAAACCTTAATTTTTTTTTGCAACATTGTCTGGCAAACTCGGGATTCTCAGATAAAAATCCATAACCAGGATGGATAGCATCGCATCCACTGCTTGTAGCAACAAAGAGTATCTTTTTAATGTCAAGATAGCTCTCTAGTGCCGGGGATGGTCCTAAAAAGTAAGCCTCGTCAGCAAAGCGAACATGTAGAGACAAACGATCACACTCAGAGTAAACCGCTACCGTTTGAATGTTCATTTCTCTAGCTGCTCTAATAATTCTTACTGCTATTTCGCCACGATTAGCGATCAAGATTTTTTTAAACATTGCTAATTAATATGAGTATTTTGTGCAAGTTGATTCACAAAGTTTTCAATTTGTCTGAGGGAAGTTTTATTCACAGCATATTTCTGAATCAAGGTATCTTCTAAGGCTTCATTTTCTATCTTCTCATTAGTTACCTTTTCCAAAAAAAACCTCAAATATGATTGATGATATTCAGGAAAACACATTTTCAGATAGAGATGACCTGCATAAATAGAAGCATTTTCACGAATCTTCTTCAATGAAACAGTTCGGTCAGACTGATTCGATGAGGATCTGAGTATCACAAGATCGTCAGTAGAACGATGAGCTGTTTGCTGTAGAACGACAAAAAACGAATGAATGGCTTCTGACAAAGTCTTTGGTAATGGAGCCACTACAAAAAATGATAAATTACTCCCCTCAATTACTTGTGCCCTTAGACCACTCCTATACATCACCGGTGAAAGGTAAATCTTAAACTCTTTTGCCCCGGAATAAAAAGCCCAAGGCCATAGCATTTTCAGTCCTTTTGTTTCCCAAAATTTAGAAAATAACTCCATACCACTCTGGTCCAACTCAATCCGAGCTTCACGATATAATTGATAAAAACTGACAAATTCTTCATCGAGACAAGCTACAAATCTTTTGGCAAAATCTCTTTCTCCTTTAGATGAAAAATGTTTTTGAAAAATTGTTACTAGGCGCTGACTATTCCTAAACATCAGTGGCGACTTTCTTTCTTTTCCTTTACCTAATGATCGAGTTGATTTAGTTCGAAAATTATAATCGATTAATTCTAATGCTTGTTTGAATGAAGAAAAATCATCAGCTATGAACGGTGCTTTATATAAAAACCTTAGGCTAGAGTATTTATGGTAATTGATCCCTAGTGTATCCCTTTCTTTATCTAATCGAGTTATGCCTATTTTTAGATCATTTTTGGCTTGACGGATTTCTTTTAAATAACTTTGAGCAAAAAGATTAGAGGAACAATTTAAAAGGTCTAAGTGAGCTAAAGTGTGATAAATAATGTCCAAGTCGGTCCGAATCAAAATTTTGATTCGGTTAGGATCAAACTTTGCTAAAAAGAAACTACCTTCAAATATGAAGAAAACAGAAAAAAATGAGAGGGTTAACCCCAGAAATGTTTTATAAAACATATCTGAAAATGACTATCCAAAGTGAAATGGAACCGGTTGCTGTGATAACAGTTTTAAATAATATTTATTGATATTCTAAAAACAAACTGAAAAAGTCTAGATTATCTAAAGAGGAATATTGCCATGTTTTTTTGGAGGAATATTATCTTTCTTGTTTTCTAACATGTTTAGAGCACAAATTAATTTTTTTCGAGTTTCACGAGGCATAATCACCTCGTCTACAAAACCTTTTTCTGCAGCCACATAAGGATTTGTAAATTTTTGGCGAAATTCTTGGACAAGCTTGGCTTTTTCTGACTCCAAATCTTCAGCTTTATCCAGCTCCTTACGATAGATAATATTAACGGCTCCATCTGGTCCCATCACAGCTATTTCAGCTGTAGGATAAGCAAAATTGATATCAGTGCGAAGATGTTTTGAAGCCATTACACAATAAGCACCACCATAGGCTTTTCTAGTAATTACTGTAATCTTAGGTACTGTTGCTTCGGCGAAAGCAAATAATAACTTAGCGCCATGTTTAATAATTCCCCCAAATTCTTGGGCAGTTCCTGGTAAAAATCCAGGAACGTCTTCGAAACTAATTAGTGGAATATTAAAGGCATCGCAAAAGCGAACAAATCGGGCAGCTTTCGATGAAGCATCAATGTCTAAGCAGCCTGCCAACACTGCTGGCTGATTTGCTACAATACCTACAGAACGCCCTCCTAAGCGAGCAAAGCCCACTACAATATTCTTTGCAAACAAGGCATGAACCTCAAAAAAATAATTGTCATCGACTACTTCACTAATTATTTCCTTCATATCATAGGGCTGGTTAGATTCAGCAGGAATTAGATCATCAAGCTTATTATTATCACGAACCGAAGAATCTTCACTAATTTTCCTAGGGGGATCCTCCATGTTATTTGAAGGAATAAATGAAACTAACTCCCTAATGAGTCTCAGACACTCCCGGTCATTATTGACAGCAAAATGAGCAACACCACTTCGAGAATTATGAGTATTCGCTCCACCAAGTTCTTCTTTCGAAACATCTTCGTGAGTAACAACTTTAATGACATCTGGTCCAGTAATGAACATATAACTGCTTTTTTTAATCATCACCACAAAATCAGTAATCGCCGGTGAATATACTGCACCCCCTGCACAAGGACCCATTATAGCTGAAATTTGTGGTACAACACCTGAAGCCAAGGTGTTCCTTAAAAAGATGTCAGAGAAACCTGCTAATGATGACACTCCCTCTTGAATACGAGCTCCTCCTGAATCATTAAGTCCAATAATTGGAGCACCTACTTTCATAGCTAAATCCATAACCTTGCATATCTTAGAAGCATTAGTTTCAGATAATGACCCTCCAAAAACAGTAAAATCTTGGGCAAATACATAAACTAAACGACCGTCAATTTTGCCAAAACCAGAAACTACACCATCTCCAAGAAATTGTTTTTCTTTCATACCAAAATCTAGACATCGATGTTTGACAAATTTATCTAATTCTTCAAATGAACCTCCATCAAGTAAAAATTCGATACGCTCTCTAGCAGTCAATTTACCTAATTGATGCTGACGAGACTGACGTTCGATTCCACCTCCAAGTTCTGCCATCCGATTAAATTCTTCTAATTGTTCTAAAGGAGATCTTTTGATTTGTTTTTTTGAGGACACTTGAACACTCCCTTCACTTTAGTGAAGTCTTTTTATTCTATTGCATCACTTACTACTTCTGAATAGCTACTTTCATTTTTTGATTGGTCAATAGCAGTGATCTTATAGAAATAATTTGTATCCTTCCTAACAGTACTATCTGAAAAGGAAGTTTGACGAACTAGGTCAGATGTAATCCGTATAAATCTAGATTTTTTTTCTTTTCGGTAAATATGATAACCAGCTATATCTATTTCAGGATTAGGGAACCAAATTAGATCTAAAGAGGTCTGGGTACTAACAATCGTTAGTTGTTTTGGAATAGTGGGTGGATAAATGTCATTGTTAATGATAGAAGCTTCATCTGAATCTTGACTTTCAATCACCCCTTGTGAAGTTTTAATAACTGCACGAATTTTATAATAAGTCTTTTTTCCTAAACCAGTTGACCGATCTCTAAAATGGTTTTTTGAGATAGGTGTAGAATTAATAGGAGTACTCTCATAAACTCCCGCCTTTACACTACGATACAAATTAAATTTAACTTCAAACGTAACTTCTAAACCATCTATACCTTTATCAGAAGGAATCCATCGTACCTCAACAAACTTTTCATTAAGTCCAAAGTTCAACTTCCTGGGAGGTAGAGGTGTCGGGACGATGGGCAGAGTAACAACATTAGAGAACCCTGAACTCTTTTGCTTATTGTTAAGCACTGCTAAAGCATAGCTAACTTCACGACCAATGATTTCCTCTGGTTTGAGGTCCTCCATTAAATCAAGGAGCACAATCTTACCTTGATCATTCTTATCATTAAGCTCCCTTAACTGCACACTTTTCCAAGGACTACTGTCGAAGTTAACTGAGGGAAAAGCAGGGGAAGAACCATCCCGATGTCTAATTAACCTAAAAATATTAATGGATGCAATTGTTCCTGCAGAACTACCATCGACATTGAACTGGGGCATTGTCCAGCTTAACATCATCTTCTGTCCTTGTTGTTGAACCATCAAATCCAGAATAGGTCTAGGAATGGTACTCAGTGGGGGTAGAGGGTCGCCAACTTTTCCACAAGCTCCAACTATAACAGATAAAACGAGCCCTGATATTAATGCTAATTGATACTGGAAGTTAATTATATTCAAACTTAGAGATTTAAGTCTTTTATTCTATATTAAAGGATATATCGACTAAGATCTTGATCTTCAACTACTGATTCTAACATTTTTTTAACATACTCCTCGTCAATAGCAACATTCTTTTGCTCAAGATCAGGGCCTTCAAAAGAAATTTCATCCAGCAATTTTTCCATAATAGTATGTAATCGCCGAGCTCCTATGTTCTCAGTTCGTTCATTAACTAAAGATGCAAACTTAGCAATTGCTAGGATAGCTTCCTTACTAAAATGGAGTTTAATACCTTCTGTCTCCATAAGGCCAACATATTGTTTGATCAAAGCACTTTTTGGCTCCGTCAGAATCCGAACGAAGTCATCAACTGATAGGGATTCAAGCTCTACACGGATTGGAAAACGCCCTTGTAGTTCAGGAATTAGATCAGCAGGCTTACTAACGTGGAATGCCCCAGCAGCAATAAATAAAATGTGATCAGTGCGGACCATCCCATAACGGGTGTTTACCGTTGTCCCTTCAACAATTGGGAGAATATCACGTTGAACTCCTTCCCTGCTTACTTCAGGACCACGTGATCCTTCTCGACCTGAAATCTTGTCAATCTCATCAAGGAAAATGATCCCATTTTGTTCCACACGTTCAACTGCAATACGAGTCACCTGATCCATATCAACAAGCTTTTGTTCTTCCTCTTGGAGAATATATTCTCTAGCTTCATCTACTCGCATCTTCCGTTTTTTTGTTTTCTGTCCAAAAATCCCTGGTAACATATCCTTCACATTAATATCCATATCTTCGATGCCAGAACTTGAAATAATTTCGAAAGCAGGCACATTTTTGGTTTTTGCTTCTACCTCTACTTGATGATCATCCAACTTCCCTTCACGTAGTTGGTTACGGAATTTTTCTCTAGTTCTTTTAAAAGCTTGTTGACCCTTTAAAATCTCCTCGGTTGAAGCTTGCTCTTCAATAGGTTGGGGTCTTGGAGGAAGTAGAAGATCAAGAATTCTCTCTTCTGCATTCTGTTCTGCTTTGTCAACAACCTCTTCTAACTTCTCTTCACGAACTAATTCAACTGCAATTTCTGCTAAGTCACGAATCATTGATTCTACATCGCGACCAACATAACCAACTTCGGTATATTTAGACGCTTCAACTTTCAGAAAAGGTGAATTAGCTAACTTCGATAATCTACGAGCAATCTCTGTCTTACCCACTCCAGTGGAGCCAATCATAATAATATTTTTTGGCATCACCTCTTCAGCCATTTCTTCTGGTAATTTCTGTCGTCGAAATCTATTACGGAGTGCAATGGCAACTGCTCGTTTAGCTGATTTTTGACCAATAACATGCTTATCTAAATGAGTTACAATTTCCCTAGGACTCAAATTATCTAGAATTCCCACCTCGTCCATCGCACCAGGTAAATAAATGACCATTTCCCCTCTTTGATTTTTCATCTTTTCTAAATCTAAATTGAAACGAGTTTTTTAAAGTTCCTCAATCGTAGTTTCTAAGTTTGTATAAATACAAATGTTGCCTGCAATCTTCATGGCCTCAGTAGCTATCTTTGAAGCTGGTAAGCTAGAATGCCTAGACAAAGCTTGAGCAGCTGCCATTACAATAGGCCCACCAGAACCTATAGCTGCAATTCCATCATCAGGCTCAATCAAATCTCCATTTCCACTAACTAAAAACATTTTCTCTTTGTCAGCAACTATCAGCAAAGCCTCAAGATGACGAAGAGCTCGATCTGTTCGCCACTCCTTCGCTAGCTCAACAGACGCCCTCGACAGGTTACCACGAAATTCCTCCAATTTACCTTCGAAGCGGGTAAACAGAGCAAAGGCATCAGCTGTTGATCCAGCAAAGCCAGCTAAAACTTTCCCATTATATAATCGACGAATCTTTTTAGCGCCCTGTTTAATAATTGTTTCTCCAAGTGTTACTTGACCATCAGCAGCAAGGACCGTTCGACCATCTTTTCTAATGCAAATAACAGTTGTTGATCTAATCATGAGTCTCCTCGCAGACAAAAACGACTATTTCTTTGGAGGTAAAAATAGTGAAGCTGAAAGGCGAGGACTCACCTTAACTGAACTAAGCTGAGTTTCCGTAGCCTTAAAACCATTAGAGTTAAGAATTGTAGTAAAAGGAATTTTGATTCCATTAATCTCATGGTAATTATAGAAAAATAATTTATCTTCACTAGCCCAACGCTTCCCAAATGGGGGTGACTTAAACTCCATTTTTACGGGCAAGAAGTCATGAGCA
Organism: uncultured Acidobacteriota bacterium; assembly: GCA_964462735.1. Taxonomy (GTDB): domain Bacteria; phylum Acidobacteriota; class Terriglobia; order Versatilivoradales; family Versatilivoraceae; genus JAKUNG01. Next base: position 10,707 of record CAYWYX010000004.1, on the reverse strand, counting down.
TTTACATAGATTTTTATTTTATCTCCCTCTTTATCCATTAATTGTACACCTTCTAGAATTAAAAGATGGGATCGAGTTTTTCCCAAATACCTAATCTTCATACCTTTTTCTTTGCGACGGAAACGCAAAATATGATCCAGAGTGTGCTTCATGCTTATTAGGAAAAGGTTGATTTCCTCTTTTGACTGTTCTTTAACATCCTTATATTTGATCTTCCAGCCTTTAGTAGCATCGTTTATATATACAATTTCTCCTTTGTCACCGAATTCAACTCGACGTTTTAAAGGATGTTTTTCAAACATCCGGAATTTATTAGCAGCCTTAAGATTCTCCTGACGGAATCCAAAAATTCTACCTTCTTTTACTAGATTTTCAGCCGTTATATAGGAAGAACCTCCTAAAGATTCAATAGTTTTTTCTAAAATCTGCCGTGCTTTTTTTTCAGAGTTATTTAAAAAGTCAGACTGGCTAAATAGTGTTTGTGTGGTAAATAAAGTAAACAGGCAAGTTACAGATAGATAGCTCACACTTTTTTGTAAAAATTCAAAATAAAAACTATTAGTAATCATAATAATAGTTTAGTTAAAGCCCAGAGATCAGTCAAATTCTCTATCGTGCCGGCTGACTAGTTGAGACTCCACCCTTAACTCAAGCCTAGATTTACTTAGAAAACTGGGAATAAACAGTTAGAGATTTTTAAGTTAAGGTATGTTCTGAGAGCTGGTTATAAATTTAGGCAACAACCCACCCTCTTAGGAGCGCATCGAGCTGCTCAACTGAAAGTGGTCCGGAATCAGCCAGTCGTTTTATTTCTAGAGTAATCTCTCGAAGCTGGGTATCCCCGAAATGAAGCCCTAGTTCTTGGGCCCGGGTTTGAATGGCATTCTTACCAGTTAGTCGGTGACCGATACTAATTGTTCTATGCATTCCAAAATCTTGTGGATCAATTGGTTCATAGGATTCCGGATTAAGCATTACAGCTTTGGTATGCATACCTGCCTTATGAGTAAAACTACACTCTCCCGTAATGAAGTTATTAAAAGGAATCTTAATCCCCACAATTTTGGCAACCAGTTGCTCCAAGTCATAGAGCTTTTCTAATCGGTATTTAGTAACTAGATTTCTATCATAAGAATAAAGACGTGCAATTAACCCCCCCAGTGGAGTAATCCCATTTCGTTCACCAATTCCAAGCACACTAGTATCAATATGAGTTGCACCAGCCTCTAAAGCTGTAAAGCTGTTTGCAATTGCACACCCACTATCATTGTGACCATGAAATTCAATTCCAGATTTTAAAAGCTGTCTTAATTCTGACACTAAAGAATAGAGCTGCCGAGGGGTAGCAATACCAACTGTATCTGCTAGCCCCACTCTGTCAACTCCTAGTCTATCTACAGCTTGGTATACTCTCAAGAGATCTTTCTCTTCACTTCTAAAGGTATCCTCACTTGAAAATCTAACTTCACAACCAGACTTTTTAATAAAGTTAATCACCTCACGGGCACTGTCAATTATCTCACTAATACTTTTGCCATGGCTGAAACGTCGCAAATAAGAAGAAGTACCAAAAAGAATGTCGACTCCTGCAACTCCTGTCTCTACAGCCTTTCGAGCGTCCTCCATGTGACAGCGGGTATGAGTTAAAATTTTACACTTGAGACCAAGGTTGGCTATAATCTTGCAATCTTCAAAAGATTGCGGAGAAGCTGCAGGTGAGGTAAGTTCAATATATTCAACACCAAATTCTTCAAGTGCCTTTGCAATTTGGATTTTTTCCTCTGTCGTATAATGGGCTTTTGAAAACTGCTCGCCCTCCCTTAGGGTTGAATCAATTATAAAAAAGTCAACAATCGACATTATTGGATCTCATTCAGTAAAGCCACGACTAAAATCAAATCTTGGCACACCGAAACTAAATAGCAAACCAAAAAAAAGTGAGAGCATTTCTCTCACCGATTAACTGACCAGCTGGAAGAATTTATCAATAACTATTTACTTCACCTTTTTCTTAAAAAATTTAACCTTAAGAATCTCTTTGTCACCGATCTTTGGTAATCATTACTGAAACTTATAAAACAAGGAAGTAGGCATATATTAGAATTAACACCTCATTCTATTTTTTCATTTATTGGAATGGGCACTTCCAGTTTTCTTACTGACTGCCATGCGAGTTTTAGCTCTTTTCAAACTAGAAGCAGCCCGCTCGAAATCAATGTCAGTAGCTTGGAGATTAGATAGTCTTTCTTCAGCTCTATGGTGCGACTCTTCAGCTCTAGACCGATCAACCTCCCCAGCCTTTTCAGCTTTCTCCGCTAATATATTAATTCTGTCTGACGAGATTTCGCAATAACCAAAAACTATCGAAACATAATGAGATTCTCCTTCTTTTTTATAGCTCATCTCTCCAATATCAAGCTCAGTTACCAAAGGTATATGGCCTGGGAGAATACCCATATAGCCAGCTTTTCCGGGAATTTGCAACTCCTCCACTTCCTCAGCTAGAACTAACCTGTCGGGTGAAACAATTTCGAGCTTCAAAGTTGTCATTGTCGTTATACCACCTATTGATTTTTTTCAGCTTTTTCCAGAGCTTCTTCGATGCTTCCTACCATATAAAAGGCTTGCTCTGGAATTTCATCGTGCTTACCTTCAACAATTTCCTGAAAGCCCTTAATTGTTTCATGCAATGGCACGTACTTTCCCTCTAAGCCTGTAAACTGAGCAGCGACAAAGAAAGGCTGAGACAAAAATCGCTGAATCTTCCTAGCACGGGCTACCGTAAGTTTATCTTCCTCAGATAACTCATCAATGCCAAGAATAGCTATGATGTCCTGGAGATCTTTATATTTCTGCAAAATCAATTTTACATCTCGTGCAGTATTATAATGCTCCTCACCAATAACCCTAGCATCGAGAATCCTAGAGGTTGATGCCAGTGGATCAACTGCTGGATAAATCCCTAGTTCAGCAATTGTACGCGAGAGATTTGTAGTGGCATCTAGATGAGCAAATGCTGTTGCTGGAGCAGGATCAGTATAATCATCAGCAGGTACATAAATCGCCTGTACCGAGGTAATAGAACCTTTTTTTGTAGAAGTAATCCGTTCCTGGAGTTCGCCCATTTCAGAAGCTAGATTAGGTTGGTAACCTACAGCAGAAGGCATTCGGCCTAAAAGAGCTGATACTTCTGATCCTGCCTGAGTAAATCTAAAAATATTATCGATAAAAAGAAGAACGTCTTGGCCTTCTTCATCACGAAAGTATTCAGCCACAGTCAAACCAGTTAAGCCAACTCTCAACCTTGCCCCAGGGGGTTCAGTCATTTGGCCATAAACCAGAGCTGCTTTATTAATAACACCTGACTCTTTCATTTCTAACCATAAGTCATTCCCCTCACGGGTACGTTCGCCCACTCCAGAAAATACGGAAAATCCCCCATGTTTGGTAGCAATGTTATTGATCAGTTCCATGATAATAACTGTTTTCCCAACACCGGCCCCACCAAAAAGCCCAATCTTTCCACCACGAAGATACGGTTCAAGTAGGTCAATCACTTTAATACCAGTTTCCATCATTTCTTGTTTGGTATCTTGTTCGTCAAATAGAGGAGCCGGTCGGTGAATAGGATAACTTTTTGAAGTCTTAATCGGCCCTTGTTCATCCACAGGTTGACCAATCACATTTACAATACGTCCAAGCATTTCACGACCAACTGGCACAGAGATTGGAGCTCCCGTATCAATAGCTTTCATTCCCCGAACTAGACCATCAGTTGGTTGCATTGAGACAGCTCTTACTCGACCTTCACCTAAATGTTGTTCCACTTCAACAATAATATCGATTGGATTAGGAACATCGAAACCTTCACTCGTAACTCGAATAGCTGTATAAATTGGTGGAAGTTCTTGTTCTTTAAATTCAACATCAATGACTGGGCCAATTACTTGGACCACGCTACCAATATTCATAATCTTCTCCACAAAAAAATAAAAAACCTACTTCAATGCAGCTGCACCACTTACAACCTCAATTATTTCATTAGTTATTCCCGCTTGACGGGCACGGTTCATAGTTAGGGTTAAGGAGTCAATCATTTCAATCGCATTATTAGTTGCAGCATCCATAGCTGTCATACGTGCACCGTGTTCAGCTGCTGAAGATTCTAACAATGCTCTATATATCTGAACTGCAATATGTTTGGGAATCAAACTTGCTAAAATATCAACAGGAGATTGTTCATAAAAATAATCAACTATAGAATCGCTAGTTTCAGTTTCAAATGTTGGAATCGGTAAAAGTCGTTCAACCACAATACGTTGTTGGATAACTGATTTGAACTCATTGTATAAAAGATAAATAGCATCGATCTCCTGACTTTTGAATTGGGAAATAAGATTAGCTCCAATCTTTTGGGCCTGTCTATAATCGATCCGATTAAACAAATTTACCAATTCCTGCTTTACGGGAATTGCACGCTTTGCAAAGTAATCCCGTCCCTTTTTACCTACGCAATACAAACTTAAAGACTTACCTTGATGTTTGTTTAAAAAGGCTTCTGTTGATTTAATAATGTTGGTGTTAAAAGCCCCACATAATCCTTTATCAACAGTAAAAACAACCAACTGAATTTTCTCTTCCTTTCGCTCTGCTAGCAAAGGATGGATTTTTTCTTCACAAGAGCCAACTAGACTCTTAATAACAGAAAGAACACGGTTAGCATAAGGACGAGCATTTAACATATTTTCCTGGGCGCGCCGCAGTTTTGCAGCAGAAACCATTTTCATAGCCCTAGTAATTTGTTGAGTATTTTTTACAGAGCGTATCCTGCGACGGATATCTAAAACATTAGGCATATGGAACCAATGGGGATTGTTCTATTTTATCCAAGATAAAACCTTCTAACTCAATTTTTTAACCTCAAACTAACAAACTCTATGAATTTACCCAGTCGAGCTAGAACTAGATACTTCCTTTTCAGCCACAAACTTTTTAGAATATTCATCTAGTACGACTTCAAGTTGTGCTTTTAAGTCATCATCAAGTATCTTCTTTTTTAAAATATCTTGTGCCAAAGATGGATTGTGAGTATCCAAAAAAGGATAGAGACCTTGTTCAAAAGGCCCACAATCCTCAACTTCTAGTGAATCCAAGTATCCATTGGTTGCAGCAAAAACAATGATCACCTGCTTTTCTACAGACAGTGGGGAGTATTGATTTTGCTTTAGCACTTCCACAAGGCGTTGGCCTCTGCTTAATTGAGCTTGTGAAGATTTATCTAAATCACTACCAAATTGAGCAAAGGCTGCCAATTCTCGAAACTGAGCTAGCTCTAGTCGTAAAGTACCCGCAATTTGACGCATAGCCTTAATTTGAGCACTCCCTCCGACACGAGAAACCGACAAACCCACATTAATAGCTGGACGAATACCAGAGTGAAAAAGATCGGACTCCAAATAGATTTGTCCGTCTGTGATTGAGATTACGTTCGTAGGAATGTAGGCAGCGACATCCCCAGCTTGAGTTTCAATAATTGGCAAAGCAGTTAGTGAACCACCACCCCTGCTTTCATTAAGCTTAGCGGCTCGCTCCAACAAACGAGAATGAAGATAAAAAACATCTCCGGGATAGGCTTCTCTGCCAGGGGGACGACGAAGTAGTAGGGAGATCTCCCGGTAAGCTGCTGCATGTTTGGACAGATCATCATAAATACAAAGAGTATGCTTGCCTTGATCACAGAAAAATTCACCGATGGCACACCCCGCATAAGGTGCTATATATTGCGTTGGAGCAGGATCAGAAGCAGAAGCAGAGACCACAATTGTATAAGCCATAGCATCGTTGTCAAACAAGGTCTGAACTACCTGCGCAACAGTAGAACGCTTTTGTCCAATAGCAACATAGATACAGATAACATCCCCACCTTTCTGGTTAATGATTGTATCTATGGCTACAGCAGTCTTACCCGTCTGTCTGTCCCCAATAATAAGTTCCCGCTGTCCACGTCCAATTGGAATCATAGAATCAATCGATTTGAGACCAGTTTGCAGTGGCAACTTAACTGGTTCTCGATCTACAATTCCTGGAGCTATCCGTTCAACAGGATTGAATTTTTTTGTATTAATAGGACCTTTACCATCAATCGGTTGCCCTAAAGCATTAACTACCCGTCCCACCATCGACTCGCCAACAGGTACAGCCATAATTTTATTAGTTCTTTTTACAAGATCACCTTCCTTAATCTTAGATGCCTCACCAAGAAGAACTGCACCAACCTGATCTTCTTCTAAGTTAAGTGCCATTCCAGACACTCCATGGGGAAATTCAAGGAGTTCGCTATACATAACCTTCTCAAGTCCATGGATACGAGCAATTCCATCTCCTACCGAAATAACCGTTCCGACTTCGCTAACTACTACATTAGACTCATAGTCTGCGATCTGGGCACGAATAATCTTACTAATCTCTTCTGCTTTGATTTCCATTTAGTTTCTCCATGGACAGGTCAAACCTACGAACTGAGCTGATCCTTAATCAACTGTAACTGTTGTCGAACCGAACCATCATAAATGGTATCGCCAACACGTGCAATGACTCCACCCAATATATGGGGATCAGTATTGAACTGCAGCTGAACCTCTTTTCCACTAAATTTGGAAAGAGCTATCCTCAAATGATTCTGAGTATCTCCATCAATGTCAACAGAAGTTGTAACATCAACCCAAACAACCCCTAAACGCTCTCTTACCCCTTGTCTGAAAGCTTCTAAAATTACATTAAGACGATTGATACGGTTCCTATCTACAAGGATAAAGAGAAAGTTAGAAGATATCTTACTAAAACCCAACTTGGAAAGAATTTGTGAAGTGCTATTTTTTTTCTGACTTACCAAAATAACTGGATTCTTATAAAAAGCATTTAGCTCCTGGTTTTTCTGGAGTAACTGATTGAACTGGTCTAGATCACGATCGACTCTTTCATACTGATTAAGCTCAAAAGTAACCTCGACCAATGCCTTGGCAAAATGATTCTCAATTGCTGCCACGTTTCAACTCCACTTGTAAAAAATTTGATGACCTAACTTCCAGTGAACTTTAACCACCTCGTCAAAATCACTTTTCTTTCAGTGACTGGACAAACCTTGACATAATTCTTTGGTTCTCGTCAGGTCCTAGTCCACTTCTTAATTGCTTTTCAGCTATCTGTACCGTTAACTCTGCAACTTGTGCTTTTAATTCCAAATATGCTGATCGCTGAAGACCCTCGATTTCTTGTTTAGCCAATTCCAGAATTTTTTCGGCTTCTAACTTAGCATCATTTATAACTCTAGCTTTGTCAATTTCTCCTTCTTTTGTGGCTTTAATCTTAAGGGCTTCTATTTCATTACTAATTCCAGCCAACCTAGCTTCTACTTCTACAATCTTTTCAGACGCCTCTTTTTGTGCTTTTTCCCCACTGATTAAACCTTGTTGAATGCTATGTGCTCTTGCATTCAAAAAATCCTTCAGCGGTTGGCGCAAATAGTAAGCAAGACCACCAAACAATAGGATAAAATTACCCCACTTCCAGATAATTGACCAAGGATTTCCATGGTGTTCTTCATTTTGTCCGTTTCCATGTTCCAATTCAACTGAATCAATCCTAGATGGAGTTTTAGCATTGTCAGTATGTGGTTCATCCCTCAATCCGATACTTTCCACGGAAACACAGAGGACTACCAGCATACAAATGCCACTGGTCAAAAAATACTTACCTAAATGATATTTAGCGTAGGATCGCTTTAACAATTCCATCAGCGATAGGCGTTAGTTCAGATTCCAGATTTTTCTTTACATTTACTACCTGGCTCTGAAGTTCTTTTTTAGTAGATTGAATAATATCTTCTGATTCTTCACGTGCCTTATAAATAATTTGGGATTGTTCATTCAAAGCTTCGGTGTGAAGAATTTCTTGTTGGTTATAAACTTCCAAACGAGCTGCATTTAATTTTTCCTGGTAGATTCGGGATTTCTCCTCCAATTCTTTTCCCTTTTGGAGAGACTCCTTTTGTGCCCCATTGATTGCTAAGTCCCTATCCTCCAGTATCTTATTAATTGGATCAAAAAATGATCGTTTTAATATAAAATAAAGAGTCCATACAAGTAAAAGTATGATGACAACTGAAAGATCTACTTGAACTAATTCCATTTTTAGCTATTTGACAGGTACGTGAATAATTACAATTTGATCACCTGCCAATTTTTCTATAATAATATAGAAGATGGGTAGGTTGGAAGTCCTCGAACTAAAGCATGGGAAAAATATCACAAGTAACAGGCTTGGTCAAGTTACGTCTTCCCAAAAACTGTTAGACTGAAAACCAGATAAATTCTCTTAAAATACTCTGGACACCATTAATCCTTTTAATGACCTAGGACAAACATCCTGTGATGAAACCGAGAGTTGAAGTCGCTATAGGTATAATTTTTCACCAAGGACGAATTCTTATTACTCAAAGGTTAGCCCATGCCCATTTACCTCATCTCTGGGAATTTCCTGGGGGTAAAAAAATGCCTAACGAATCTTTCGAAGAATGCTTAACTAGAGAACTTTGGGAGGAACTCAAAATCCAAGTGGTTATAGAGAAAAAAAAATTTCTCACCAAGCATGAGTACCCTGAAAAAATTGTTCATTTGATTTTCTTTTGTTGTCGCTATTTAAACGGAAATGTCAAAGCCTTAGGATGTCAACAATTTAAATGGGTGTATCCAAAAGAATTAAAAAATTATTCTTTTCCTGCTGCCAATCAACCTATTTTAGAAAAACTTCTTTGCACTTATCCACCAGTCTAGATAAATTTTTTCATTAACTTAAAAATAATTACCCACAATTCTAAATCGACAGCACTATTGAAAAAATGATTATCGATAAAAGGTAGTATATAATTCATTTTTCTAATATATAGAATATATTGTGTCTTTAACGGGATTTAATGCTAGATAATGAACTATAAGAAACAAATTAGAAAAATAACCTATCAACACTTAATCGCCCTTCTATTATTTGTAAACTTCACAGGGATTCTGTCGGCAACCCCAGTTTTCAAAAAAGATAGCAAAAGAAAAACTCTTGAATCTCATAATTCTAAACAAAATTCTAATCCCATAGAATTTTCTACTCTGCTTGTTCCTAGAAATTCTACAAGTCAAACAGCTTCCAAATCCCAAAAGGTTCCACCTTCTATTGACAAGGCAATTGATGCTTACGAAGACCAGATTGAAAGGATTTCGATCCAATATCCCGGTAATAAAAAAGGAAATGGATTTCAGATTAGACGTCGTGACTATCGAGGAAACTTTTATGAGTACTTTAGGAATGATGCTTTAGACGCCTTACCACATGAAGTAAGACAGGCCAACAAAACAAAATCAACTCTGCGAAGACATCAGTTTGGGTTTAATTTAACAGGACCTCTCATCATTCCTCAGCTCTACAATGGAAACAATAAGACTTTTTTTTCAATAACTTTCGAGGGGACCAGAGAGAAGCAATCAGATGCAACACTAGCTGAAGTTCCAACTGTTCAACAGCGATTAGGGGATTTTTCAGACTTGGTAGACCATGCTGGCCGACCAGTAACTATATATGATCCAGCTACTACTCGCCTCAATCCAGATTATGATTCCTCACAGCCAATCTCTAGATCAAACCTTCAATACCTTCGTGATCCATTTCCAGGAAATCGTATTCCAGAGAACCGCATCGATCCAGTTGCAAAAAAAGCTGTCGCCTATTATCCGCTTCCTAATGCTAACATTGGTCCTTTCTTACAAAACAATTACTTCACTAATATGGTTCAAACCAATACCCCCAACGGAACAATCCTGAACATTGATCACCGTAGGGGAATGAATCACAAATTAACCTGGAATAGCCGATTTTCATCTGGCATAGACGGTTCAGCACCAATTTTTGATAATGCCGCAAATCCTGGAAGACCTGATCGTCGTGTAAGTTCCAGCGAGGGTGACTTCACTGATACTCTCAATATCTCACCAAATGTCACCAATCAATTTAAGCTTGGTTTCTATTTCCGGTCTGATGCAAGTGTTCAAGTCAACGATTCCCAAATAGACTTTCCGAATCAGCTTGGGCTCAGTGGGATACAGCCCGGAGTATTTCCTAACTTTGAGATTGATGACATGATTGATTTAGGAAGCAGTAATCGGACTCAAAGACGTTATAAAAAAGAACTATATTTCGCAGAAAATGGCATTATCGTCCGTAAGAATAATCATACTTTCAATCTCGTTTTTCAGGGATTTTTGAGACGTTTAAATAGTTTTCGCTCTAGGCATCCTTCAGGAAGCTTTGACTTTGGCGGACAATTAACTTCACTTCCAGGGATTAATAATACCGGTAGTCCCTTTGCCCAATTCCTGCTAGGAATGGCCGATCGTGCGTTACAGTCAATAGTCCTGCACCCTTCCTATCATCGGGCAGAGGTGTACAAAGCTTCGGTTAAACATGAATATAAGATCACTCCTCAGCTTAACTGGAACTTTAGACTTCGGCTGAGAACTGATACAGGACGTCGTGAAAAATACAATCGGCAATCAACCTTGGATCTAAAAGGTATAAATCCAGCTAATGGCCTACCTGGGGTTCTCATTTTTGCCGGCAAAAACGGGATACAACGTTCCTTTATTCCAACCCACTATAGTTGGT
>CAYWYX010000003.1:67871-74661 GCA_964462735.1 uncultured Acidobacteriota bacterium | reverse complement strand
AATAGTGAAAAACAAAGAGCCTCTTGGGCTATTTCTAGTGAACATCAAGAAGCATGGCCAAAAATAGAAGCCATCTGTTCAAAAATTACCTGGCAAGGATTTAACGAATTAAGCTGAAAAAGAGTTTATTAGCAGAAAGTAGAAACTAGAACATAAATAATTCTAATTTAGTTACTTAAATAAGCAAGGTTAAGGTAATACATCATTACTTTATTAAAAAACTTATTAACTAAATTTTAAATTTAAATCGTGGCCAAAAAATAGGAGAGAGGGGTGCTGTACTCCCTAGAGAAACAAATTGTCAATGAAAAAGAAAATTCTTGTAACCAGTTACTACGCAGAAAAAAACATTAAATCTGAATTAGAACGTCTTGATGGATTGGCGGAGATTAACAGAATATCTCTAGGTCGAAAAGCTACTGTTAAAGAGATGATTGGTTATTTATCTGGGGTTTATTTTGTCATAATGTCTGATGATGCAATGGATTCAGAGGTTATTAGTTCTGCAAACTCCCTACGTATGATTGGTTGTGACGGTGTAGGTGTTGATTCAGTTGATTTGATCGCAGCCACCAATAAAGGTATTATCGTGGTGAATGCTCCAGAGGTACACGAGGCTAATGGTGATTTCACATTAGGTTTAATCATAGCCCTAGTTAGAAAAATTGTTTTTTCGGATAGAGACTTGCGAGCTGATCGTTGGAACCAACGACATCGTTTTGTTGGTATGGGTTTATCAGGAAAAGTTCTTGGTTTATTGGGATTTGGACGAGCTGCTAAAAATGTTGCAAAAAAAGCTAACGCATTTGGATTTAACATTTTAGCCTACAGTCGAAATCCAGATGCTAAGATAGCTAAGAAGTTAGGTGTAGAACTTGTTGGTTATGAGAAGTTATTAAAAACCTCAGATATTCTGTCAATACATGTCCCCCTCACCAGAGAGACTAGAGGGATGCTAGATTCTCGATCATTTTTCATGATGAAAGCAGGATCCTATCTGATTAATACTTCTCGTGGAGCAATTATTGACGAATTATCGCTGATAAGAGCACTAAAAGAGGGCAAGATTTCAGGAGCAGCACTAGATGTCTTAACAGAGGAGCCCCCACCTATGGATCTGCAGTTATTAGATTTTAATAATGTTATCATTACTCCGCACATTGCGAGCGATTCGGGAGATGCGTTTAATGGAGTGTTTCGTAGTCTAGTAGACGACTTTATCCTCTTAAATAATAGCAAGATACCTAAGCATATTATGAATCCCGAAGTATTAAGACATTCTAACTGTTCATTTCTAGTGGATGGTTAATAGTAGTAAATAATGACATTATTCCTTTGAATAAGAGGTTTTTATGAAATTGATTAATGATTTAACTAAGAACGTTCAACACTTGATGCTTGACATGCAGCAGATGAAAGTGTTTTGTCAGGATCCACTGATCATCCAAGAAGCCAAGGGTATTTATCTCACTGATGTTCATGGTAAACGCTATCTCGATGGTGTCTCCGGTATATATGTTGTTAATATAGGACATGGAAATGAATATGTGATTGAGGCAATAAGAAAACAGCAGGAAAGAGTTAGTTTTGTTGCTCCTCTGCATGCTGTTTCAGACACAACAATTCAATTCGCTAAAAAGCTAACTGAAATTACCCCTAATGACCTAAATACAATTAAATTGATAAGTGGGGGTTCAGAAGCAACTGAATCAGCCATAAAATTTGCACGCCAGTACCACAATCAAAGTGGAAATCCATCTAAATACAAAATAATTGCTAACTACACCGGTTATCATGGGGGTACTCTAGGAGCTATGTCAGCATCAGGTTTGGGGGGCCCGAGAAAGGCAGTTTTTGGACCATTTCTTCCTGGATTTGAACATCTGCCTCCTCCTTCATGTTTTCAGTGTCCATATAATCTTGAGTACCCCTCATGTAACGTTCTGTGTGCAAAAATGCTTGAATATATGTTAGAACGAGAAGGACCTGAATCTGTAGCTGCTTTTATTGTCGAACCAATGAGTAATACAGGAGGTATTTTGGTCCCCCCGACTGAATACTTCCAAGAAATTAGGGATATTTGCGATAAGCATAACGTATTATTAATCTACGATGAAATCATTACTGGTATGGGTCGAACAGGGAATTGGTTTGCTGCTCAAACCTTTGGTGTAGATCCAGATATTCTATGTATAGGTAAAGGATTGGCAAGTGGTTATGCTCCTCTGGCCGGTATGATTGTAAAAGATCAGTTACATTTTTCTGCATTCTGGGGTGACGAATCTGAAAATATCAGTTTTGCACATGGTCATACATTTGGTGGTAATCCTATTTCAGCAGCAGCAGGATTAGCTGTGATTGAGGTTATGGAAAAAGAAGAGTTAATATCTCAAGGGGCAAAGATTGGAGAATATATTCGTAGCCGATTACAGAAAGAAGTAGCCGCTCTGGGTGTTTTAGGTGAGGTTAGGGGACAGGGTGCATTGAGTTGTGTTGAATTTGTGGAGGAAATGGAAACAAAGAGATCATTTTCAGACTCCAGAAACTTTGGAAAAAGAGTTGAAAAACGACTTTTAAAGAAGGGTTTAATTCTTAGATGTGATCCTCATTGGATTGGTTTTGCTCCTCCGCTGATTACTACTATTCCTGAAGCAGATGAGATGGTAAAAATTTTTGTGGAGGGAGTTACTGATGAACTTAAAAATGTGGCTTAAAGAATTTTAGGTGGTTTTGCTAATTAGAAATCTTTATTCACAGAAAAAAGACAAATGAAAAAGGTTGATGTAATCATTGTTGGTGGTGGAATTGTTGGATTATCTACGGCTTATAACCTACTTCAACGTCATCAAACAAAAAATGTTGTAGTTCTAGAAAAAGAAGCTGAGGTTGCAGTCCATCAAACTGGGCGTAACTCTGGAGTTTTACATTCAGGAATTTATTATGAACCCGGTTCACTAAAGGCTCGAAATTGCCAAGAAGGTAGGATGGCAATGCAAGCATTTTGTGATGAACAAGACATTCCTTACAAAATTTGTGGCAAGGTCATTGTAGCAACTAATAAAGAGGAAATGCCTCGTCTAAATTTAATTTACCAGCGGGGACAAGCTAACGGAGTTACTTGTACGATGATTGGGTCCGAGCGGTTAAAAGAGTTAGAGCCATGGGTAGCTGGAATTAAAGCAATACATGTTCCTGAAGCAGGCATTGTAGACTATAAAAAGGTTTGTCAAAAGTTAGTCAAGTGCATCATAAGTAAGGGAGGACAAGTTATTACTAAATGTCAGGTTAAAGCTATAGAGACACAGGACAAAATAGTGCGAGTAACTTGTCAAAATAGTGTCCTTGAATCTGATTATCTTGTCAATTGTGCCGGTTTGCATTCTGACCGGGTAGCCCGATTAAGTGGGAGCAAACCAGAGGCAAAGATTATTCCATTTCGGGGAGAGTATTACGAATTGAAATCCCGTGTCCACCATTTTTGTCGAGGACTTATCTATCCTGTACCTGATCCTGATTTTCCATTTTTAGGTGTGCACTTTACTCGAATGGTTAGTGGGGGCGTAGAATGCGGACCCAATGCAGTTCTTGCTCTTGCCAGGGAAGGGTATCGTAAAACTGATATTAATTTTCGAGATTTTTTTGAATCAATAACCTATCCAGGGTTCCTGAGGCTTGCCAGAAAATATTGGCGAGTGGGACTTGAAGAAATGTGGCGCTCATTGAGTAAGGAGGCATTTGTTCGAGCACTTCAGAAACTTGTGCCGGAAATCACCTCTTCTGATCTAGAGGCAGCTCCTTCTGGAATAAGAGCACAGGCACTAAATCCCTTGGGAAGTTTAGTGTATGATTTTGATATACAAGAAAGTCACCGTGTTCTAAATGTTTGTAATGCTCCTTCCCCTGCGGCTACAGCAGCTTTAAATGTTGGTCGTTTAATTGTTGACAAACTAAATGATCAATTAAAATAAGGCTTTTCATAGCCTTGACAGGGCCTCCTAATTTTTTTATGGGTATCCACAAGATAGTTTGGTTAAAAGGTTAATATATTTAAAAGATTTTTGAAAAAATCTTTTTAAAAATTGTAGGTTTTTTGCGAGTCTTCTCGTTAGCTTCAGATTGCCAAATTGGAGAAACTTGCGAATCTTTGCGCATTTCCCTCTGATCATAAAGCCATTCGTGAGCAGAAAAACCACAAGACTGAGATGGTTCTGTACCCGGAATATAGTACTCATAGATAACGCTTGGGCAATCAGGGGCTGCCAGTAGACCTGTTTCTTCGTCGATATGAACTCGAATCATTCCTTCATTTGGCTCTTCAAACTCATCTGCAGCTAGCCATGGATGAAGTTCAGTTGCCTTTTTCATAAACTCTGTCCAAATTGGTAAGGCTGAGGCCGCACCCTCTAGATTTAATTCTCGGTAATCATCAAAGCCAACCCAGACAATACAGAGTAACCCTTGGGTGTATCCTGAGAACCATCCGTCGTGAGAAGTTCCAGTTTTTCCTGCAGCTGGTAATTGAAAACCTAATCTTCGGGCCCGGACACCAGTGCCACGGTTGATGACTCCTGACATAAGATTGGTCATCATATAAGCAATGCGGGGGTCGAGGACATTAGTAGCTAACACTTCTGATTCGAACAAGACTGTGTCTTTGCGGTCTAACACTTGTTTGATAAACTGGGGCTCTACTCTAATACCCTTATTAGCGAAGATGGTGAAAGCACCTGCCATTTCTAGAGGTGTGACTTCATATGCGCCTAGCGCAACTGCTGGTGTAGCTAGGATCTTTTTATTTAGTCCAGCAGAACGAGCTAGAGTAACAACTTTTTCCCAGCCAATCATTTCTGCAAATTTAACCGTCGCTACATTCAGGGATTTAGTTAAGGCCATTCGAAGAGTGATTGGACCATAAAATTTTGCTCCATAGTTGTTTGGCTCATAAGGCTCCTCATTGAATTCAAACACTGTTTTGACATCATCAACTAGAGTTGAGGTTGTTATGATTGGAGGGGTTTGTTCTATAGCTGAATTAATGGCTGCAGCAAAAACGAAAGGTTTGAAAATTGAACCAGGTTGCCTTTTTGCATGGGTAATACGATTTAATTGGCTCATTCCGTAGTTCCTGCCACCTACCAAGGCTTTAATTTCTCCATTTTTAGGATCCAAAGCGATTAAGGAGACTTGAACACGGTCGTTTAAGGGAACCGTATTTTCATTTGTTGAAGAGTCTTTTTTCTTTTTAACCTTTCGTCGTCTACGTTTAGATAAAAGTTGATCTACTTCTTCTGCTCCTTTCCGAACTGCTTGATATGCAATGTACTGCAAGTCAGGATCTAATGTGGTATAAACCTTTAATTTTTCAGTGAGAAGTTCTTTTTCTGAGTAAGTCTCAAGAAGTTTATCTTTTAACATATCTACAAAATAAGGAGCATCATTAAGATCTGTACTGTAGGCGGCCACTTTCAAGGGTGCTTCTGTTGCTGCTCGATATTGCTCTTCAGAAATGTTGCCGACATCAAGCATAGACAACAAAACTGTGTCTCTCCGTTTTATTGTTCTTTCAGGATATTTAATAGGGCTATAACGGTTAGGTGACTGAATCAAACCAGCTAATAAGGCAGCTTCAGGAAGGTTAATATCCCGAATGTCCTTGTCAAAATAGTTTGTACTTGCCTCTCCAAATCCATTAATACTAAACGATCCCCGCTGTCCTAAATAAATATCATTAGAATAGAGAGTGAGAATGTCTTGTTTAGAGAGCCGAGTTTCTAAAATAGCTGACATATAAATTTCTTTAGCTTTTCTAATAATTCGTCTCTCTCTAGTCAACCAAAAGCTTGAAGATCTAACCAACTGCTGAGTAATTGTGCTAGCTCCACGTTCGAATCCTCCAATCGCCACTCTGATTAAAGCTATCGGGTCAAATCCATAATGTGAAAAGAATCTTCGGTCTTCTATTGCCATTACTGCTTGAATCAGGACTGGAGGAATTTCAGAGTATTCGATTAAGCGACGTTTCTCCCGACTTTTGTCGAAAAGGTGAGTTATGAGATGCGGTTCAAGATGATAAGATTCTAAGGGGTCCTCTGTTGCCAATGAAACAATGCTTTTAATTTCATTCTTTTTTTTATTCTGTTCAAAATCAACACCGACATCAGGGTTTTTAGAAAAATATGAATCGGGTCCTGGAAAAATTTCTAACCGTTTCTCGTGGCAGTCATAATAACCTAAAAGGTTATCCTCTGATTTTTCTGAAGAGTAGCCAGCCTTTTTTAAATAGTTTTTAATGTAAAGTGGGTCAATGGTTTGACCCGGATAAATCAGTAGGGGAGAGGCATAAATTTTAGCAGTATTTAAAAAGATTTCACCACTGATTTTTTGGTCAATTTGACGAGAAAATTTGATGTAAGTATCAATTAATACAAAACTGACAACAACAAATGAAAAAATTAATAGTGCAAGGAAAATTTTCAACCAAGACGAATGAAGACCTGACCAATACCAGCGACTGGGGTTTTTGTTTAACCTTGTAGGTGTAGGTCTTTTTCTTATTTTTAGTCTGATCATCTTTTAAATTTCTAAAATAAAAGAAAATTGATAACCGAGCAAGTAGCTTCTTACGCAAAAATTCTGGTTATACCCAAGGAAAAACACAGCTAGAGAAATAATTATAGCAGGAATACTTACAAATTAAGATCGTAAGAGCTTCGTTGATCAGAAAACATTATATTTAAGGCGTAGTCCTAACTGATGAAAAACGGTCAGTTTTTGTTCTTTTAATTTGAAT
>CAYWYX010000003.1:42436-67771 GCA_964462735.1 uncultured Acidobacteriota bacterium | reverse complement strand
AAGTTAAAATTAAACTGGGAAAATAGTTTAATAGCATCTATTATCCTACCTAATCAATAGTAGTAATAGATAATTTTGCCTATAAACCTCCAGTACTAAAATTTAAAAATTGTTTCTCAAATTAAGTGTTTCAGATAATTTATAGGTATTAACAGCTAGAGGTAGCAGAAATCTGAATACCCAACTTGTCAGGTTGCAATCGTTAATGAGGTCCGATAAATTTATTTAGAGGAACACAAAAGAATATCTTTTTAGTAATCTAATTTATAAATGTAGATTTTCTTTTGCCTTCGAGGGTGGAAACTTCTGCATTGAAAACAATCTCTTTAAGGAGATAAGTGATTAAAAAATTTGGTGGTAGATGGGCTACTCGTTCAGAAGTATTGTCCCAAAATGGAATGGCTGCTACTAGCCAGCCATTGGCAACTCAAGTAGCAATTGACATACTCAAAAGTGGTGGTTCTGCAGTTGATGCAGCTATTGCTTCAAATGCAATGTTAGGAGTTGTTGAGCCTGTATCTAATGGAATTGGAGGGGATCTTTTTGGTATGGTCTGGGAACCTGTCTCCCGAAAATTGATTGGACTCAACGCTAGCGGGCGCTCTCCCTACGCACTTTCTTTAGAACACTTAAAAAATCAGGGTTTACAGAAAATCCCTTCATACGGACCACTTTCCGTATCAGTGCCAGGGTGTGTAGATGGTTGGTTTAAACTACATAAACGGTTTGGTAAGCTTCCAATGAAACGTCTATTGGCTCCAGCTGTTTACTACGCAAGAAAAGGCTTCCCAGTATCAGAAGTAATTTCCAAAAGCTGGGGGAATAGTGTGCCTATTCACGATAGATGGCCAGGATTTAAAGAAACTTTTACTCTAAATGGTAGAGCTCCTTTGGAGGGAGAAATATTTAGAAATCCCGGACTTGCAGATACTCTTGAGAAGATAGGTGATTGGGGAAGAGAAGCTTTTTATGAAGGAGAAATCGCAAAAAAGATAGAGCGCTATCTTAATAAATTAGGTGGATTTATTAAGGAAAAGGATTTGTCAGAGCATCAATCAAATTGGGTTGAGCCTGTATCCACTAACTATAGGGGTTATCAGGTTTGGGAACTCCCTCCTAATAGCCAGGGCATTGCCGTGCTGCAAATATTAAATATTTTAGAAGATTATAATATTAGGAATATGGGATTTGGAGCTGCTGAATACATCCATCATTTTGTAGAAGCAAAAAAACTAGTTTTTGAGGATCGAGCTCGATTTTATGCAGATCCAGAGTTTAATCGAATACCAGTAAGTCATTTAATATCTAAAGATTATTCCCGTCAACGCAGAAACCTAATGGATTCTAACAAGGCAGCAGAACGATACGACGCTGGAAATCCTGTCTTGAAGGTGTCTGATACGGTGTATCTTGCTGTTGCAGATGAATCAGGGTGTATGGTCTCACTAATTCAAAGTAATTTTAGAGGAATGGGATCGGGGATGACTCCAGAGGGTCTTGGTTTTATGATTCAAAATAGGGGAGAACTGTTCACACTAGAAGAAGGACATTTTAATACGTATGCCCCACATAAGAGACCATTTCACACCATTATTCCTGGTTTTGTAACTAAGGATGAAGAACCGTTTTTGAGCTTTGGTGTAATGGGAGGAGATTTTCAACCTTTGGGGCAGGTTCAGGTGGTTATTAATTTAATTGATTTCAATATGAATCTCCAGGAAGCGGGGGATGCACCAAGAATTAACCACGATGGTTCATCTGACCCAACTGGTAGTAAAATGAGGACAGGAGGAATAATACAACTGGAGCCGGGTTTTAGTATGGAACAAGTGAACAAACTACAGAAAATGGGACACAAAATTAATCTTAATGGAGGACCCTTTGGTGGGTATCAAGCGATTGGCTTTGATTCATTTAACCAAGTGTACCATGGTGCCTCTGAATCTAGAAAAGATGGGCATGCTGCAGGTTTTTAACTACTATCTAGTACCCTACCCATTGCACTATTTTTGATGTGAGTGAATAGAACAATAAAATGCGATTTTAATGAATCTAACTCCTTTCAAGTCTAAACTAAAAGATAATGTTATTTTTGGTGATGGAACACTTAACAAATTGGGTGTATTAGCTCATGACTTTGGATTTAAACGTCCCTTGTTGGTAGCTGATCGAGGCTTAGTAAATTCAGGTCACGTTGAGAAGGCAATAGGTTATTTAGAAAAGACTGGCTGTGAACCAATTGTTTTTGATGATTTTAAGGAAAATCCAGATTCCTTAATGGTGAGTAGAGGGAAAGAATTTGCGGTCCAGTTTGATATTGATTCTATCGTTGGTTTGGGTGGAGGAAGTTCTTTGGATTGTGCTAAAGGAATCAATTTTCTTTTGACTAATGGTGGTTGCATGCAGGACTACTGGGGTTATGGTAAGGCATCCGAAAAGTTTTTACCTATGATAGGGGTACCGACCACTGCTGGTACTGGCAGTGAAGCGCAAACTTATGCTCTCATTACCGATAATAAGACTAATATGAAAATGGCCTGTGGAGACCCTAAGGCAGTTTTTAATGCGGTCATACTAGATCCTGTACTAACACTGTCTCAACCCGTTCAAGTTTCAGTTGCTGCTGGTTTTGATGCTATCTCCCATGCTGTTGAAAGTTATGTTTCGACACAAAGAAATACCTTTTCAGAAGATTATTCATGTGAAGCTTGGCGAATTTTACAAAATAGTTATACACGAATGTTAGAGAATTCAAATAACCTTAATGCCCGTGCGGGTATGTTATTAGGAGCGCATTTTGCAGGGATGGCGATTGAGAATTCAATGCTAGGTGCTAGTCATGCTTGTGCTAACCCTCTTACGTGTTTTTACGGAATTACCCATGGAGTTGCTATAGGAATTTTGCTTCCAAAGGTCGTTCGATGGAACATGCCAGTTGTTGGAGATCGTTATCATGAACTTGTTCGAATACTAGAAAGAGATAACCGGGATGAAGGTAATCCCGAAGAATTAGCTTCTGAATTGGAAGAAATGGTACATTTGGGTGAAATGCCTTCAAGCTTGGGACACTTCGGTATTTTAGAAGGTGACCTTAGTAGACTAGCTAATGCTGCAGCTAAACAGTGGACAGGACAATTTAATCCTCGAGCATTTGATGGATCTGGTGCCCTTGAGGTTTACCGTTGGAGTTTGTGAGAACCTTGCTTGAATTATAAAAACTACGCCGGAGTGAATAGATTGATTTCAAAGAGTTTTATTAAATTTCAATTGTTTATAAAATGTTTTTTCTTAGTTTTAATTTTTGTTTTCTCTAATTATCTAATTTCTTCAAATGTTCAGAACAATCGACAGGCACAATCTTCTGGCAATGATGCCTGGCCGCAATTCCGAGGGAATTCAAGCCTAACGGGTTCAACAATTGCTAACAATCCAGAATTAACTGATCTCCGGTGGACTTTTGATGTTGGCGATTCCATAGAATCTTCTGCTGCTATTTTAGATGGTATGGTATTTGTTGGATCCCAGTCTGGGGATTTATTAGCAATAAGTTTAGATTCAGGCCAAGAAATATGGAGGTATTCTGCAACAAAGTTTGGTATCGGAGAATCATCTCCCAGTGTTGGGAAGGAGTTAGTTTTCATAGGGGATTTAGATGGAGTTTTGCATGCTGTTAATAGGTTAACTGGGGAGAAGGTCTGGAGTTTTCGCACTGATGGAGAAATAAAATCCTCTCCGGTGATAGTAGGTGATCAAATCTTAGTTGGTTCTTATGATAGTTATCTTTATTCGTTGGGAGCTAAATCGGGGACCCTTATCTGGAAGATTGCAACAGATGGGTTTGTGCACGCAACTCCCAGTGTCATGAAAAAAGTGACCTATATTTCAGGCTGTGATGAAACTTTTCGAGCTATTAGGGTTTCTGATGGTAGAGAAATGTTTCATATTCCAGGCGTTGGATATTCAGGTGCTTCTTCAGCCCTGTCCGGAGACCAAGCTTTTTTTGGGACATTTAGTAATGAAGTAATCGCAATTAACTATAGGACACAGAAGATCTCTTGGCGATATCAGTCTAAAAAAAGTCAGCTTCCTTTCTATTCTTCAGCTGCAGTAAAAGAAGGTCGAGTAATTCTTGGCGGCAGAGATAAAAGGGTTTATTGTTTACAGGCAGATTCGGGAGAAATGCTCTGGAGTTTTTTAACCGGTGGCAGGGTTGATTCTTCTCCTGTGATTTCTGGTAATCGAGTTTATGTTGGATCCTATGATGGTCGGTTTTACATGTTAAGCGTAGACTCTGGTAAAGAACTGTGGAATTTTGACACTGGCAGTCCATTGTCAGCTTCACCAGCAATAGCATATGGAAGGATTGTTATAGGGTCCCATGATGGTCAGCTGTTTTGTTTCGGTCCTGGATAATCAAACTAATGTTAGGACTAAAATATGTTGAACTTATTCCCCAATTTAGGTTTTTAGGAGAGTAGATGTCTCAAGAAATTGCTTTTAATATGGCCACCTCTAATATCCGGTTTGGATGTGGAGTGACTAAAGAAGTTGGTATGGATTGTAAAGACATGAAGCTTGATAAGGTGATGGTTGTGTTTGATCCAGCATTACAGAAGTTACCTCCAGTTACAGTAGCGTTACAGGCTCTAGAAGATGCAAATGTATCCTTTACATTGTTTGATACTGTAAGAATTGAACCAACGGATGAGTCAATTCAAGAAGCCGTTTCAGTTGCTGTTGAGAACGAAGTGGATGGATTCCTAGCTATTGGTGGGGGTTCAACAATTGATACAGCAAAAGCTGCAAATTTATATTCTAGTTATCCTGCAGATCTTCTCGACTACGTTAATGCTCCAATAGGTAAAGGATTACCCGTTCCAGGAATATTGAAACCTTTGATTGCTATTCCAACAACAGCTGGGACGGGCAGTGAGACAACTGGAGTTGCAATTTTTGATTTGAAAACGATGAAAGCAAAAACGGGAATTGCTCATAGACGATTAAAACCAACCTTAGGCTTGTTGGACCCCGAGAATACTAGAACTATGCCTCCTGCAGTGGGTGCATCTACTGGTTTGGATGTTTTGAGTCATGCTCTTGAATCGTATACAGCAATCCCCTTTGAACAACGTAGTTATCCTGTTACACCTATTATTAGACCCGCATATCAAGGTTCTAATCCTATCAGTGATGTTTGGTCGTTGGAAGCTTTACGATTGGTTTCCCAGTTCTTGTTTAGGGCTGTTGCCGACCCTTCTGATGATCTAGCCCGTTCGCAAATGTTATTAGCTGCTTCTTATGCTGGAGTTGGTTTTGGAAATGCCGGTGTTCATTTACCTCATGGTATGTCCTATCCTGTTTCGGGAATGGTGAAAAATTTCTATCCTGATGGGTATGATGTTGATCATGCGATGGTTCCACACGGTATCTCAGTTATCTTAAATGCTCCCTCTGCTTTTCGTTTTACAGCTTCTGCATGTCCTGAAAGACATCTTGAGGCGGCCAAAATTCTGGGTGCTGATGTTTCGGATAAATTATTAGCAGACGCTGGTAGAGTCCTTTCCGATCAAATTATAAGGTTCATGCAAGAATTAAAGCTGCCAAATGGGTTAAAAGCTGTGGGCTATGATTATGAAGACATCCCTCAACTAGTCCAAGGGACCCTGCCTCAACACCGTGTAACTAAACTTTCACCTAGACCTGTTTCTAGGGATGATCTCGCTGGAATTTTTGAAGATGCTTTAGTAGCTTGGTAGTTAAGTTTTAATTAAAAGTTATTCAGTAATTTATTTAGATAGTGGTATGGGTTCTAGGTTCTTGAAAAAATAGCGGTTAATGGTATTCAGAGTAGGTTTTTTTGATAGTAAAGATACTCCAGCCATTAAACCTGCAGAAATTAAAGTCATTGGAACCACAGGTAAAAATCCTAAGATGGTAGTTCCTCCAGTAGTTCTAGTAATAACTTCCAATCCTGCTAGGGACCAGACTATGTAGGGAGAGCTAACTGGGGCAGGAAAGACTATTTGAAAGATAGCCAGTGCTATAACTGAAGAAAGCGCCCATACAGTGCTAGCTAATGCGCCCCAACAGGTACTACCTCTCCAAAAAAGTGCTCCTACTAATAAGGGGAAAAGAGCTGCATACCCTGAAAAGGCATACTGGATTGCTAGTCCAAAAATTGAGGCAGGTAAATTCAAGGCAACAATGTAAGCAACTAGAGTGATTAAAGCAATAAAAAGGCGACCAGTTTGGACTTGAATAACTTCTCCAAAACGTAGTTTGCCTCCATAGAAAGCAAAGATATCTTCTGTAAACATTGTAGAAAGTGCAAGAATTTGTGAGTCGCTAGCCATAACTGCTGCCATAATTCCTGCTCCCAAAATCCCTGCTAACCACAGAGGTGCATAACGCTTTAAAAGGATTGGAATAATGTCATCAGCTGCCATTTGTCGTTGTAATTTCTTTTGATCAGTAATAGAAAGTGACGTGTCTGAACTGGATAATATTTCACGTGCTTGTTGTTTTGCCTGGATCTCTGGTGACTCAGTTAAACCATTAGCAATAACTCCAAGTAAAACGCAAGGTAACCAGATTGCCAAGATACATAAAGGATAAAAAATTACCGTTTTTTTGAATTGAGTAAGCTTTTTGGCTGTTAAGCAAAAAATACCAATGTGAGGAAAAGCGATCGATGAAAGGGGGATAAATGTATAACTAAAAAAGATCAAAGGGGAAATATTTTCCCTTGTCAACAAGGATGACAGAGTTGGAGAATTAGCCATTTTATTTACTACATTGTCA
Source organism: uncultured Acidobacteriota bacterium (assembly GCA_964462735.1). GTDB lineage: Bacteria > Acidobacteriota > Terriglobia > Versatilivoradales > Versatilivoraceae > JAKUNG01. The sequence goes on along the minus strand of CAYWYX010000003.1, from coordinate 60,970 downwards.
AACCCACCTATTCCTGAAGAAATAACGTAAAGGGCCAGCCCCCCAAAACCAAGGAAAAGGGTTGTTTGAAAAGTGTTTACCCAGGCTGTACCCCTCATCCCTCCAAAGAAGACATAACTTGTCACCACCACCGCAACTAGCCCACCACCTAACCAGTATGGGATTATTCCTCCACTTATAGAGTAGAAAGTAGCTCCACCACCCATTACTGCAATTATTATGTAGGGAATTAGAAAACATGCTTGTGCCACAAAGATAATTGTACCAATGTGTCGACATTCCCAGCGATCTCGAAACATTTGCACTGGAGTTATGAAGCCATATTTTTTACCTAGAAACCATGTTCGAGTGCCAATAAAAAAAAGAGTTAAGGGAATAATGAGAGCAGAAGATGAAGCCATAAGTCCATAAGTTACAATCCCGTGGTTAAAGGCATGTCCTGATGCTCCTAAAATCGTAAATGCCGTCATGTTTGTGCCGAACAATGAAAATAGAAATACGTAGGGGCCAAGAGAGCGGCTAGCTAGAAAAAAATCTTCTGCCCCCGGTGTTTTAGAAGATCGCCTAAATGCAAAAATTCCGATATATAGAACTAAAGCCAAGTAGGAGAAAATAACGATAGTAGGGATCATGATTAAGACTAATCCTGAGGTTTAGAGTTAGGTGGGTGTTGTTTGTGTTCGAAATCATCCCATTCCTTTTCAAGGTATTCTGGCCAACTATATTTAACTAATAAGCCCATAATTCCTACAGCAACAAGGGAGAAACAAACGTGATAAAAAAGTCCAATCGGCATGAATCCAAAGAAGAAAGGTTCAGCTGTATCCCAAAACCATAGGTCCTGATGCAGAAGGTAGACTAGTGAAACAGCGATGATTAGAAAGTTTTCTGATTTATTTAGCATTATTTAATCACAGTAAGGTATAGGCATTATAGAATTAGTAAATAAACCTGAGACTTATAGGATATCACATACAGTTTAAACAGGGGAAAATGTGAACATCGTCCAGTACTGAGTGGAGAATCTCTTGGCCTGCCTAGGTCCTACTGTAAATAGATTAGTTTTATCAGGTTATTTTTGGCTGCCTTATTATTCGTAACAGATAACATAGCCCTACCTAGGAAGTTATGTTAAATTCCAGATGTCTTTAGTTACCTTTAGTAGATATAAGATGGAATCTAAAATTATGTATCTTGGTCAAAAAATAGGGTGGAGTTTGTTCAATTTTTCTTTAGTTGTCATTTGTGTTCTCTCTGTGAGCTGTCAAAACGCACAAGAAACGCGCTTTCTGAGTTTTGGTACTTCCCCAATTGGAGGTACGTTCCCTGTTGTTGGTGGGGCACTGGCAGAAATACTCAACTCACACCGAGGAATGAATCAATGGAAGGTACAAATCAAGGGTAGTAAAGGTAGTCAGGAAAATATTCGTCGCCTTAATTCAGGTGAATTTCAATTAGGCATGTGTAATTCAGCTATTAGTTATTTTGCTAGTCGAGGAGAGTCTAGTTGGAGAGATGAAGGCGCATACAATATTCGAGCTGTTTGTACATTGGCACCACTGGTGGCAATGTTTGTTACGAAAAGGGAAGCAGGTATTCGGACAATTGGCCAACTAAGAGATAAGAGAGTGGTACTTGGGCCAGCTGGTGCTGGGTTTGAAATGTTTGTTATCCCAATTCTTGAAGCCCATGGCGTCGGAAGGAATACTTTTACCCCGTTGTTTTCTCCTCAAGGCTCTGCAGTTGATATGCTTAGAGATGGATCTGCTGACGCAGCATTTTTAGGAGGAGCTTTGCCAGCTCAAGCAATCATCCAAGCTACAGCGTCTCTTGATGTTTTTGTAGTGCCCTATGATCCTAGGGTACGAACTAAACTGATTCAACAATATGATTTTTTTAAGCCTATACCTCATTCATTGGTTAAGTCAAGATATGGCGAAATTCTTCATTACGAGGAAGAAGATAGAATAAATAAAATGGAGAGAGAAGAGCTATTGTCTTTTGTTCAACAAGAGAAATTAAGTGTTAAGGAGATCGAAGGTCTAAAACTAAAGGCCTTAAGGAAGGCAGTGATTAACGCTAGATTTGGTTGGTTAAATGTTGGTTCTATGCAGGTTATAACCAATGAAAATGTAGATAAAAACCTAATTAAGAAGATTCTAAAGGTGTTTTGGGTTAATCGTTGTGAATTGGCTAAGAGGCATCCAGCGTTAGGATTTCTAAATCCGAAAACTATTGTTTTAGGTAATGAGAAGCGACTTCTCCAAGGTGCATTTTTTTACACGGGTATTAAGTTCCATGATGGAGCCATTGAATTCTTTAATGAAAATTCCGAAATCAGAGTTCGACCTAATCGAAGGAATGTATTTCCTGATACCCTTTTTAAGGGGATTTAATAAGGAAGACGAGATTCTTTCATTATTATCAGGCCATCCTAACTACGAAGATGAGCCTAGTGGTTCCTGTTGAGGGTTATGTTTTATGCTCCAGATAATACGTAATAGTCTAATTACAAGCTTGAGTGTAATTCTTTGTTTATTTACTTTAATCGAAGTTAATTTTCCTCGATTGCAACCACAGTCTGAATTAGCACTATTTGTAATGTTGGGCCTAATACTATGTTTTCTATTCTTTCCCTCTAGCAAAAAATATGAACAGTCCAAAGTGGACAGCCTTGTTAATGCTATTTTGGCCTTGGGAAGTATAGTTACATGCCTGTATGTTGTTATAACTACTGAACCAGTTTTCAAACATTGGTTCCCCACTCTATGGCCCTATGCTAAATCTCTTGGTGACCGTGCTGGGATTGAAAATACAGTAGATGTCCTAATCGGAGTTATAGGTTTATTGTTGGTAATTGAAGCTACTAGACGAGCTATTGGATGGGCTGTTCCAATTTTAGCAAGTATCTTTTTATTTCATACTTATTATTGTTTTTTGGCGGTCCAGGACATCGTAAATCCTTTACCAATGTGGTTGTTGCCACATGCAGGACAGGGATTCAGCTATATGGTTAGTACTACTTTTGCACAATCATTAGGTGTCTTCGGTCCAGCAGCTAGTGTGATGATGAAATATGTGTTTTTGTTTGTAGTTTTTGGGGCTTTTTTAGAAATGTCAGGAGCTACAAGATTTATTATTAGTTTTGCAGAAAAATTATTTGGTCGAACTCCTGGTGGTCCTGCAAAGGTTTCGGTATTAGGAAGTGGTCTAATGGGATCTTTATCAGGTAGCGCAGTAGCTAATGCTGTGACTACTGGGGCATTCACCATTCCAATGATGCGCAATTCTGGGTTTAAAAAGCATGTTGCTGCTGGAATAACTGCAGCCGCTGCTTCAGGTGGAGCATTAGTGCCACCGGTAATGGGTGCAGGTGCATACATGATGCTTGAACTTGTACAGCCACGAGTCACATTTCTTCAAGTGGCTAGATCAGCATTGATCCCAGCCATTCTCTATTATCTTTCAATATTCTTGATTGTTCATTTTTATGCTGGTCGAATTGGAAAGAAACTCGAAGGTGATAAAAAGGATTCCGCCCCAATTTCACGATTTCAAGGGTTAGTTTTTTTTAGTGCACTGACTGCGCTTATTACTATTTTGATTTTGGGTTTTACTCCATTTAAAGCAGTGAGTGGATCGCTGGTGGTCATTTTAATACTTTCAATGATTAGCAACCACAAAAGTCATACTGGTCGAGCTAGACAGTGGGCCTTAGGAATATTTTTCCTTGGTATGGTTTTTCATCAAACCTTTTTATCTGCAATGCCTTCTGAGTCAACCTTTCGGTTATACGTTGAGTCTTATATAAATTCCTGTTTAGTAGGTATTTTAGGATTAATTATGTTTGCCCTAGCTCACCCTAAGTTACGGAAGATGTTTACTGATGTATTTGTTAAGGCTGCTAAAAATGGAGTGCCCCTGATTGCTGCGAGTGCTTGTGTTGGAATAATTATTGGAGTTGTTCAGGCAACAGGTATAGCTAGTGATTTTAGTAGTATCATCAAAGATGTTGTGGAATCTAATCTATTCTTGGCATTACTGGGAATTATGATTTGTTCTATTATCCTTGGTATGGGTGTTCCTTCGGTTGTTTGTTATCTCCTGATGGCAACACTAATGGGGTCTTTATTACATGAGATGGGGGTTCAACCGCTTGCCGCTCATCTTTTTATTTTTTATTTTGGCATGATGTCAATGGTAACTCCACCAGTAGCATTAGCAGCATACGCTAGTGCTTCGATTGCTGGAGCCAGAGTTATGAAAACAGCTGTAGCCTCATTCTGTTTTACCTTGGTAGGTTTTACTCTACCTTTTATGTTTATTTATCGACCGGCATTACTTCTGTTGGAACCTCGTGATACCAGTACAGTAGCTTTGGACCGAGCGACGACTAATATGCCACTTGATTTCACAAATAATGCCAGTCTTTTTGAGTTATTTTGGAGTGTTGGAAGTGCTGTCTTGGGTATCGTTGCTATTTCTTCGGCTATTGCAGGTTATTTTAAACGTTCATTAACAAGTTCTTATCGGGTAGTCTTATTTATTTGCGGAATTACACTGATATTTCCCTATCTACCCTTTAGACATATAAATATTGCTCCTTACATGAATTTAGCCGGAGGATTATTTTTTATATGTTTTTGGGTTTATAGGGTTTATAACAGAGGACTAGTGGAAAAAGAGATCTGAATTAATTTTTTAGAGGCAAAGTAAATTTGATATCTATCTACTAGCAAAAAACACCCTGATTTTATTTAGGTAAGAATTTGTTAGTTTGAAAACATGTTAAAAGTTTGGAAGTTTACGGTTGTATTAGTAGAAAAGCGGTGAATTTATAATTGATGTGTTCATACTATTAAGTTACTTAATTTGTATAACTTGGAATAGTCAATGACATGCTAATATATTGATTTATAAATTGAGTTTAGTCTTGGTTTAAGTTTATTCAATGAAAATAAGGAAGGAGTTCTATTGAACTCAGTTCATCCGGTAGAAAATTATAATAATCAGACAACAGCAGGTAATTATTTTGTCTCAAATTATCCGCCCTATTCCTTTTGGAAAACAAATCGAATAGATGAGGCATTCGATGCTTTAGACAAGCAATCGGCTGTGGATACTCCTCTTGGAGTTTATCTTCATATTCCATTTTGTCGCAAACGGTGTCACTTTTGTTATTTTAAGGTTTACACAAATAATGATGCATCTATGTTGGAGAATTATATTTCAACAATGGTTTCGGAAATGGATCTTTATTCCAAAAAAGCTTCTATTACTGGCCGAACTCCCAAATTCATTTACTTTGGTGGTGGAACTCCTTCTTATTTATCTTCAAGACAGCTTATTAGTCTGACACAAGCACTTAAGGACAAGCTTTCATGGGATGACGCTGAAGAAATTACCTTTGAGTGCGAGCCAGGTACGCTAACAGAAAACAAACTGAAGGGTATTAGGAAGATTGGTGTTACAAGACTTAGCTTAGGTGTGGAAAACTTTAATGATGAATTATTAAAAGGAAATGGTAGGGCTCATGGTTCTAAAGAAATTGACAAAGCTTATCGTCTTGCCCGTTTGATTGGGTTCCCTCAAATCAATATCGATCTAATTGCAGGCATGGTGGGAGAAACAAACGAGAACTGGCAAAAATGTATTGAAAAAACAATTGATTTAGAACCTGACAGTGTAACTATTTACCAAATGGAAATTCCCTTTAATACTACAGTGTTCCAAGAGATGAAGGTGACGGGTCAAGAGGTGGCTCCTGTTGCTGACTGGCAAACAAAACGTCGATGGGTAAACGAAGCTTTCGAAAGACTAGAAGCATCAGGATATACCATAACAAGTGCTTATACCGCTGTTAAAAATCCTAGGGAGACACGATTTTTGTACAGAGACTTTTTATGGACTGGTGCAGATTTAATTGGGTTAGGTGTAGCCTCGTTTTCGCATGTTGGGGGAACCAATTACCAAAATCAGCAGGAACTATCAGAATATAAGGATTCTCTTTTAGCTGGTAGACTTCCTATTTATCGAGCGCTTACACCATCTTTAGAAGAACGCTTAATTAGAGAACTTATTCTCCAGCTTAAACTTGGAGAGGTCCAGCCTAGTTACTTTTTAAAAAAGTTTAAAATTGATGTAAATAAACGGTTTTCCAGTGTTTTATCTCGTTTACAAAGCCAAAATTATATTGATGTTGGAAATGATAAATGGAACCTTCGCCGTGAAGGATTATTACAAGTTGATAATTTGTTAGCAGCATTTTTCCTAGAGAAACATCAAAATAGTCGATACACCTAACTATGAAACGTACCTTCAGTAGTACCCAAGGAAATAGGGAAGTTGACGTTATTGTTATAGGCGGAGGACCTGCTGGCTCAACTGCTGCTGCTTTACTTGGAATGAGGGGCCATCGGGTTCTACTGCTAGAAAAGGAAAAGTTCCCCCGATATCATATTGGAGAGTCGTTAATGCCTTACTGCTATTTTACTCTCGAACGACTAGGTGTGATTGATCAGATAAAGGCCTCTAACTTTCCTCGAAAATATAGTGTGCAGTTTGTTACAACTGAAGGAAAGGTTTCTCAACCATTCTATTTCTTTCAACACCTAGATCATGAGGCTTCAACAACATGGCAGGTGATGCGTAGTGAATTTGATCAAATATTACTTAATAATGCGCGAGCTAAAGGTGTTGAGGTAATAGAAGAAACACTAGTTAACCGCATAGTTAAATCAAATGAAGATGTAGAAGGTGTTGAAGCCATAGATAAAAGTGGAAAGAAATATAAGTTTATTGCCCCAATAACATTAGATGCAACAGGTCGAGATGGTGTGAGTATGACGCAGAACCGCTGGAGAATGCGGGATCCAATACTGAACAAGATTTCAATCTGGACCTATTTTAAAGGTGGCCAACGCGATCAAGGATTAGATTATGGTGCAACAACAGTAGCATATTTGCCTGATAAGGGTTGGTTTTGGTATATCCCCTTGTCTGGTGATTTGGTTAGTGTAGGTATTGTTGCCGACAAAAAATATCTATATCGTGGAGACAAAGAATTAGCAAAGATTTTTTTCAGAGAAATACCAAATAATCCATGGATTGAAAATCACCTCAAAGAGAGTCAGCAAGTAGGTCAATATTGGGTAACAGGAGAATATTCTTATCGGTCTAAGTTTTGCGCTTCAAATGGATTATTACTAGTGGGTGATGCATATGCATTCTTGGATCCGGTATTTTCGTCTGGAGTTTTTTTGGCACTGCGAAGTGGAGAACTGGCGGCTGATGCAGTTCATAGGGCTTTATCTATAGGTGACTGTTCGGCCAAACAATTTTTAGATTATAGCCGGGAGATGATTCAAGGCATTGAATCAATGCGTAAGTTAGTATATGCATTTTATAATCATGAATTTAGTTTTAGAGGTTTCGTTCAGCGTTTTCCTGAGCTGCGTGGAGATTTAACCGATTGCCTGATTGGAAACTTATTCCAAAATATGGAGCCCTTGTTTAAAGGAGTATCAGAATTTGCTCAGCTTCCTAAACCTGTTTCTTATGGACAACCACAAGTGGAGCTTTAATGAATCAGAAAAGTTTTCAATTCAAATTAACTCGGCAAGTGGAGTTTGCCGAAACTGATTTAGCCGGAATTATGCACTATTCGAATTTTTTTCGGTTTATGGAAGCTGCGGAACATGCTTTTTTTCGTTCATTAGGAGTTTCTATTCATGAAGAAGATCAATGTAAAAACATTGGCTGGCCTCGGGTTCATGCCACTTGTAATTTTAGGCATCCTTTAAGGTTTGAAGATCTTGTTGAAATTCACCTGAAGGTAAAGGAAAAAAAAGAGAAAACATTGGCTTATTCTTTTAAGTTTTATTTGGCAAATGGAGATTTAAGGAACGAAGTTGCTGATGGCGAATTAGTTGTTGCCTGTGTTTCTCGAAATAAATCTAGTGGATCAATGACCTCAATACCAATACCAGAGAGAATTTTCTGTAAGATTAATGTTGCACCATGAATATTTATCCTGAGTTTTATAATTTAAAGAGTTTTTAAAATATCCAGTATCTAGGTAGATCTTTTTAAAGAAATAACGCTAGGTAGTACCTGTGAATGGATCCCCTAAAGTTGATTTTCGTAAGTCGATTGAAGCTGATCAGGTTGATAGACTTCGCTCGTTGTTGACTAAATTAAAATCTAGTAATCGTTTTTATTCACTTAAGTTAGGGGAGACTAACTTCTCGTTTGATACTCTTACTTTAAGGGTATTTCGTAGTGAAATGCCCTTCACTTTTAAAAATGAACTGATTGAAGATCAACGGAATAATCCTCCTTTTGGATCTAACCTGACCTTTCCCCTAGAGGAATACACTCGTTTTAATCAAACTAGTGCTACAACAGGCCAGCCAATGATCTGGCTAGATACCCCAGAAACTTGGAATTGGATGTTGGGTAACTGGGATCGGGTCTATAGTGCTGCAAACGTCTCTGTTGATGACCGAATATTTTTTGCTTTTTCGTTTGGACCCTTTTTGGGATTTTGGACGGCTTTTGAATCTGCAACACGTTTGGGTTTCCTCTCAATTCCTGGTGGAGGAATGACTAGTCTAGGCCGGTTGAAGACTATCATTGATAACAAAGTGACAGTACTCTGTTGTACCCCTACCTACGCTATTCGTTTAGGTGAAATAGCGCAAATGAATAAAATTAGGCTCAGTTCTGGACAGGTAAAAAAAATTATTGTTGCTGGAGAACCTGGCGGTAGTATTCCTAATACAATAAAAAAAATCCAAGAGTTTTGGGGCGAGGTAACGGTATTAGATCATCATGGAATGACTGAAACTGGCCCAGTAACTTATGGGTGCCCTAAAGGCAATGAGGTTTTGCATGTCATGGAATCGGCTTTTATTGCCGAAGTAATTAACCCTGAGAATGGAATGTCTGTTTCTCGGGGAGAGCTGGGCGAATTAGTATTAACTACATTAGGACGAATAGGATCTCCACTAATTCGTTACCGAACAGGAGATCTTGTAAAGATTTCAACTTCGGTTCAATGTGCCTGTGGCAGTTATGAACTTTCGTTAAAAGGAGGAATACTGAGTCGTGCAGATGATATGGTTGTAATTCGAGGGGTTAATCTATATCCAAGTGCCCTGGAGGAAGTAATTCGAACATTTGACCATATTGAAGAATATCAAGTTAGGATAGATACTAAAGTAACTTTGATAGAAATTAAGGTTCAGATTGAAATGATTTCAGAGGCAAAGAATAATTCTTATATTGTTCAAAGGCAGCTTGAGGAAAAATTACGATCAACTTTTGGTATACATATTTTAGTTGAGATAGTTTCAAAAGGTTCACTGCCGCGGTTTGAATTTAAGTCACAGAGATGGGTTCATCTATAGAAAACTATTGTATAAATCAGTTCATATTTTTTTGATAAATTTGAAATTTAGTGCCTGTGGATGATGGTTCCATTTACTTTTGAGTAAAAGAATGATTATTTTGCTGTATCGGATTTAATTTTTTATGACCTCCATTTAGGAGAAGAAAGGATAGAAAACCAATGACATGGTTAATTTTTGTGTTTGGAGCGATTTGTGCATGGGGAATGTATGGAGTCATCCTTCATCTAGGTCAAATACAGTTGGGCAGTCCTTTACGAGCACTACTCTGTGTAGGCATTGCATATGTTCTGATTGCAGTTTTGGTTCCGCTTGGAAGTTTATGGTCTCAGGGACAGCTTCAAGATTTTAATAGTAAAGGGACGGGCACCGCTATCTTAGCAGGTGCTTTGGGGGCGATAGGAGCTATTTGTATTATATGGGCTTTTAAAACAGGTGGCCGACCAGTTTATGTAATGCCACTAGTATTTGGTGGGGCACCCTTAATTAATGTTATTGCATCAATGGTGCTTCATCCACCTAAGGCTGCACCTAATCCATTACTATTTGTCGGTTTTCTCTTTGTAGCAGTGGGAGCTTCTTTAGTCTTATATTTTAAACCTGCGTCTTGAATAACAAAGCAGGTGAACCTCCTTTTAGGAGGGATAGCTATTTCTCGTTTTGATTTGAGACTAATTCCTTATCCTGTGTTTAACAGGTGGACCTCAGTTTTTGAAATGGAATTTGTGTTTTAAAGAGAAGTTCATAATTTATGCCTCATGTGGTGCTTTCATTTTTGTATGTAGCCTTCCGTTGAGAAAGTATTTGAGAATTTTATGTCATTGATTAAGGTTAGTGGATTAACAAAAGTTTTTAAAACATACGATCGAAAAGAGGGTGTTTGGGGAGGAATTCAAAATTTATTTGTTCGGAAGTCCCGAGAAATAAGAGCAGTGGACAATATTAATTTCTCGATAGATGAAGGTGAAATGGTTGGCTATATTGGTGCTAATGGTGCAGGAAAGTCAACTACAATTAAAATGTTAACCGGGATCTTAGTGCCTTCACATGGAACAATAGAGGCAAATGGTTTTATACCATATCGGGACCGGCACCGATATACTCATGGAATTGGAGTTGTTTTTGGTCAAAGGACCCAGCTTTGGTGGGATATTGCAGTAGTCGAATCATTTCAGTTATTAAAAAGAATCTATCAGATTCCAGAACGAAAATTTCAAGAACAATTAGACACTTTTAACTCAGTTTTAGATCTAAAACCACTCTTAGGTGTTCCTGTTAGAAAACTAAGTTTAGGACAAAGGATGCGCTGTGATCTGGCTGCTGCGTTTCTTCATAATCCAAAAATTGTATTTTTGGATGAACCTACTATAGGGCTTGATTTAGTAGCAAAAGAGAATATTAGACAGTTTTTAAAACGAATCAACCGTGAACTTAAAGTAACTGTCCTATTAACAACACATGATTTATCAGATATCGAAGAGCTTTGCCGGCGTGTAATGATTATTGATGGAGGCCGCCTGCTTTTCGATGGGACTTTGGAATCTCTTCGAAAACGGTTTGAGTGTAAGTCTCAGGTTTTATTTGAATTAAGAGAACCTACTAAATTTAAGTTTGATTCCCTAGAACTTGAATCATCAGTTGACTTTAGAGAAATTGATCCTCTTCATTTCCAAGCGGTGTTTAATAAAGAGAAGGTTTCCTCTGCTGAATTAATAAAAATGATCGTTAACTCTCTTTCTGTTAGAGACATAGCTCTTGATGACACTACAATAGAGGAGATTGTTCGAGAAATTTATACCCGTGGAGGAATAGAATGAAACTTATGATTCTTCCCTATCTAGCATTTGCTCGGATTGCCTTTTTAAAAATACTGACGTATCGATTAAGGTATTACACTGGAATTGTTACGTATTTGGTAAATGTATCGGTATATTATTTTATTTGGAGGGCCGTATACCAGAACAAAGAAGTCCTGCATCAATTTACATTTGAAGAAATGATTACCTATGTTTCAGTTGGGTTTATTATTCGTACTTTTTATTTCAATAATATTGATAGGGAGATAGCAAATGATATTTTATTAGGCCACATTGCGGGGAAACTGACCCGTCCAGTTAACTATCAGTGGATGAACATTGCTCTTGCAGGAGGAGAGTCTTTCTTTAGAATGTTCATGTTTACAGTTCCTACTGCATTGGTGATTATCGCCATCTACCCCTTACAAGCGCCAGCCTCTATGTATTCGATGATAGCTTTTTTATGTGCATTAGTTTTTTCCTTTCTTATATTTGCAGGACTAAATTTTTTGATAGGTACATGTGCTGTATATCTACATTCTATACTTGGTTTAATACGTGCTAAATATGTTGTGGTTGAGATCCTTTCAGGGCTGGTTATTCCAATTACCTTCTTCCCAGAATCAATTGCAAAAGTTTCGCAATGGTTGCCATTTCATTTGATTAGTTTTACACCTTTAATGATCTATATGGGAAAGTTTAGTAATGATGAACTTAAAATAAATCTTTTGATGGGATTGGGATGGACCTGCGTTTTATTAGTTCTGGGTCAGATATTCTGGAAAAGAGCCTTAATTAAGTTAACCGTACAAGGAGGCTAAAAGACTAAGTTTATTTAATTAAATTAAAATATTCTAACTAAATTTTATGATATTAGGCATGTTAACCCAATTACAAATGGTAATTTGACATAAGAAGTATAAACATTAGTAAAACAGTTATTTCTATGAGACATCTGAAGATTCTAGCATATTATTTTGCCCAGTATCTTAAAGCAAGGTTAGCTTATCAGGGAGACTTTTTTATTGCCCTGTTTACAAGTTTTATTGCCACTATTGCAAGTTTTGGCTTCCTTTATATTCTATTTAATCGAGTAAGTTCTTTGCAGGGATGGAGTTTTGAGGAGTTGCTCTTTATTTATGGATTTTCCCTAATATGCTTAGGAGTTTTCAATGTTCTGAGCATGAATCTATATGAGTTTGGTGAAAGATATATTATGGAAGGCCGGTTTGATCAAATCCTGCTACGACCACTTCATTCCTTGTTCCAAGTATTATTTGAGGCGTTTAGAATTGAATCTTTACAGGAAGTTTTTACAGGGTTAACTGTGGTAGGCTATGCTTGGTATAAGCTTCAATTGCCAGTAACCTTAGTTGATTTAATTCTGTTTCCGATAATGATTACTTGTGGTGTAGTTATATATTTATCAGTTTTTGTAATACTTAGTAGTTTGAGTTTTTGGTTTGAAGACCGAGTAGGAGTTAGCCCACCAATCTTCAATATGATTCCTTTTGGTCGCTATCCAATCACTATCTACAATTCCTTTTTACAGTTTCTCCTTAGTTGGATCATTCCTTTCGCTTTTGCATCTTTTTATCCAACAACCTATTTTTTGGGAAGAAATGAATTTGGATTGTTTTTTGCAATTGTCCCTTTAGTTTCTATTTGTTTTTTAATACTGGCTCTATTTGTATGGAATTATGGTGTGAGGGGCTATCAGAGTACAGGAAGTTAGGTTAAATATTTAATTGAGGAATAGTGATTCACACTATTTGTATAGCCATGAACTAGAATATGGCTTCTTTTGCACTGTCTTAATCGTAGGTTTAAAAATATTACATTCTAGGTGGAATAGAAATCCCCATAAGATGAAGGCCTAATTCCAACTGATTACAAATAATTGTCATTAGCACCAAAAGAAAAGATTTTTTCAATTGATTTGGTTCGTCTTTAATTCTATAACGGTGGTAAAAGTGGTTCAGTTCCTGTGCAAGAGTAAATAAATATTTTGCAACAGTGGCAGGTTCACAAGTTTTGACTGAAATTCTGACAGTAGATTCAAGTTGTGCAGAAAGATAAATCAATCGCCAATAGTCATCATTGATCTCTTGATTAAAAAACTTACCCCCTTCTTCACTATTTATAAAATCTGAAATGGTATTTATGTTAAAACTTGGGTCCTCGTTTTCAACCTTCCGAAAGATGCTTTTAGTTCGAACTACAGTGTATTGAAGATAAGGTCCAGTTTCCCCTTCAAAATTCAAAGCGTCATTAAAATCAAAGGCAATTACTGAGTTACGAGTATATTTGAGTAAAAAATATCGAAGGGCACCAACTGCAATGGAATCAGCAATTTTCTGCTTTTCTTCTTCTGAGAAACCGGGATTTCGCTGGGTGACTTCCTCCTTTGATTTTTCTGAGAGGATATCAATAAGATCGTCAGCTTTCACTCCAAGACCTCTTCTTCCGGACACCTCTATATAGGTTTTCTTTTGATCTTCATCTGATAAGGATATACCCAGATCTTTGCAGCACTTTGGAGAGAGACCTACTACTTCGTAAGAGAAGTGTGTAGATTTGTCAGCCTGTTCATTGAAGGATAAGGCTTGGAGGCCAACTTTAACAATATTTTGGAGATAAGATTGCCTAGAATCAATCACATTATAAACTTGTGATCCATGTCCATAAGGAGCAGCAGAGTTTGTTGAAGGGATAGAGTTAGTCATTGCAAGGTTTTTTCCATCTGGATACGTATAGAAATTATGGTAGGAAAAATCCATGCCCAGAAGACCAAACTTCCACAATTGATAGGCTATGTCTTTACCAACATATGTGACTGTACCATTTGATCGGACAATGATTTTATCTTCATCGTAATCTGAAAGAACCTTTGAATTGGACTGTTGATTATTATTTGGAGATCTAAGTTTCATTATCCAGCAACCCTTATTTTTCCCGCTGGCTTCAAAAATAAGTGCGCCTGAATCTTTCAATAGTTGGAAGGCATGTTGCCAAAAATTGAGTCGAATAATATCACTTTCTTTGGGAAGCAGATCATATTGAATACCAATACGTTCCATTGTTTTAATATGACAATGGACAATAGTTGTGGAAATAAAATCAGCCATTTTAGATGTTTCACCCTGACCATCTTCAATCTCCTTTAGGGCATTAAACCGGAGAGCTCTATTTGCAGAATCCTTTTCGTAAAACTTTGAAACTTTCGCGTAGAGATCCCAACAATAGTAGTCAAACTTTGCTGTAATAGATTTAATGTCCTTCAAATTCATTTTTTCTAAATATTGAAAGCCAACAACAACATCAGCAACTTGCACACCTGTATCATCGATATAGTTTTGGACCTCGACATTTTTACCAACAAATCTAAGCAAATGGGCAAATGTATCTCCTAAAATAGCATTACGAAGGTGTCCAATATGGGCAGCTTTATTAGGGTTAATATTAGTATGTTCTAAAATAATCTTGTGGGATTTTCTGTCTGAAAGTGAAGAGTTGTGAGAATTAAATAATTCTTGAAGAAATACGTCACGTTTAAAGAAAAAATTAAGGTAACCTCCTCCAGCGACAGTTACTTTGGTAACACCGGGCACCTCCCCAATTTCCTGTGATATTTCTGTAGCTATTATTTTTGGTGATTTCTTAAGAAATTTGGCTAGTTCAAAAGCTAATGGAAATGCTAAATCACCTAGTTCTGCTGTAGGGGGTTGTTCGACTATGACCTGCGATATGGCATAATCATAGCGATCTTTAATATGGTTAGAGAGGATTTTTTTAATAGTTTCAGTTAAGGAATAAAGCATTATGTTTGTGAAAATTGTTAGTCTTATTTCAGCAAACCAGAATCCTAGCATAGTTTGTTAATGAATGACTAAAAAATCAAAAATCTTCTATTGAAATAAAATCTTTAGTGATATTTGTGTAAGAGACACAATATGCTACAGACAGATTTTGTGATTATAATCTTTTGAAATAACTGTTAAGAAAAACAATATTTGGGTAAAATTTAACTCTTTTTTTGACTATGCATTTTGACTGAAAAAATTATTTAATAAGTAGCTATTACTATGGGCTTGATTTAAAGATCATGGAAAAAATGATAATTGATCACATTGGAATTGCAGTTAAGTCCCTAGAGAGTGCAACAGTGAAATACCATTTGGGTATGGGTCTTTCAATAGAAAAACCAATTACCATTAAGGAACATAAGGTGCGAATGGTTATGTTACCTATAGGAGAAAGTAGGATTGAACTGTTAGAACCAACAGAAAAATCATCACCAATCAGTAAGTTTTTGGATAAACGTGGGGAAGGGGTTCACCACATTTGTTTTAGAGTTAAAAATATAAAAAAGAAAATAAAAGCATTAAAGAAGGTTGGTCTTGAAGTGTTAGAAGATGTGTCTAATTTAGGATATAAGGGACAGAAAATTGTATTTCTTCATCCTAAATCTACTAATGGAGTTTTGATTGAATTGGTTGAAGAGAGCATTAGTTAAGAACTTATTTTTTAGGGTAATTTTTTGGAGGTATATTCTTTGGAACCTATCAGGATTGGAGTTATTGGCGGGAGTGGATTGTATCAAATGGAAGGCCTTCAGAAGACCAGGGAAATTATACTTAAAACCCCTTTTGGATCACCATCTGATGCTTTTGTTATTGGAGAGATTGAAGGGAAATCAGTGGTCTTTTTAGCCAGGCATGGGCGTGGGCATAGCATTCTTCCTTCTGATTTGAATTTTCGAGCAAATATTTATGGTATGAAAATGTTGGGAGTTGAAAGCATTATTTCCGCTAGTGCTGTTGGATCGTTGAAAGATGAACATAGGCCCCTGGATATAATTCTTCCAGATCAGTTTTTTGACAGGACTCGAGGGAGAGTTTCAAGTTTTTTTGGAGAAGGTTTGGTGGCTCATATTGGCTTTTCAGAGCCAGTTTGTCCTAGTTTGAGTACAAGAATAGTGGAGGCTTCAAAAACACTTTCAATTTCAATTAAACGCGGTGGGACCTACTTGTGTATGGAAGGACCAGCATTTTCAACTCTTGCAGAATCAAATCTATATCGCAGCTGGAATATGGATATTATTGGAATGACAAATCTTCAAGAGGCAAAATTGGCCCGAGAAGCTGAAATCTGTTACTCCACCCTAGCACTAGTTACAGATTATGATTGTTGGCATCCTGACCACGATGCTGTAACAGTTGATCAAGTCATTGAAGTATTAAATAAGAATAGTGAAAATGCCCAAAATTTGATTAGAGCAACGATAAAAATACTGACTGATATGACTGAATGTAAATGTCGATCAGCCTTAAAATCTGCCATCCTTACGGATCATTCTAGGATTCCGAAGGAGACTCTTAATAAACTTCAACTACTAGTAGGGAAATATATAGATTAAGTTTAATTAAAGGAGAGGACGAAAAATGTCGGTTTTAGTTGTAGGATCAGTTGCTTTTGATAGTGTAGAAACTCCTTTGGGAAAAGTGAATGAGGTTCTAGGAGGGTCAGCCTCGTATTTTTCTTTGGCCGCTAGTTTTTTTACTCTAGTTCAAATGGTAGCTGTAGTTGGAGAGGATTTTCCGGAAGAAAATTTAGAAATGTTTAGAAAATTTAATATTGATACTCAAGGTCTTCAAAGAGTTGAAGGTAAAACATTTCGATGGCAAGGAAAGTATGGGACCGCTCTAAATGAGGCAAACACTTTAAATACCGAACTAAATGTTTTTGAAAACTTTAGTCCTGAAATTCCTGACAATTATAAAAATACAGACTTTGTCTTTTTAGGAAATATTGATCCGTTATTACAAAAACAGGTGGTGTCCCAGATGAAATTTCCGAAACTTGTTATTTGTGACACGATGAATTATTGGATTGAATCTAGGTTGTCTGAACTTCGAGAACTACTCAAATTAGTAGATATTCTGATTATTAATGATGGTGAAGCAAGAATGCTTACAAATGAACACAATTTGAATAAGGCTGCCAAAAAAATTATTGATTGGGGTCCACGGCTTTTAGTGGTCAAAAAAGGTGAGTATGGAGTTTCAATGTACGATTCTAAGTCTATTTTTAGCGCACCAGCTTATCCTCTTGATACCGTTTTTGATCCAACAGGAGCTGGAGACAGCTTTGCTGGGGGTTTTGTGGGATTTCTGGCGAAATCTGGAGAATTGAATAATCAAAATTTAAGAAAAGCTGTTATATATGGATCAGTTTTAGCTTCCTTTAATGTAGAGGATTTTAGCTTAAATCGGTTGATAGACCTTAAATATTCTGAGATTCAGGAACGGTTTCTCCAATTTAAACAATTGACTGAATTCTAAAATGTAGAAATTTTCGTTTAAATCTTCAAGTTATAATAGGGTGAATTAACACCTACACTGTTTAGGAAATCTCTAAAACAATTAAACTCCTTCTAAATCTTCTATTTGAGTTATGAATGGTTATTTGTTTCGCAAAGTTACATGGGCTCGGTAATGACTTCATGGTAGTAAACTCGAGTCAAATTTCCCAAAATAATTATTCCCTGTTTGCTAAGAATGTTTGTAAACGAAGATTTGGTGTTGGAGCAGATGGTGTGATTTTTTTTGATAAAAAAGGTTCGTCTACAGAGATTACAGCATCAATGCAAATTTTTAATTCCGATGGGACCGAGGCAGAGGTGTCGGGAAATGGGTTGCGTTGTTTGGCAGCGCTCCTAATTCATAGTGGACATGACTCGAATAAATGTATCTATATAAGTACAAAAGCTGGTCTTAAAAGCCTTCAGTATATTTCGTCAAACTTTCCGGAATATTCCTTTTATCAAGACATGGGAGAGCCAATTTTCGACCTCAAGAGAATGGGTTACACTCCAAGTCAGGCTGGTTTAACAAAAAATCATGATCAGATTAAAATCGGTAAATCTTATTATAAGATTATTGTTTCATCTATAGGAAATCCTCATTGTTCACTTTTTGTAGACGATTTAAATTGTTTAGATTGGATGTCCTTAGGAAAAAAAATAGAATTTTATCCAGGTTTTGGTAGTCGGACGAATGTTGAATTTATTCAAGTTAAAAATCCAAAGAAAATTGAAGTTCGTTTTTGGGAACGTGGTGTAGGACAAACTAATTTCTCTGGAACTGGAGCATGTGCCGCGCTTGTAGCTAGTGTCCTAGGTGGTTTCACAGAACGGAAGGTTCAAGTTGAAAGCTCTGGAGGGTGTTCAGAGGTTTGTTGGAATAGTGAAAATCACTTATCGCTTACTGGTACTGCACATTTAGTTCTTGAGGGAAAATATTACGAAGAAAATTTATAAACCTAAT
>CAYWYX010000003.1:18350-42336 GCA_964462735.1 uncultured Acidobacteriota bacterium | reverse complement strand
CTATTTTACTTATGTTAGTTTTCTTCTCTAATGTTTTTATAAACTAGGGCAAAAAGAGCAGTGTAAAGAATGGCATCTACAAGAAACACAAACTGAAAACTGATCGATGCTAATAGTCCAGCAATAAAGGGACCAAATGCATTACCAAGCATCATAAAACTAGAAAGCAGGGCAAAGGCAGTCGCCCTTTGATTATCAGGTATGATTTGGTTAGCCTTACCATATGAAATTGTAATAATTCCTCCAGCAAGGATAGCTAAAAATACACGAAGGATAAGTAATTGTAAGTTAGTCTGAATAATGATTAGGCCCACACAGATTATAAATCCAAAAAAAAGACGCCTTAAGAAAAGTATTCGGGTTGGAATTTTCCCAATTTTTCTGCCTGAATACCAGGCTGCAAAACCTTCACCGCAAGCTGCTAAGGACAAAATCAGTCCCGCTATAGGAGCTATATGGATAGGGTTTTTGGTTAAGGTGTTTACCAATAAAGGAATTGCAGCAAGAAAGGTTCTATCAATTATAGAAACAGTCAATAAGAGAACAGCAAAAATCTTAAAATGAGGTAATCGAAATAATCTTAATATTCCTTTTAAAAATGTTGGGGACCATTTATCTAATGGAAGGTTGGTTTGTACTTTTGTATTCTTGTATAGAACTTGAAAAAACAGGAGAGTGACTAGGCAAAGTCCGGATGTAACAAAAAATGTATATCTAATTCCAAGCCATCCAGCCAAAATTCCCCCTACTAATGGGCCTAAGGCTAAGCTGATTGTTTGTGTAGACTGCAGGGATCCAATTGCGCCACTCACTTTATTGGGAGGGCATGATTGGGTTAGTAAAGATACTGAAAGTGATCCAAAACCACCAAATAGACCAGAAAATATTCGCAAAAATAAAAGCTCGTATACATTTCTTGAGAGCCCCATAAGAGCCCAAAGAATAAATAAAGCTGTGGAAATTCGAATAGCCATGATCTTCAAGCCATATTGATCAGCCAGCTTTCCCCAAAAAGGTCCAACAAGTGCAGCTATTAAAGGACTAATGCCAATCAAAACCCCAGACCATATAGCAATTTTTGTGGGAGAGGTCACTCCAAGCTGTTGGATATATAGTGGCAGTAATGGCATAGCAAGTGTGAATCCAGCGGCTATACAACCTGCTGATAAGGTTACAGCGAATTGGTTTCGTCGCCATTGAGACTTAAAACTCGAATTATTTTCCACAATAAAAATAAATTCTGATAAAGGGATTAATAAGGGTAGATTAAATAGGATTTATCAAATAAATACCGTATATGAAAATTAAGGAAAAGGTTTTTTATAAGCATGAATTAAAAACATAGAGAACAGATGTTGCTATTATTAATAGTAGGATATTTATAGCAGGTTACAAAAAATTATTTGATCTGATTAGTCCTCGAATGATTAAGTAGGTAGATCATTATAAAATTAATCAATATATGTGAAATTATTGATGGAAAAAGAGTTCCTGCTATTTCAAATAAACATCCAAACAAGAATCCTCCGAATATAGTATAGAGCGTCCATGGAATAAAAACCTTGTTTGGAATTAAATGCATAAGTCCGAATAAAAGACTGGTAGGAAAAATACCAATTAATGGCTGAATAATCCCCCTAAACACAGTTTCTTCTGTTGTGCCGCTACAAAAGGCAATTAAAAATATTTGCCAATCTTTTAATGGAACAAATATTCTTTTAAATTCAATGTTAAGGATTTGGGCCCATAAGAAGGTTTTAATAGCATAAAGAGAGAATCCAACCATAAGTAACGCTACGGCAATAGCAAAGCCCAGGTCAGTTGCAAAGTGCATTAATTCCAAATTAACAAATAGATTGAGAGACAGCCGATTTTGGAGAATTAAGATACAGAGAGCTACAAGCAGGAACACCGAATAGAACTTAACGGCAGTATAAATAAAATTCATAAGCTATCTTGCTTAGTTAAGTCGGTTGTTCTAAGAGGAATGTTTTTTGTCCACTGAAACTAGTTAGGTATGGCCTGCCGAAAACTGCAAGTTATTGAATAGAAACTAAAGTTAATTTCAAGTAAGAAATAACGCTGATTTTTCTGAAGTAACAAGGCCTTCTATTGTATATTTCAGGTTCGGTAATATGCATTAATATCAATATATTTTTTTGTTAAATCACAGGTCCAAAAATGAGCACTTGCATTTCCATCATTAAACTGGATTGTCACATCTATTTCTTTTTTTTGTAAAATCATTTTAGCTTTTCTTTCATCAAAAGGCACACCTTCCCCGTTTTTACAGACTTGGATGTCTCCAATGAATACAGATACACCCTGACTATTGAAGTTGACTCCAGAGTTGCCTATAGCCATTAAAATTCTACCCCAGTTAGCATCTTCTCCAGCGAGTGCTGTTTTAACAAGTAGAGAGTTTGAAACTTTGCGAGCAATTATCGTAGCATTGGTTTCCGAGGAGGCACCAACAACCTTTATAGTCAAGAACTTTCGGGCACCCTCTCCATCGCGAGCTATTTGATGAGCTAGGCTTTGGCAAACCTGAGTTAATCCTTCTAGAAAGTTTTTATAATGCTCTCCTTCGTTGTCGACAAGCGGTGAGTTAGATGCACCATTGGCAATTATTGCAAGGGTATCATTGGTTGAAGTATCTCCATCTACAGAAATACTATTATAGCTAAGGCGACACGCTTCATTTAAAGCCTTATAGAGTAACTTCTGAGTAATGGATATATCTGTGACGATAAAAGCTAATGTTGTAGCCATTTGCGGATGAATCATGCCAGCACCTTTGGTGATCCCTAAAATCCTGATTTGTTTACCCTTTATATTAGATATAGCACTGCAAATTTTTCGGCCGGTGTCTGTAGTAAGTATGGCTTGAGCTGCGGTTTGAAATCCACTAGGTGAAAGCTGTTGTTTGAGATAGTCACTGTTGGTGACAATCGGATCCAAGGGAAGTGGAACACCAATAACTCCGGTAGAACAAACGAGAACTTGTTCTCTTGGAATGTTTAAAAGCTGTGCCGCAATCTCAGTCATGCGCAGAGCAGTGGTTAGACCAGTTTTTCCAGTACATGCATTAGCATTACCAGAATTTACTATTATCGCTCGCACCACGCCGTTATTTTGAATTAGGTGTTTTTGAGATATCTGGACTGGGGCAGCTTTGAACGAATTTTCTGTAAATAGAGCTGCACCTATTGACGGAGTTTCAGAGAAAATGAGTGCGAGGTCTAAATCAGATTCTTTTATTCCAGAATGAATACCAGATGCTTGAAACCCTAAAGGAGGAATTATTTCAGAAGCATCAATTTTCCACTGCAATAGAATAATCCTTTCTTAGATGTAAAATTGAAGGGTTGCTACTTTTTAATTTTTGAAATAATCAAGTTTTTAAGAAGCTTTTCCGCGCGAACGAGCTCCTCTTTAACTCTATCAGGAGACGTTCCACCTGTCACCGAATGGGCATTAATAGAATTGTCGAGCATAAAGAGTTTAAAAACATCATCTTCAAATGACAATGAGTAGGTTTTATAACGTTCCAAGGAGAGTTCAGCTAGCATAATTCCTTTTTGTTCACACTCTAATACGATAGAACCAGTTATCTTATGTGCTGACCGAAAAGGAACTCCTTTTCGGACGAGATAGTCAGCGATGTCTGTTGCAAAAATAGAATCGTCATTAAGAGCATTTTTAGCTGCTTTAGAATCAATCTTCATAGTTTCAATTATAATTTTAGAAATATGAAGACATTCAAGAACGGTATCAGCACTATTGAAAAGAAGTTCTTTGTCGTCTTGTAAATCCTTGTTATAGGTTAGGGGTGTTCCTTTAAGTAAGATAAGTAGACTTGAAAGATTGCCAATTAGACGGCTTGATTTACCCCGGACTAATTCCAATGAGTCAGGATTTTTTTTCTGGGGCATTAGGCTACTTCCAGTAGTAACTTTATCTGAGAGGAGAATCCATCCAAATTCTGGAGTGGAAAAAATGATTAGGTCCTCTGCCAATCTACTTAGGTGTATTAATGTAGTGGAAGCTGCAAAAAGGAAGTCAAGAATATAATCACGATCACTAACTGCGTCAAGACTGTTGTGGGTAATCTCAGAAAATCCAAGTTCCTCTGCTAAAAATTTACGATCAATTGGAAAACTACAACCCGCCAAAGCCCCTGAACCAAGCGGCGAAGAATCAGTTCTTTGGAAGGATTCTTCAAATCGATGATAATCTCGTAAGAACATCTCAAAGTAGGCCAAAAAATAATGACTAAGAAGGACTGGTTGTGCTTTTCGAAGATGTGTATAACCAGGTATTATGAGGTCTTCATGTACTTTAGCTGATTTTATAAGCTCCCACATCAAATCCTTTAATCGTTGCTTTGTTTCATTAATTATTTTCTTAACAAATAAACGAGTATCAACAGAAACCTGCTCGTTTCGGCTGCGACCAGTATGGAGTTTTAGCCCTGTAGGACCAATCTTTTTTACTAAGAGATTCTCAACATAACTATGGATGTCCTCGTCAACAGATTCTTTTAAAAGAGCTGGCTGATTAGAAATTTCTGTTCGAATTTCATTAAGCCCATTAACAATACTCTTGAGTTCATTCATTGTAAGGATATCTATTTTTTGCAAAGCTTTAGCATATGCAAGAGATCCCTGTATATCTTCTAGCACTAAACGTTGATCTGTTTCAAAACTTCTATTGAAGCTCTCAAAATCTGCATTCATTTTTTCTGAAAATCGGCCGTCCCAAATGCCCACATTAACTCCAATATATGTATTGACAGATTACAAAGATTATTCTTCTTTGATTAAGGAATTTGAAGATTTCTGATTTAATTTAATGAGTGCCCGAATATGAGCTGGCAATCCAAAAAGATTGATAAAACCCTGTGCATCTTGCTGACGATAAGTGGTTGCTTCACTAAAAGTTGCTAAGTCTTCACGATATAGTGAATAGGGGGAAGATCGACCTACAACGGAGGATTTTCCTTTAAAGAGTTTTAAACGTACAGTTCCTGTTACATATTCCTGACTCTTTATTACAAATTGATCTAATGCTTCCCGCAGAGCTGAAAACCATTGACCGTTATAAACTATATCGGCATAGGTGATTGAAAGAATATCTTTGATCCGCTGTGTGTCTTTATCTAGGCATATTGACTCGAGCTCTCTATGTGCTTGGACAAGAAGGGTTCCTCCTGGCGTCTCATAGGCCCCTCTAGATTTCATTCCAACTAATCGGTTTTCGACCATGTCAACCCGACCAATTCCATGCTTTCCACCAATCTCATTAGCTGAATTGATTAATTCTATAGCATCTAAGCTTTCACCATTAATACCCACAGGAGCTCCCGCCTCGAAATATATTTCGATGAATTGAGGTTTATTAGGGGCATCCTCTGGGGAAACAGTAAGTTGCCACATTGATTCATCTGGTTCGCATGAAGGATCCTCTAAGATCCCTCCTTCATGACTTAAATGCCAAAGGTTTCGGTCCTCACTATAGATCTTTTCCTTACTTGCTGTGATTGGAATATGGTGTTTTTGGGCGAAATCTATAGCGTCTTCTCTAGATCGTATATCCCACTCCCTCCAGGGAGCGATAACCTTTAAATGGGGAGCAAGAGCTTTATAGGCAAGTTCAAATCGAACTTGGTCATTACCTTTCCCCGTACAGCCATGGGCAACTGTATCAGCACCTTCTCTAAGAGCAATTTCAACCTGACGTTTGGCCAAAATAGGGCGAGCCATAGATGTGCCTAGAAGGTACTGTTGTTCATAAATTGCTCCGGATTTTAAAGTGGGCCAAATAAAATCTGTGATGAATTCTTTTCTTAGGTCTTCAATATACAATTTAGTTGCTCCAGTCTGGAGTGCTTTCTTTTCTAGTCCATCAAGCTCTTCAGACTGGCCAACATCTCCTGCCATAGCAATAACTTCACAGTTATATTTCTCTTTAAGCCAGGGAATTATTACAGAGGTGTCCAGGCCGCCAGAATAGGCCAAAACTATTTTTTTGACCATGGTAAAACTCCTTTATTATTAATTAGGATTGCTCATTAATAAAAATAACAATGCTTTTTGAACATGAAGGCGATTCTCTGCCTGTTCATACACAATCGACCTAGTGGAATCAATAACACTCGTTGCGACTTCATAGCCACGGTGTGCTGGAAGGCAGTGCATAAATAAAGCATCCTTATCGGCCTGATTCATTAGGGAATCATTCACTTGATAATCCGCAAAAACGGATGCTCTTTGTTCCGTTTCAGCTTCCTGTCCCATGCTAGCCCAAACATCTGTATATACAATATTAGCTTGTTGTGCAGCTTCATTAGGGTTCGTTAAGATTCTTATAGAACCACCAGTTAAAGCTGCCGATTTCTTTGCAGTTTTTATGATGCCAGGATTGGGTTCAAATCCCGGGGGAGTAGTTACAAAAAAATTAACTCCAAGTAGAGCTGCTGCTAGCATAAGAGAATGACAGGTATTATTGCCATCACCAACAAAACAAAATTTTAGTTTGTTGGTATTTCCAAATCGCTCGTAAACAGTAAAGAAATCTGCGA
The DNA here is from genome assembly GCA_964462735.1 of uncultured Acidobacteriota bacterium. Taxonomy (GTDB): domain Bacteria; phylum Acidobacteriota; class Terriglobia; order Versatilivoradales; family Versatilivoraceae; genus JAKUNG01. Next base: position 35,753 of record CAYWYX010000003.1, on the reverse strand, counting down.
GTGCCTGGCAGGGATGTAGGAGATCGGTCAAGCCATTAATGACCGGGATTTTAGCATGTGTTGCTAAATCAATCACCGATTTGTTTTTATATGTGCGTGCTACAATTCCATCAACCCATCGTTCTAGGTTGCGAGCAACATCTTTAATAGACTCTCTTTCACCCAGCTTAGTATTGCTATGGTCAAGAAAGACTGAACTACCTCCCATGCTAGTCATACCGACATCAAAAGTGACCCGAGTTCGCAAAGAAGGTTTTTCAAAAATCAAAGCTAGATTTTTGTTATTTAGCACACTGGAAAAATCTAAGGGCTTTTCTTTTAACATCTTTGCAGAACTAAAAATTAAAGAGATGTCACTGGCATTTAAATTCTGAATTGAAATTAGATCGCTAACACTTAGTTTTTGATTACTCATATTAAACTCTAAATTTTTATTAAAATGTTCCTTCTAAAATAACTGACCAGTAGAGTGTTCTATACTGTTGTCAATTATTCTGAATGATCTTTAGTTGATTGAGACAAAAGTTTGTCTAGGGTTTTAACCAACTGGTTGATCTCCTTTTTGCTTATGATATATGGAGGAAGGAAGCGTATAACGGTATTAGCTGTCACATTAATAACGAAACCAGCCTCAAGACACTGGTCTACTATCTCTCGACCTGGGAAATTGAGTTCAGCTGCCAGCATAAGCCCTTCTCCCCGGACATCGACAATGCAGGAGTGTTTCTTCTTAAGCTCTAAAAGTTTTTGTTTGAAGAAAATTCCTTTTGTTTTAATGTCTTCAACCATTTTTTCCTCTTGTAAAATTTTAATAAATTCGAATCCAAGTCTGCAGGCTAAGGGACCTCCTCCAAATGTAGTTCCATGATCGCCAGGTCCAAAGGTTGCAGAGATTTTTTTAGAGGTAAGAACAGATCCGAGAGGCATTCCAAGGCCTAAAGGTTTTGCAAGAGTCATAATATCAGGCCGAATACCGTATTTCTGAAAATAAAAATAACGCCCTGTTCGTCCTAAACCACACTGAATTTCATCAAAAATTAGCAGCGCATCATTCTCATCACATAATTGGCGTGCTGCCTGAAGAAATTCTTCTGTACATGGATACACACCACCCTCTCCTTGGAGTGGTTCAATAATGAGCGCACAAATCTTTTTATTAAATTTTTTCTTTAGCTCGTTTACATTATTTTGTTCTACAAAATGGAAACCGGGTACTAGTGGCGCAAAAGGTTTGCGATAAGTATCATTAGCAGTAGCAGACAGTGCTCCATATGTTCTACCATGAAAAGAGTTGTTCAGCGTGAGAATCTGATTTTTATCTTTACCAAGATTATTTTTATAGAAATAACCTCTTGCCAGTTTAAAGGATGCATCAATTGCTTCTGTTCCGCTATTACAGAAAAAGGCTCTTTCCATTCCAGATATTTCTAACAATTTTTTAGCCAAAAGTGCCTGATAAGGGTGATAAAAAAGATTAGAAACATGTAGCGACTTTTTAAGTTGTTTCCGGATTATATTATTGATTTTTGGATGGTTGTATCCTAAAGCATTAACAGCGATTCCAGAAAGAAAATCAATATAACGTTTGCCTTCATAGTCGTAAAGAATGCACTTACGACCTTTTTCAATGAATAATGGATATTTTTTGTAATTACTAAAAAGATTGTCAGCTTCAGATTGAACAATTTGTTTCAAATTCATAGAAAGGTCCTCAATTTACCGAGTCATAATCCTTGAATACAGAAAAATGGTTGACTCTAGCATTTTTAAGATCATAGAGATTAAATAAATTGTACCAGATGTTTGGTGTAGCTTGATTATAGAAAACAAGATCAGTAAGTCAGTTATTGGATTGTGGTACCGATTTGCTCCTCAAATGATATTAGCCGGAGGAGACAATCAATTTCCTTACCATCAACAATATGAATCTTAGAGATACCTTCTTTTAGTGCTCGATCACAGGCACGTGTTTTGGGGAGCATACCTTCAGTAACAACATTGTTTGATCGAAGTTCATTAAGTTGTCTACTGTTTAAATTTGGAATTAATTTTTTATTTGAATCTAGAATTCCAGGAACATCAGTTAGGAAAATTAGTCGATCAGCGTCACAAAGAATTGCCACGGCAGAAGCCATTTCATCTGCATTAACATTGTAATAAGATCCATCTATACCTAGTCCGACACAAGCAATAACAGGGATAAAATTATGGCTAATTAGTAGGTTGATTAATGTTGGATTACCTTGAACCACTTCTCCAACCTGACCATAGTCAAAGCCAGTTTCATTTCCTGCTGAATCCCAGTGCTTTTGCGCAATGAAACTTTCACCATCGGCACCACATAATCCAACGGCAGGTATACTAAATTTAGAGAATGCTGCCACAATATTTTTATTTACTAGGCCTGCAAGAACCATTTGAACCACTTCCATAGTTTGAGGAGGAGTAACTCTTAAACCATTTTTAAATTCAGATTGAAGTTGCAACTCATTTAGATAGTACTTAATTTGTTTTCCGCCACCGTGCACAATGATGAATTCCAAATCCTTATTTTTAAGCTGTACAAGTTGACCAACTATTTTGTGAAGTAACTCTTGATCGGTTAACAAACTACCCCCAACTTTTACTATTAAACGCACCAGCGCCTCGCTATTGTATGAAGTTAATGATATTAACTCTTTCTTTAAGATAAATTTTAAATAAGCCCTAAAGTTTCTTCAAGTCCCAACATTACATTCATGTTTTGGACCGCTTGTCCCGCTGCACCTTTACCTAAATTATCAATAGCTGAGACAATGATTAGATATGTCCCGGCTATTTCCCAGCCAATGTCACAAAAGTTAGTATGCGCGACGTATTTTACCTGTGGCAGGGTGCCGTCTCTAAAGAGACGAACCATTGATTCATTAGAATAGTTAAGATTTAAGCAGTCTGAAACATCTTTTGCATCAACAGGGTCAGACAGTTTAACGTAAATTGTTGAAAGGATGCCTCTATTTATAGGTAGAAGGTGAGGTGTAAAGATAACTTTTGAATTACCTAATTCCTGACAGATTTCAGGAGAATGTTGATGTTGATTAACTTTGTAGGCATTAAAGTTTTCCGTTACTTCTGAAAAATGTGTGGCTGTCGATGGAGACTTTCCTGCACCAGAAACACCTGATTTAGAGTCACAGATTATAGTGCTGTTATAGTCGATTAAATTAGCTCGATGCAAAGGGATTAGAGGTAGAAGTATTGAGGTTGGATAACAACCAGGATTAGCTAATAACTGAGCATTTTTAATTTCCAGTCGATTAATTTCAGTAAGTCCATAGACGCTTAGCTCTAGTTCACTAGGAAATAGGTGCTTAAATCCATACCATTTGGAGTATTGATCTATATCTCTCAAACGAAAAGCGCCACTTAAGTCAATAACTTGAAGGTTGTGTCTTAATAGTTCTGGAATGACTCTATGAGATGATTCATTCGGAGTAGCCAAGAAAACTAAATCTATCCCTCGTTGCTTTAGTAAGGAGGAGTTAAGTGGTTCAATCGGTAGATTACATTGGTTTATAAACTGGGGAAGAGCTTGACTAATAGAAATTGATTTTGAAGAGATACGTTCTTCATTCGAAGTCATTAGGGTATTAAGATTAATTTGACCATGTTTCAGAAGCAGTCGAATAATCTCAGCGCCGGAGTATCCTGTTGAACCAATGACAGCTATTTTGGGCTTTTTAGACAATGATTTCTCTTTTCAGTAAAAGTGTTAGTAACCTATTTAAATTCTTTGGACTTAATATTCGGATTAATTCGAATAAGAAGTTTTAGATAAATATTATTGTTAGATAGGAATTACTAGGAAACAATAATTCCTATAAAATCACCACCTATTATTTCACCGATATTTTTAGACTGTCAATCATTTGAGCTAGATCTTCTAACTAAAAGAATAACTCCTACTGAATTGATTCAGTTAGATTTTCTTTTTCAAAGATAATTGGATTAAACCGTGGGTGGTAATCAGCTGATTTAACATTGAATATAAGAGTGCTGTCCCGACGAGGGTCGGTAATTCGAAATGAGATAATCGTTCTGACACCATCAATATCTTTTATTTTGCCAGGTAAAATAAGTTTTGCTAGACGATTGTCCCGATCATAGAGCTTCCATTGGACAAGTTCGTGGTTTTTGACAGAGAGGGCTATAACTGAACGAGGATAGTCACTATTATTTCGAAATAATAGCTTGAGGCGGTTTTCTATAAGATAGCAGTCCTTTTTATTTAGCCGTTTAGTTTCTAAAAGATGGTGAGTATATTTAGCCAGTTCACCCCCGATGAGTTCCTGGACTGAAATTCGTAGTTTCTTGTATCTGTAGTGCCTGGGACCAGTAATCCGAATGTTCTTCTTTAATACACTCTTAGGCCGAAAAGCAAACCGGTCAGATGAGCCGTTAGGATATTCATGAACTAAAAGGCGTTTACCTGCTTCAGAATTTGGGTATTGCATTTCGATCAAATGTGAAACCTTTTCTTTTTGAACCCATCTTTTCCAGGAAAACGACAGGTGAATTGGAGAGCTGTCCTTAACATAATACTCAATACCAATAGAAAAATTTGCAGTATGCCTAACCATCTGATTTAAATACTTTGAGATGAGTTTATTAGCATCTTCATCAGCTAATGCTGGCACCAGGGTGATAAAAATCAATAAAATAAGAATTTGTGTAGTTTGTCTCATGAAGGATTTCCTATAAGACATCCTGATTAGGCTTTTTGATGAGAGCGGGGTTTGTTTTTAAGATAAGGATCAAGGATGGTAAAAGCATCAAACTGGTAATTAAATTGCATCCCATGATTAAGGCAGAAAGAAGTCCAAATTGGGAAACGGGCCCAAACTGTGACAATCCAAAAACAAGAAAGCCAATTGCTACTACACTAGCTGTAGAAATCATAGGTTTGCCTATTCTGAGCATACTTTTTCGTATGGCAATTTCGGGGATACAGCCTCCTTTGTAATAATGCCTGAAACTTACCATATACTGGATACAGTTATCTACAGTAATTCCTATGGCAATCGCTGCTATCACACTAGTATTAACATTTAGAGATATTCCTGCCCAACCAATGAAACCAAAAAAGATTAATATTGGCAGACCAGCCGTAATCATACACATCAAACCTAATCTCCAAGATCGACATACATAAATTAAGATCATGCTAATGAAACAAACTGATAATGAAAGACTATTTATTTGTTCAACTGATAATTGGTCAGAAGTTAAATTCATTAGGACTAAGGTGCCTGTTGCCTGGAGGTTGTATGGAGGAGGCAATGCTTTTGAAGCTGCTTCTTTAATTTGTTCTATCAATTTTTTTAATTTAGTTGAGTCAAAATAAGGGGAACGAATTAAAAGTCGAACTATGGTGTGATCCTCTGATAAAAAACCACGACTTATTTCTCTAGGGTCAGATTCTAGAATCTCAAGCATTTCATTTAAAACCTCTTCATCTGAGGGAAGTTTAAAAAACTTTTGATTGTCTCCATGGAAAGCCTGGTTTAGTAATTTCAGGCTATCTGTAATAGAAAGGGTTTGGTCAACACCAGGAAGTTGAGAAATCAGTTCTTGCGCTGAGCTTAAACCAGATAGCATGGATATTGAGGTCAGCATTGATTTATCAGGCTTTTTAATAATTATCGAAAAGCTTGACAATCCGGATAGGCGCTCCTGGAATAGTTGGGTTGCTTGGGCTACTTGAGATGAGCCGCGAAAGTGATTGAGGTAGTTAGTCCGAACTCTTACTTGAAAGGCCCCAATTATTGCAATAAGTGCCACTGCAGTGGATACAACGTAAACCCATTTTTTGTTCAATAGTACGAAGGTTGCAAAGGAGTTGAGAAAACCTTTTTGTAAGAAATTAGACGGACTATTAACGGTACTTAATTTTGGCACTGGAAGGATGAAAAGGATCAGAGGGATCAAATGAACACAGAATAAATAACTAAGGAATACCCCTAGTACTGCAAATAGTCCTAAATCACGAATTGCAGATATCTCAGTGAATACGAGAGCTGTAAAACCCGCCATAGTAGTAATCGCTGAAACGATAATTGGTTTTTGTGCATTCCTTAGGCAACTGAGTAAAGCTTCAGTATGTAAATCAGAGCTCATTTTGTGGATACCGGAGCCTTTTATCTGGGAATAGATAGCAAAAAGAGCCCTATAATAATGATTGAGCAAGTGGATCACGTATGAACTGCCATTAGCAATCAGTAGAGAAGGAAGAACTAGAGTCGTAGGTTTTAAGGGGTGGCTGGTAATACTCATGGCTGCAAGTGTCCATATTAAGGTAACACTTATAGATACTATGGGTAACACAACGCCACGAAATGACTTAAAATGAAAAATTAAGATAATCAGGACAAGTAAAGCTGTAACTGGTGTAAATACCCAAAGATCACGAACCATACTCTCCATTCCCTCAAATTCCATAGCGGGTACACCACCGGTAAACACCTTTCCAAGGTCATGTAGGGGTTGTAAAACACTATTAATAAGTGGAATGGCTTGCCTTACGATTTTTTGATTAGAATTTGCCGGCTGGTTTTCAAAGAAGACTAAAATTGCGGTTGTCTTCCAATCTGATGAAATTAATTGCCCTTTGTAAAAAGGATTAATTTTTAATCGAGTTTTTAGTGCTTTTGGATTCAGAGTTCCTAGCTCTTTGGGAACTAGAGATGAAATTGTAACATCGTTGTTTTTCCCGCTGATATCAAGAGCGTTAGTTAGACTTATTACTCTATCGACTCCAGAAATCTGTTCAATCTGTTTTGTTACCTTCTGAATCTGAATAAGTAACTTATGCTGAAGGAGGTCTTTTGTAGGAGTGAATCCTATAAAAAGAACTTCATCATTACCAAAAATTTTAGAGGTCTCTTCATGGAAAATATTTTCTGGAGATTTAGAAAGGATCAGTGCAGAAGGAGAGCTATCAATATCTAAACTAGAAAGAGAAGGCAATAGAAAGGCAGTAAGTAATCCCAGTAAGATAACGATCTTACGTGAATGACTTAGAAGCCAAATCCAGTATTTTGGCATGAAGGGTCTTTTATTTAGAAGAATCAGGGTTTTTAGTCCTTTTGAAAATTTCAGTTTTTCATTCTTAAATGATATAAAGAACCACTTATTCTTTTCATTTTACGACATATTTTAATTTTTTTCGGAATGAATCAAATAAAATGTAATTCATATCTATCTTCATTAATTCAATAATTAAATATTAAATAGTGTCAGTAGATTAATGTAACCTTAGAAGACAAAACTTTTCCTGAAAATATCCTTTCAATTGTATTAACGAAACAGACTAAAGAAATAGAGATTGAAAGCGTCAAAATTTTAAATGATAAAAATTGCTTTAATTGAACGGATCTGTGTCTGATAGGGTTTGCGTGAAGTAGTCTGCAAATATGATTTCTTAGCTTCATGAACTATTGAACCGTTTTAGTCTTTGACTGAATTTGCAGCCTAGAGCTATCATTTATTTATTAATTCTTAATGATTTGTTCGTCTTGCTTAAAGGAGAACTAATTAATGAATAATTCTTGGAAAAAATATATGAAAGTTGGCCTAGTCCATTTTATGGCCTTTCCGGAAGTTCAAAAGGGGAATGGCCCTATCTTAGAGACTCTTAAATTAATTTTAGCAGATGACTTTTTTGATGTTGTAGAAATTACAACCATTAACGATTTAAGTATTCGTCAAAAAGTAAGAGAAATGCTTGTTACTAGTAAAGTTACTGTTGCCTATGGAAGTCAACCTGTACAGCTAGCAAATAAGCTTAACCTAAACAGTTTTAACGATCAGGAACGAAGTTATGCTGTCGAACGATGTCTTGCTTGTGTTGATGAGGCTGTTGAAATTGGTGCTGTTGGAATTGCTTTTCTCAGTGGATCTCATCCAGGAAATGATAAAAGAGTTGAAGCAACTAACCTTTTATTTGATTCGTTTAGTAAAATTTGTGCACATGCCACTAGTCAAGATACAAACTTAAAAGTAGTTTTGGAAACTTTTGATTTTGATATTGATAAAAAAGCCTTAATTGGCCCAAATTCTGAGGCAGTTGAATTTTCTCAACGGATACGTGAAAGCCATAATAATTTTGGTCTTATGCTGGATTTAAGTCATCTTCCTCTTCAGCGTGAGAGCATTGAAGGTGCTTTGAGTATAGCTAGAGAACATATCGTGCATGCACACATGGGGAATTGTGTGGTTAAGGATGCAAATCATTTTGCATATGGAGATCAACACCCCCGGTTTGGAATTGAAGGTGGGGAAAATGATGTTGAAGAAGTAGTTAACTATATAAGAATGTTAATTCAGATTGGTTATTTAAAAGAAAATGAACCACGGATTTTAAGTTTTGAAGTCAAACCTGTTGCAGGAGAAGCGAGTGAAATAGTAATAGCAAATGCTAAACGAACTCTTCGTGAGGCATGGGAATTGGTGTAATAGCTGTTTCTATGATTTGATTGTTATTTTGTCTATTAAAAAACAAGGTAGAATCTAATCTAAGTATTATTTCTTGAATCTTTCCTATATCAAGATCTGTATAGGCTGTATATTTACCAACAACAAAAACCTTTTAAATAGAGCAGGTTCTCCCCTTCGGTCTTTTTCTAATGAAGACACCTTTACTTGAAATGAAAAATATTACGAAACGCTTTCCTGGTGTTGTAGCTTTGGAGAATGTAAACCTCTCGGTAGAAGCTGGGGAATGTCACGCCCTAGTTGGTGAAAATGGTGCGGGGAAATCAACATTAATGAAGGTTCTCTCAGGCGCTTATCAACCAGATTCGGGGTCTATAAAAATAGGAGGGACTACCCAGAAAATTGATTCTCCAATTAAGTCTAATCATTTAGGAATTAGTATGATTTATCAGGAATTAAATTTAGTTCCTGAAATGACGATTGCTGAAAATATTTTTTTGGGGCATGAGTTGATTAGGGGTCCATTTGGCTTATTAGATCAAACCTTGATGGAGAAGCAGAGTGAAAACTTGCTTGCTAGCCTTGGACAAAATTTTAATCCACGTCTATTAATTAAGGAAATAGGTTTAGCTCAGCAGCAAATGGTAGAAATCGCCAAGGCGCTTTCGCGGCAATCAAGAATAATCATTATGGATGAACCATCGGCAATTTTGTCTGAAGTAGAGTTAACTGAGTTATTTCAGCTCATTAGAAGATTAAAAGAAAGAGATGTTGGTATCGTATATATATCTCATCGTCTAGAAGAGCTCTTTAAAGTATGTGACAGGACTACCATACTGCGGGATGGAAAAAATGTTATTACTAAGGAAACTTTGCAACTAAATCAGGATGAAATTATTCGGTGTATGGTTGGGCGAACAGTCACCTCTAGGGATCAATTGATCAGTATTGACAGAGGCCCAGAGGTCCTCCGATTGGTAGACATAGGGAAAAAGGATAAGTTGTTTGAGATTAATTTTTCTCTTTTTAAGGGTGAAATCGTTAGTCTTGCCGGTCTGGTTGGTTCAGGAAGAACAGAGGTTGCAGAAGTTATTTTTGGTGCCTCTATTCCTGATGAAGGTCAGATATTTCTAGATGGAAACTCAATCCATTTAAAAAGTCCTAGAGATGCAATTAATCATGGAATAGGGTTTTTAACAGAGGATCGAAAGTCAAAGGGACTTATTCTTGGAATGAATATTAGGGAAAATACTACTCTTTCTAAATTAATTAGTCTTTCAAAATTTGGAGTAATAAATAGAAATCTTGAAAAAGAAAATACGAAGAAATTTCTGAAATCCCTATCAATAAAAGCTCTTTCGATTGAAGAGAAGGTAGGTAATTTAAGTGGTGGTACGCAGCAGAAAGTAGTTTTATCAAAGTGGCTATTCACTAGAAGTCGAATCTTAATTTTTGATGAACCAACACGTGGTATAGATGTTGGAGCTAAGGTGGAGATATACCAGTTAATGGAAGAGCTAGTTAAACAGGGTATTACCATCCTTATGATTTCGTCCGACCTTTCTGAGGTTTTGCGAATGAGTAATCGTATTTTAGTAATGAATGCTGGTAGGATTATGGGTGAAATTAAGCATTATGATGCTTCCCAAGAAAAAATATTGGAACTCGCTATGGGTTTTAAAAAAAAGACTTAAATAGTGGCGGTAATGAGGTTTAGGAGAAATTATAGCTGTTATTTTGGAGCCTTATTAATGACGAGATTTGCTATAGGTGTTGATCTAGGAGGTACTAATCTCAAACTCGGTGCAATTGAGGAGGATGGTACCCTTTTGGAAAAAATTGAAATTAGTGCAGAGACCCAAGGTGGTCCTAGTGTAGTTGTAAAGAAAATTTGCAGAAACATATCTGAACTTAATGAACGCTGGGGGCAAAGATATAAATTATCAGGAATAGGAGCCGGAATTGCTGGAATAATGAAGCTTGATGAGGGTAAGGTAATTACTGCTCCTAACCTTCCTGGTTGGGAGGGTTTTCCAGTTCGCTCAAAAATTGAGGAAGGAATTGGAACATCTTTCAAGTTAGAGAATGATGGAAATGTTGCAGCCTTAGGAGAAAAATGGATGGGTGCTGGTCGAAACTCCCAACATCTGGCATTCATGACATTAGGGACGGGAATTGGGGGTGGCTTAATTTTGGATGGAAAGATTTGGCATGGCATTTCAGGAATGGCGGCTGAATTAGGTCATATTACGGTTTATCCTGATGGTAACCTCTGTAATTGTGGAAATTATGGGTGTTTAGAAGCTTATGCATCAGCTACAGCTATAGTTAGAGGAGCAAAAAACCTGATCAAAACTAAACAGGCGAGTCTTAACTTGAAAGAACTTTTCGTTTCCAGCCAAGAAATAGATGCCAAGAATATTTATCGATTAGCTAAATCAGGAGACTCTAGCTCAATTGAATTATTCAGTAGGATGGGAACCGCGCTGGGGATTGCGATCGCCGGATTAATACATATTTTTGATATTGATACATTTGTTTTAGGTGGGGGAGCAATTGCCAGCTGGGATGTTTTTAAAAAATCAATGTTTCTTGAGGTGGGGAATAGATCATTTGTGCAAAGGGCAGATCCTCGGAATATATATAAGTCTGAGTTGGGAAGTGATGCAGGAATTTATGGTGCAGCTTGTCTTTCATTCAAGTAAATCCTTGGTTAATTCATAAAGCGACATTTAATGAGTTGATTGTATGGCAACATTACAGTAATGTTCCACTGGCAAATGGAATGAATCTCAGATTTTTTCGAATCGTTGATTGACTCCGAAAAAGGCCTTATGCTAAAAACACCACGTTAAATTCTGCGATTTTATTTTTTATTTTGGTTTTAACTGATTGAAATTAGTGCCTCTAAAGTTACGTCTGTGATTGAAAATATTTTGATGTGCCAAATATGCTGCTCCTTGCCCAAGGCTCGTTTATGAACTTTTTCGAATTAATTTGGTTAATACCATTCCTTCCTGCGGTGGGAGCTCTTATTAATGGCTTTTTTGGACGAATGTTCCCACGCTGGATGATTAACCTTGTTGCATGTGGAGTTGTAGGTGGTGCCTTTCTAATTTCTGTAGGAGCATTTTTTCAACTAATTGATCTTCCTTCCGATAACCAAATTATTGAAACTAATCTGTTTACATGGATTTCTGCTGGAAATGGAGAATTAAGTTCTGGTGGGATCGCACCTTTTAATGTCGAATGGGGCTACCAGTTAGATCCACTATCGGCTGTAATGATTTTAGTCGTTACGGGGATTGGATTTTTAATTCATCTTTATTCGATTGGATACATGGCCCATGAAGAGGGTTATTATCGTTTCTTTACTTACTTAAACCTTTTTATGTTTGCCATGCTGACACTAGTTTTGGCAAATAACTTTGTATTGATGTTTGTAGGTTGGGAAGGTGTGGGACTATGTTCTTACTTGTTAATTGGCTTTTACTTTCATAAGAAGAGTGCCGCAGATGCGGGAAAAAAGGCTTTTGTCGTAAACAGAATTGGTGACTTTGGATTTATCCTTGGAATCTTATTAATCTTTACTACTTTTGGGTCATTTGATTTTACAGAGGTGTTTGGTTTCATTAATGAAAACGTTAGGACTGGGGTTTTTCAGAGTGGTGATCTAGTCTTTACACTTATTTGTATCCTGTTGTTTGTTGGTGCTGCAGGAAAATCGGCGCAAGTACCCCTATATGTCTGGTTGCCGGATGCAATGGAGGGCCCTACTCCTGTTAGTGCTTTAATTCATGCTGCTACCATGGTTACAGCAGGTATCTATATGGTGGCTCGTAGTAATCTCTTATTTGTTCTCTCACCAACCGCTATGGTAGTGGTTGCAGTCATAGGTGCCTTTACAGCCATCTATGCAGCTTCCATTGGTCTGGTGCAAAATGACATTAAGAGAGTTTTGGCTTATTCAACGGTTAGCCAACTGGGTTATATGTTCTTGGCGTGTGGTGTCGCTGCTTTTAGTGCCGCAGTTTTTCATTTGATGACCCATGCATTTTTTAAGGCTCTACTGTTTTTAGGAGCCGGCAGTGTTATCCATGCAGTTAGCGGTGAACAGGATATGCGAAAAATGGGCGGTCTTAAAAGAAAGATACCAATCACATTTTGGACCATGATGGTCGGAACTATAGCTATTGCGGGCTTTCCTCCTTTTGCTGGATTTTTCAGCAAGGACGAAATTTTGTGGAAGGCCATCTCGAGTCCCTACGGTCATTATTTGTTTTGGTTATTAGGGATTGTAGCAGCAGGACTTACAGCATTCTATATGTTTCGGATGATGTTTTTGACATTTTATGGTAAAGCTCGCATGTCTAAAGAAGTTAAAACTCATGTTCATGAATCTCCTTCTACAATGACTATACCTCTAGTAATCTTAGCCATTGGCGCGATTGGTGCAGGGTGGTTTGGAATTCCTCATGTTATTGGTCAATATTTATTCCATTTAGGAAACCATTTTGAACATTTTCTCGCCCCTGTTTTTGAAACTCCAATTACTTTGAAAGTATCTCATGGTTCACAGAGTTTAGAATGGGGTCTAATGATTTTATCAATTGCGATCGCCTCAGGAGGTCTTCTTTTTGCAAGACACCTTTATATAGCTAATCCCACACTTCCTGAAGAACTGAGTATTCGTTTTAAACGTACGTATACAACATTGTTAAATAAATATTGGATTGATGAGATTTATGATCTTTTATTTGTTAACCGTACGAAAGGTTTAGGAACAAAATTAGGAAGTTTTGACCAGAAAATTGTTGATGGTATGGTTAATGGATTAGCTTGGTTAACTAGGGCTATAGCTTCATTTTCTGGATTTTTTGATCATTGGTTTGTAGATTTTGCAGTGCGCCGGTCCGATTTAATTTACTATTTGAGCTTCCCATTGAGACGGATTCAAACAGGTGTGATTCAAAACTATATGGCCTTAGCGATAGCAGGCATACTAGTTATTATTGGGTATTTTGCTATTAATTAATTAGTTAAATTTGAGATGGTCGTTGTAAAGGGGAGTTCGATAAGAATACTTCCGCAGTTAATAAACACAAAGTTGCTAATAGGAAAATAGATTAGGAGTCTTTCTAATGTTTGAAAACCATATTTTGTCCATTGTCGCTTACACACCACTGGTAGGGGCACTGTTGCTGCTATTTGTGAATAAGAATAACAAAAATGTTATTCGTTGGTTTTCAAATATTGTTGCTGCAATTGGGTTCTTGGTTTCACTGCCTTTAATTACAGGGTTTGATTCAAGTGCAGATGGACTTCAGTTTGTAGAACGTTCTTCTTGGATTCCTTCTCTAGGTGTTGAGTACTATTTTGGCATCGATGGTATTAGTTTGTTATTAATTGTTCTAACAACTGGACTTGGTTTTCTTGCTATTCTTTCATCATGGAATGCAATTCAGGAAAGAGTGAAAGAGTACTATATTTTTATGTTAATGCTCCAAACAGGGATGTTGGGAGTGTTCATGGCAATGGACTTGTTTCTTTTTTATGTTTTCTGGGAAGTTATGTTAGTGCCAATGTATTTCTTGATTGGAGTTTGGGGAGGTCCTCGAAGGTTATATGCGGCAATTAAATTCTTCCTCTATACACTAGCAGGATCAGTTCTACTGCTGTTAGGTATCCTGGCAATTTATTTTTATAATCACCAAGTCACCGGTGTATATACCTTTAGTATTCCGACTCTTCAAGAACTTAATTTACCTTGGGACTATCAATTTTGGGTCTTCTTGGCATTCTTTGTAGGGTTTGCAATTAAGGTGCCAATGTTTCCTTTTCATACTTGGTTGCCGGATGCCCATGTGGAAGCACCAACAGGTGGCTCAGTAATCTTAGCAGGAGTTCTCTTGAAAATGGGAACCTACGGATTTTTACGTTTCAGTTTGCCCATGTTTCCAGATGCTGTTAAGGATACTTCGTCACTTAATTTTTCCCATCTGACATTTGGAATTATGGATTATGAATTTGGGATTCTTCATATGATGGTCTTCCTTTCGATTGTTGGCATTATTTATGGAGCATTGGTGGCGATGATGCAAAAAGATGCCAAGAAACTGATAGCCTATTCCTCAGTTAGCCATTTAGGATTTTGTATGTTGGGATTATTTGCATTAAATCCAAATGGAATTAGTGGAAGTATTCTCCAGCAGTTAAATCATGGAATTTCAACTGGTGCACTTTTCTTGATTGTCGGAATTGTCTATGAACGTCGACATACACGGGAGATTTCTGAGTATGGGGGACTGTCTCATGTAATGCCAGGTTATGCAGTAATCTTTCTTATTATTACAATGGCCTCAATTGGACTTCCATTGTTGAATGGTTTTATTGGAGAGTTTACCATTTTAGCGGGGGCTTTTCAGGTTCATTGGAGTTGGGGAGTTTGGGGTTGTGCAGGTATTGTGCTTGGCGCTGCTTATATGTTGTGGCTTTATCAACGGATGATGTTTGGAGAGGTGTCGAATCCAAAAAATAAGGTCCTTAATGATTTGAATATAAGGGAATATGCAACGCTAGTTCCGTTAGTTGTAATGTGTTTTTGGATTGGAATTTATCCTAAACCTTTCTTTAAAATTATTGAAAAACCTGTTCAGAAAATTGTTCAAAGGGTTCAACCTGATTTTGATAATAGATCCGAATCGGCCGTTGCAAGGCTCCCTAAATAAAGTAGAGTCTGTGTTTGAACCAATAATGGTATTTAGCTCTACACAAGGCCAAGCAAGGTAGATTTCAATAACGTTTGGCCTAATTCACTGTAATAACAGGCTATAACCTTAGTTGCTTTAAATTTCGGTTTTGTTTGGTAGTTTCTTCCCTATAAGTTCAATAGTTCTTTTCAAGAGTCTGCTGCTTTATATAGCCTCTTTTTTTACTAGCATACGTTATGAAGTCTAGTTCGACTTAATTAAGATACTACATCATTAGATTACCTACCTTTTATTATGTTTAACGAATATTTTAATTTCTTATCCTTTAGCTAATTGATATTCAATTGCGGAATAAAAGAGAGCAACTTTATGATTTTTCCAAAAATTAAGGATTATGGTGAACTCTTAAGTGTGGGGATTCTTTTTCCGGTGTGTATAGGTATTGGTTACGGTTTTGGTGCCTTGCTGGACAGCTGGTTTGAAACTGAAAAATTATTCCGGTTAATAGGAATATTATTTGGGATTGGTTCTGGATTTTATAATTTATTTCGAATAGCTGGAAAATTTAATGAGAGTCACAAGAATGATGGATGATAAAACCTATTTCGAAGACTGGAATATTGGGGATGTTGAAGTTCGATTAGTGAAAATAAGTCTATTAATTGGCTTATTTGTAACAGTTATATTGTTATTGTTAGGAAAATTTCTTTTGGCAATAAGTTTTATCTTGGGATCCCTAATATCTTTTCTGAACTTTCTTTGGTTAAAGCAGGGAATTGATACTTTAATTACAACCACAAAGGTGGGCTCTAAAGGTATAAAAAGGTCAATTAGATCTGTCATCCTTAAGTATTTCCTTAGATACATTTTTATAGGGTTGGTCCTCTATGGTATAGTTTATTTTGAATCATTTGAAGCAGTAGGTGCCTTTTCCGGTTTATTTCTTTTTGTTGCAGCTGTCCTAATTGAATGTTGCTACCATTTGATCAAGGGAATTATTGAGGATTTCATTTATGGAGCATCATAACACCTGGATTACAGAGGTAATAAATAACCTCCTTGGTTCATTTATAGCACCCATAAAAAATAAAATTTGTTTTGCTATATATTCGCTTTGGGGTACTGAATATGTTCCAGGCCACTTGGTGATTCCAGAGCATGTTATTTTTGCCATAATTGTTTTTCTATTCTGTCTTATATTTTTTAGTATCGCTAAGAAATCATTCTCTTTAGAAAATCCAGGAAAGATTCAACAGATTTTTGAGCTTGCTATTGAATTCCTAAATTCCCAGCTTGATGAGATTGTTGGTCACGGTGGAAAACGTTATCTCCCTATGGTTGGAACCATTGGACTTTTTATTTTATTTATGAACCTTTGTGGGCAAATTCCAGGTTTTGCTTCTCCGACCAGCAGTCTCAATGTGACGGTTGCCTGTGCTGGAGTTGTATTCCTTTACTATAATTATCTTGGTGTGAAAAAACATGGAGTACTCGGTTATCTAAAGCAATTTGTAGGTCCTGTTCCCTTAATGGCACCCTTAATGATACCAATAGAAATCATTAGTCATTTAGCAAGGCCATTCTCTCTTTCCGTGCGACTTTTTGCAAATATCTTTGGCGAACATCAAGTGGTAGCAGTTTTTTTCGCCCTACTTCCATTTATCTTGCCTTTACCCATCATGGTTTTGGGCCTCTTCACTAGTTTTCTTCAGGCCTTTATATTTATGGTTTTAACAATGGTTTATATTGGTGGAGCTTTGGCAGATGAACATTAAGGAAATTTTTGTAAGTCCCTTTACACGTGTGAGCTTGGGATGTACGTGGGATTCTCAGGAACCACCTCCGTGTAAAACTTTTATACCAGTTGATTAAGGTTGACTGGATCAATAGTTGAAAGGAGCTACAGAATGAAACGAGTCTTTATGATTGTTTTCATGTTGGTTTTATTATTTTCAACAGCAGTACCTTTATTTGCTCAAGGAGCTGTCGAGGCAGACACACAGAAGTGGGTTATTATTACAGCAGGGTTTGCTATGGCACTGGCTTCAGCTGGATGTGCTATGGCTCAGGGAAAAGCCATCTATGCTGCATGCGAAGGATTGGCCCGTAATCCTGGTGCTGCGCCCTCGATTCGGTTTGTTCTACTCCTTGGCCTAGTACTAATAGAATCGTTGGCCTTATATACGCTTCTAATAATTTTTGTAAAAGTTACTGTTTAAAG
>CAYWYX010000003.1:0-18250 GCA_964462735.1 uncultured Acidobacteriota bacterium | reverse complement strand
AGAAAATTTAGGTAGTGTTTTGAAGAACGGTTGAAAACTTACTAAAAAATCTCTTGATAAGCATCCGAGAAGTGGTATCTAAAAGCCGATTGCCAACAGAAGAAATAGTCCCACCAACTTGAACCTCTCCTGTATAATTTACTACGGTTTCCGCCCCCTGAGTAGTCAGCTTTAGTAGCCCATCACCTTTTAAAAAACCAACTTTGCCGATACCTTCTACAATTAAACGAAAGCTATTAGGAAAACACTGATCTGAGATCTTAACCTTGCCATTAAATAATGCTGACATACTAGCTAGCATCATTTTCATCTTCATTTCATACTCATCTTGACCAATTTTGATAAGTTCCTGACATCCGGGCATACAACTTTCTAATATTGAAGGGTTTTGCAGAGATTGATAACAATGTTCCTTATTAGTTGCTATAAGGTAGGTTCCGTTTATTAACAAGGAACCCTCGCAAGGGCAGTCTTTATTGCTCGGGTGGTGTAGATACGGGCTACATGGCGCCTATAATTACTAGAAGCATGAATATCTGAATTAACTTCAACCCCACCATCAAGAAATGTGATGGCTTTGTTAATGTCAGCATCGGTAGCGGCAGTATCCTGAAGAGCATTTTCTACCTCAGTTGCTCTAAATCCATTTGGTCCAAGTCCCGTAACTCCAATTCTTGCCAGGCTTACTTTCCCATCAGAGAATTGTAGTCTTGTTGCAATTCCTACAATTGCAAAGCCAGATGCAGGCTGTCTGAGTTTTTTGTAGCTTGTGCCTGTTTTTGGATCCTCAACTGGTACAATTATTTCAGTAATTATTTCATCAGGTTCTAGGACCGTAGTAAGAGCATCAACAAAGAATTCACTGGTTGGGACTATTCTTTGTGATTCCTTCTTTACAAGTTTTATTTGGGCATCCAATGCACAAAGAGCTGCTGGATAATCTGCTGCAGGATCTGCATGTGCTGTGCTTCCACCAATAGTTCCCATATTTCTTACCTGCGTATCTCCTATGTGACTAGCAGTCTCAGCAAGAAGAGGACATTTCTCTTGGATTAGGGAAGAATTTACTAATGTATCATGGGTAGTTAGTGCCCCAACATGTAGTTTACCCAAGTTTTCAGTAATACTATTAAGTTCTGCAACTCCTCCAAGATCAATGAGGTGTTCAGGAGTAGCGAGACGAAGTTTCATCATGGGTATTAAACTCATGCCTCCAGCTAATAACTTAACATCATCCTTATTCTGGGCTATTAAGTTTATAGCCTCCAGCAAGGAATTGGGTTTTGAATAAGTAAACTCTTGTGGAATCATCACTTACCTCCTTCTTGTACTAATTTCCATACCTTTTCGGGGGTCAAGGGCATATCAATATGCCTGACTCCGAGGGGGGACAAAGCATCTACAACTGAATTGACCATTGCAGGTGAAGCAGCAATAGTGCCAGCTTCTCCAATACCTTTGACCCCTAGTGGATTAACTGGCGAGGGAGTTTCTGTTCGATCAGTTTGAATATGAGGAATCATACTAGCCTTAGGCACGGCGTAATCCATATACTCACCAGTAACCAGCTGACCAGTTTCATCGTACACAACTTGCTCGTAGAGTGCCTGCCCCAGACCTTGTGCGACACCTCCATGAACCTGCCCTTCTACCATGAGGGGATTAATAATCTTGCCACAGTCATCCACCGCTAGATATTTCTTAATTTCAATTTCACCTGTATCACGGTCAACTTCGCTAACAATTAAATGAGCACCAAATGGGAAAGCGTAGTTAGGAGGCTCCCAGTAATTAGTGCAGACCAATCCAGGTTGGGTGTTGGGTGGTAAAGTATTCGCGTTGTAACTAGCACCCGAAATTTCGCTTAATTCTACCGTTTTACCTGTTTTGTTGCAGGTACAGCCGCCATCTGAATAGGTAACATCGTCAGAATCTAACAACATTGCCCCGTACCGTTCAATCTTTTCCTTAAGTTCCTGAAGGGCTAGAACAAGGGCGGTTCCACCTACTGCTGTATTTCGACTTCCAAAGGTGCCCACTCCATGTTGAACCGTTGCGGTATCACCGTGTAAGACTACTATATCGTCAATATCAATACCAAGTTCATCAGCTGTAATTTGCGAAAAACTAGTTTCTGCACCTTGTCCATGGGAAGAAATTCCACTCATGACCGTAACATGACCACTGGGTTCTATCTTAACCGTTGCGCTTTCCCATCCTCCAGTTGGTAGTGTTGGTGAGGGTCCAAAACCACAAATCTCACCATAGGTACAAAGCCCTATACCCATTAACCTTCCTTCTTTTCGGGCCTCTTTTTGTTTATGGCGGAGTTGATTGTAATCAGCCAATTCTAAGGTTTTTTCTAATAAGGCAGCGTAATTACCACTATCATAAGAGAGACCAGTTGGAGTGTCATAAGGAAAGTCGCTAGCCGGCACGAAATTTTTCATTCGTATCTCAGCAGGATCCATTTGAAGTTCTGCTGCAAGAATTTCTACCATTCGTTCAATTCCATGAGTTGCCTCAGGGCGTCCTGCTCCTCTATAAAGATCGGTTGCCATGCGATTTGTAAAAGCTCCAATTACATCAGCCTGAACATTTTTAAATCGATAAAGTCCTGGTAACATCAACACAGAAAGAACAGGCATAACAGGAGTCAGGAGCATGTGAAAAGCGCCGATGTCCTGAACTATTTTTACTTTTAATCCCACCATGGTTCCATCACGTTTTGCAGCAAGCTCGTAATAGTCAACGTGTCCTCGTCCATGGATCGTTGCCAAAAAATCTTCACGACGAGTTGCAATCCATTTAACAGGTTTGCCAAGCTGCATTGCTATAAAACCTGTTAGTGCTTCTTCAGGATAAAGCTCGCATTTACATCCAAAGCCACCACCTACTTCGGGAGCTACGACTCGGAGCTTGTGTTCCGGAAGATTTAGTACCGAAGACAAAAGACTGCGTAAGATGTGAGGAATCTGAGTGGAGCTGTATACTGTCAGTGTTTTATCCCCTGAGTTCCATGTTGCGACGGTGCCTCTTGGCTCAAGAGGAGAGGGAATAAGGCGCTGGCTAATTATCCTTTCTTTTACAACAACATCAGCTTCAGCAAATGCTGCATCCACATCACCACCCTCTTGGTGGTGGGTAAAGGCAACGTTATTTTTGTATTCAGGATGAACAGGTGTAGCGGATTCATCTAAAGCCTCTTCTGGATCGGAAACGGAAGGTCCAGGCTCAAAGTCAATTTCAATTAGATCAACGGCATCTCTTGCAGCATATTTATCGTTTGCTACAACAACAGCGATAGGATGCCCTACGTAATACACCCTTTCTTGAGCGAGTAAATGATGGTGTGGAATTCGTAAGTCGGGGAGGGAAATTCCACAAGGAACAGGCCCTAAATCCGAAATATCTTTTCCAGTAAAAATAGCTACCACTTTGGGATGCTGAAGAGCAGTTTCTAGGTCAAGGTTTTTGATCTTGGCTGCTGGATATGGACTTCTTAAAATAGAAGCATAGTGCATGTTGGGTAATTCTATATCTTCGACATAAGTGGCTGTACCAGTAAGTAGTCTGGGATCTTCTTTTCGACGGATACGTTTACCAACGACTGCTTCGTGTTTCTTTTTTATTGTTGTAGGCATCGTTCATCCTCCCATCTTAGATGCAGCCGTTTTAACTGCATTAACAATATGCTGATAACCAGTACAACGGCATAAATTACCCTCTAGGCCGGTTCTTATCTCTTGGTCACTTGGATTAGGATTCCTGGTTAGCATATCCTTCACAGTCATAAGCATGCCTGGTGTGCAAAAGCCACACTGGAGACCGTGTTCATCCCAAAAAGCCTCCTGAACTGGATGCAATTCTCCGTCGTTAGCAAGACCTTCAACTGTAACAATATGTTGACCGTCTGCTTGGATGGCCAAAAGGCTACAAGATTTTACAATCTTTCCATTTAATTCTATAGTGCAACTGCCACAGATTGATGTTTCACATCCTATATGAGGACCTTTAAGGCCGACGACATCTCGAATATAATGGATTAATAGGAGTCGAGGTTCTACGTTGTCATTTCGTTTCTCGCCATTAATTGTTACTTGAATTGGAATTTTCATTGTTTGGTTCCCACTGTCTGAGGTATTTTAAATATTCTAAGCTGAAGTTTTTGTAAAGTCATTATAATTTCATAATAAGGATAGGCTTCTTTATAATTCTCGAACTAATAGGATGTGTTCTTTTGTTAGACAGATTCCGTAATTGATATTCTCATAGATAAAACATATTTATCAGAGGCAATGAATTTAGATAAATAATGGTATGGAGAAGGATTGGTAAAACTTATTTTATTACCTTAATGCTAATACGATAGAATCAGTAGATATGATCTATTCCTGGACTGTTATTTAAGAATAGTTACTATTACTTATGAACCCTCGAATCGGTTTCGGATACGACATTCATAAATTTGCTCCTAATATCCCCCTAATTTTAGGAGGTGTTAGACTTCCTTTTCCACATGGATTAGAAGGGCACTCAGATGCTGACGTATTGATACATGCGATTTGCGATGGCCTTCTTGGAGCAGCAGCATTAGGAGATATTGGTAATCACTTTCCCAATGATGATGCAAAATATAAGAATATATCGAGTCTTTTGTTATTGAAAAGAGTGACGAGACTGTTGCAGGGAAAACAGTTAAAAGTCATTAATGTTGATTCTACGGTTGTTCTTGAGTCTCCTAAAATCGCACCTCATGTTAGGGATATGAGGATGAATATTGCTGAAGCCTTGTCAATAGAGAAGTCTGCAGTTTCTGTGAAGGCCACAACCCATGAAGGTATAGGGCCCATTGGAAAAGTTGAAGCCTGTGCTGCCTATGCCGTAGTATTGATCGCACAATAATGAAAGGAAAAAAAGAGAATACCCATGAATCGTTCAGACTCAGGTAGTTTAACTGAAAAAAAATGTGTTCCTTGTAGGGGTGGAATTTCCCCATTAACAGGTGCCCCTCTTAAAGAATTAAATGATCAAATATTAGATTGGAAGGTCATCGAGGAACATCATATTTTAAAAAGCTTCAAATTTAAGAATTTCAGAATGGCCTTGGAGTTTGTTTATAAGGTTGGTAACTTGGCTGAAATAGAATGGCACCATCCGGATATAAATCTTTCATGGGGAAAGGTTGATATAAAGCTATACACACACAAAATAGATGGCCTTAGCCAAAATGATTTTATTATGGCTGCGAAGATTGACGAACTGTTGAAGACAGATTTATGAAGTTAATCAATACCTTGAGCACTGAAAACTTATTCTTGCAAGTAAGATTTAGGAATCTCTGCACCAGCAACATAGTTTAAGTTTCCTAGTCTAACCATTTGATAAATATTTATCCTAAAGTCAGGGCAAGTTGTGATTAGAGCATAAGCATCAACTGCCTTAAAGTTGAACGTTTGTGTTAGCCAATTCATAAGATGAACAGTCGCGGTTTCAACAGCAACTTCTAACGGCCTATAGGCATAAATTGAAATAATTGAATCTGGTTTTATAATTCTCATCCATGGTGTTTTAATTCCTTTGAGAATCTTCAAGTGTAATCGGACAGTGGCTTTTGTTTCAGCTGCTGAACCTGTGAATTCAGTGTCACCTTGACTTGCATGAACATCCCCTAGATATAATAGAGCCCCATCATGATAAACTGGGAGATAGATTTCATTTCCTGGAGCAACGTCACGTATATCGAGATTTCCTCCCCAGTCCCCTTGACCATCCGCACTAGAAGAAACCTCCCTTTCTGCTGCAACACCAATAGTCCCAACAAAAGGTGTAATACTCCATTCAATTTTATCGCTAAAATGAAGAGTCCCATCTCTTGTCGTTCCACTTGGACCGGAAGAATGCTGGAATATCTTAGTTGTATACTCACTGGATAGAGCTGGCCATAAAGTTGAATTTCCCAAAGGCCCCCTGTTTGGCCCAATAGCAGTCCAGGAGTAGGTATCAACGGTTATGTTTTCAATGCAAACAACCAATGAATCGCCAGGCTTTGCTCCTTCAATAAAAATTGGTCCTCCGATTGGGTTTGTTAAAGGTGGAGTTTTATCGAAACCTGGTCTCAAACTAGGAATTGCTTTGTCATGAGTGCTTTGGAAATATCCAGTACTTGCATCCCATGTTTCAATTTCAAAGCTTTCTTCCGGTTTAACATAAATCACTGGAGTGTCTCTCCAATCAAAGGCATACTTTTTTGCCTTGTTTCTTTTGACCTTTTGCATGTTTCCCTCCACTATTCTTTTTAGATGGCGTATCGTAATTTTGTGGTTAAACAAAACTTAGATTGATTATTCCATGTAGTTTAAAATATCATGGGACTTGGAATGTCGCCCCAGAATGACAATATTAGGGGAATAATAATTGATTTTATTTTATTAACCCATACACCAGCAATATGATAAGAATTGCAGGTTGATTTTCCTTAGAGTTAGAAAATCAATCGAGCTTCAGCTGAATATATTATTTAGACCCCAAGGAAAACTATGCATATCTTACTATATGTTCCTGATAACCAAGTGACTAATAACTTCGTTCCTCAGCTTTGGCCCTTTGTGCTGCAAAGACTTACTCCCGAAGGTCATGAGGTTACAATTATTGATGGCAATACCAAACACTACACTGCTAATGAATTAGTAGAGTTTATTGTTGAGAATAAAGTTGAGCTGGTGGGTATGGGCTTTATGACAAGGATGGCCCAGAAGGCTTACCTGATGGCAAAAGAAATTCGCAGTGAAACAAGTGTTCAAGTTGTTATGGGTGGTCCTCATGTTACTGAAGTTCCAGGAGAACCTCTGGGTTTAACTGGGCATCAACAGTATGCTGATGCAGTGGTATTAGGTGAGGCTGATGATACCTGGTCTAAAGTGGTGGATGATGCTGCCCAAGGTAAATTAAAGCAAACCTATAAACCTAAGGAGATTGATGGAAAGGATGTTAAACCCTCGCTTAGTAATTATCCTCAAGTAGAGTGGGATAAAATTGATCTTTCACTATTTAACCTAATGCGGTTTGTCCCTGGTAAGGTTAAAAAAGTGCTGAAGTTGATGGGGCTAAAATACGATGAAGTGTATGTTGTACCTGTTGAGTCTGGTCGAGGTTGTCCCTATGGATGTGAATTTTGTACTGTAACTGGATTTTTTGGAGATCAAATTCGCTTTCGAGATAATCAAAATATTATTGACGAATTGCAGCGGCTCAAATCTATAGGTAAAGAAAGAAATGCGATGGTCAGTGTTTTTTTTATTGATGACAATTTTGCAATTAATCGGAAACGTACAAAGTCCTTATTGAGAGATATGATCGCTCAGGATGCCTGTGTTCCCTGGGTTGGACAGATTAGTATGAATTTATTGCGAGATGAAGAATTAGTCAGACTCATTGCAGAAAGTGGAGGAAAATGGATCTTTATGGGACTTGAGTCGATAGATCCAGAGAGCCTTAAGGTAGCACAGAAAGGGTTTAATAAACCCGATGAGTATGCTGAGATTTTGAGTTTGCTGGCTAAATATGATCTTTATGCTATCACCTCTTTTATTTTTGGTATGGAGGGTGACACAAAAGGTGTATCGAAGAAAACATATGACCAAATAGACGAATGGCCTCCTGGCCTCCCAGTTTTTGGGATTCTAACTCCTTATCCAGCAACACCGTTGTACGATCGGCTAAAAAGTGAGGGTCGTCTAACTAGGCCAGAACATTGGTTAGACTTCAAAGCATTTAAAGCAGCTTATATTCCGAAAGGAATTTCTGCTGACCAAGCTGAGGAAGAGGTAAGGGGGGCATGGAAACATTGTTATAGTCCTAAAGCTTTTAAAAAAGCTCAAGATTGGCTAAAAGAATCCCAAAAACCTTATGGGTTTAAGATAATGCATTTTGTTGCAAGGATGCTTTTTCGTGGAATTTACTTTCCGCAGATGACATGGTGGGCATGGATTAAATTTCTCACAAAAAATGCCGTTACTGTTAGTGGTCTTGTGTATGAAGGTCTTAGTAGTCAGCGAAATCGCTCAGACAATGAACCTAAGATTCCCAAGCAGGAAAGAGAAGTAATCAAAAAAATAGCGTAACCACTATTCTAAATAAACGAGAATAATCCAAAAAAAGTTTAGATGCTATCTTGATTTAGTCTAACTTGAATGGAATATTCAAAATCTTAAATAAGCATTTCGAAGAGTCTTAAAATCAGCTTTAAATCCTATTAAAAAGTGTTTTGCTTTTCTCAGGCTGTACTATCCTGAAAATTTTAGTGTTTGTAGAAACTTTGTAATCATTAAATGTCAATCCATAGAAGCAAAAGATGTGTTTTTACTCAGTGAAGTCCTGCAAGCTTACATGGATTGATGTAGTGGAGAATACTGTAAACTAACTTTCGTTTACACATTGAGAGTGATGGTAGCGCTAACGGGGATCGAACCCGTACTTTCCGCCTTGAGAGGGCGGCGTGTTAGCCAATTACACCATAGCGCCCCAAGGAATCTTTTATCACAGCCTCTTATCTATTTCAATTAAATCCAACCATTCGTTAAAACTAAATTTCTAATTTAAATCTTAGTTCCTTAGTTGGCGTTTCTTTTAATGAAATGGCATAGGCAGATTTTGGTTTATGATATTTCAGAATAGATGTAAAAGTTTTAGAATAATATTGCCAGTGGATTGAGGTTCTTAAAAATTAGGAACATAATTTTCTAATTATTGAATTTATGCAATGAACTCGAAGTGGAAATTAAGCCTATGGTTATGTATCCAACCCCTTTAGCAAGTTCGGTTTTATCAGTTTCAGCTTCACGAATTCGTGAGTTAGCTCACATTGCATTTAATATGAAAAATGTTTTAAAACTTTATTTTGGAGAGTCAGATGAACAAACACCAGAGTACATAAGGAAAGCAGCCAGTCAGGCACTTGAAGATGGTTATACGTTTTATACAGAAAATGCAGGATTGCCAAGTCTTAGGCAGGCTCTTTCAGAAAAGTATCTTGAACTTCATAAGGTGAACCTTGACCCTGCTTCTGAGATTGTTATTACTGCCTCAGGAGTTCAGGCTCTTAATGTTGCTATACGTTGTGCCTTGAATCCTGGAGATGAGGCGTTGTTGTTAACACCGGCTTGGCCCAATGGCTCATCAATAGTCCAAATGTGTAATGGTGTGCCACGACAAATCCCGATGGTTCTTAAGGGACGACAGTATGAAATTGATTTTGATCGTTTAGGGTCTAACCTAAATTCCCGAACTAAAATCCTTATTTGTACATCGCCATCAAATCCTCTAGGTTGGGTTGCTTCTGATACGGATCAGGAAAATCTTCTTAACTTTTGCAGAAAACATAAATTGTGGCTATTAATAGATGAAGTTTATGAACGTTTGTATTATGGAGGGAAGGTCGCTCCTTCAATCTTACGAAAATGTGATCGAAATGATGCTGTGATTGTTGTTCAGTCATTTTCAAAGAGTTATTGCATGACGGGATGGCGACTGGGATGGCTAGTTGGTAGAAGGGACCTGGTTAGTAGGGCTGCTGATCTAAATGAATTTGTAATATCTCATGCCCCAGCAATGGCACAAAAGGCTGGAGAGGTTGCCCTTAAGGACGGTGAGGCTATCCTTCAGAAGATGGTGGAAAGACTTAGAAGTAATCTAAGCTTTTGTCAAAAAAATCTCAGGAATATCCATGGAATTACTCTTCCGGATACAGCTGGATCATTTTACCTTTTCCCTAAAATTGATGGACTGACTGATTCCTTTGCCTTCTGTAAGGACCTGCTTTTAAAAACAAAAGTGGGACTAGCTCCAGGTTCAGCGTTTGGAAAAGGGGGCGAAGGATCGGTTCGGCTCTGTTATGCAGCTAAGAAAGAGGTTTTAAAGGTTGCTATTGAACGAATAAGTAATTATCTAGAACATTGGAATAATGCGTGAAACTTCGAAGAGTGTAGAGTACGAATCTGAATATTGTCAGGGAAGTCGTTCTTTCAAGAGTAAAGGTACAATTGATGAATTCAAAAATTAAAATAGGAATTGTTGGAGCAAGATTTGCAGCTGAGTTTCATTATAAGTGTTATAAGCGAATTTATGGAGTTCCCGTCGAAGTTGTCGGTGTATTTTCACAGAACCCTCAATCATCTAGGAAATTTGCAGAAAGAAACTCTATATCATCCACAAGCTCCTTGGAGGAATTAATTAATAGTGTAGATGTTATTGATATTTGTGCCCCTGCATATGTTCATGAAGATATTGGGGTCAGGGCTTTTAAGGCCGGTAAGCATGTAATTATTGAGAAGCCTCTCACCGGTTATTTTGGATCTATTGGGCAAAATTTTGATCCAGCAAAGGTTCCTAAAGAAGAAATGATGAAAGAAGCTATGGCTAGTGCTTATCGAATTAGAGAAGCTGGGGTAAACGCCAAACGAAAACTGATGTATGCTGAAAATTGGGTGTATGCTCCATCTGTTCAAAAGGAACGAGAGATTCTTTGCTCTAGTCAGGGTCAAATTCTTTGGATGTTAGGTGAAGAATCCCACAGTGGTTCCCACTCTTCAGCATATGGTGATTGGTCAAAAGCCGGAGGTGGATCAATTGTTGGGAAAGGTTGTCATCCCTTAACAGCAGCCTTATACCTCAAAAGAGAGGAGGGAAGGGTACGGTTAGGTCAACCTTTACGTCCCTTATCTGTTAGCGCTCGAGTTCATAACATTACTCAGTTAAGTAGTTATCAAAACAAAGGCTTTTTAAGATCTGATTATCTTAATGTTGAAGACTATGGTCAAATTCATTTAACATTCGATGATGGTATGGTTGCAGATATATTTTCAACTGAGATTGTATTAGGTGGAGTACATAACTGGCTTGAAGTAATGGCCAATAATCATCGGAGTCGCTGCAATATTAATCCTACCGATTCCTTAACAACATTTAACCCCAAAGAAGATCAGTTAAAGGATGTTTATATCGTTGAAAAGATAGGGACTAAACAGGGATGGAACTACCCTTCTCCTGATGAGGATTGGATGACAGGATATCCGCAGGAACTTCAAGACTTTATGGAATGTATAGCAGAGGATCGGGAGCCTCAATGTGGAGGGGAGTTGGCTCAAGATGTAGTAGCAGTTATGTATGCCTCCTATGTATCGGCTGAACGGCAAGGTGTAGAAATTAAGGTGCCTAGACAATAATTTAGGTTTTATGTCCAAACTAAATATAGCAATAAAATCTCTAAAATCTTTAGATGAGATTCGCCAGTGCGTAGAAATTCAAAAGGATACTTGGGGGTGGTCTGACGAAGACATTCTACCCTTGAGAACCTTACTTCTAATTCCAAAAATTGGAGGACAAGTTTTAGGTGCTGTTGATGAGATGCATTTGGTTATAGGTTTTGTCAACGCCTTGCCTGCATTTAAAAATGGCAACCCCTTTTTACATTCTCAGATGTTAGGAGTTAGAAAGGATTTTCAAGGC
Organism: uncultured Acidobacteriota bacterium; assembly: GCA_964462735.1. Classification (GTDB taxonomy): domain Bacteria; phylum Acidobacteriota; class Terriglobia; order Versatilivoradales; family Versatilivoraceae; genus JAKUNG01. Next base: position 6,745 of record CAYWYX010000003.1, on the reverse strand, counting down.
AGAGGCATTGGAAAAATGTTAAAACTTGCCCAAAGAGATGATGCTCTTCAAAAAGGATTCTGTAAAATTGAATGGACATTTGACCCTCTGGAACTTCAAAACGCTCATTTTAATTTAGAAAGCCTTGGAGTTATTTGCAGACGGTATATAAGAAACGCTTATGGTCCAAGCACTAGTGACATTCATGGGAGATTACCAACTGATCGCTTAGTGGCAGAATGGTATTTGAATAGTAAACGTGTTAAAACTCGGCTCTTTGATGATCAGTATATTGCTAATATTCCACTGACTTCTATAAAGGTTCCTGTACCATCTAAATTTGGATTTCTCAGAAAGAAAAATGCTGTACTTAGTCAAACTCTACAGACTGATTTTAGAAACTTAATGATCTCATCTTTCGAAAATGGTAATTGTATAACTTCATTTTCAAGTGATTCAGATCGTTCAAAATTCGTGTATCATTTAGTTCCATTCACCCAAGACATTATTGATCTATGATCCTTTCTGCTCGATGGATTCTTCCCATTACTTCAAAAGTAATCTCCAATGGGGCTATTGTTATTCAAGGGAATAAGATCAAGGATTTTGGCTTGGCATCTAGGATCTTGAATCAATATCCCAATGAAACTGTATATAAATATCCTGGATCGGCAATTCTGCCAGGATTAATAAATGTTCATTCACATCTAGAGTTAACAATTTTACGGGGTTATCTTGAAAATCTAGACTTTTGGGATTGGATTAAGGAAATAAGTCATGTGAAGTATAAAGTCCTAACCCTCGAGGATATAGGTATTTCCTCCCTCTTAGGTGCTTGCGAGGCGATTCGTTCAGGAGTAACGACATTAGGAGATGTGGTCGACCTAGGACCAGCTCTTAATGCGTTTTTACAGAGTGGATTAAGGGGAATTATTTATCAAGAAATGTTTTCGCCTGTCAATAGTGACGCTTCAAGAGTAATGGAGGAATTGAAAAATAAATTAAAACGACATAAGAAGGCGATCATTAACTTCAATAAAAATAAATCAAAATCTATAGAAACTTTTAAATCGCGGCTAACACTAGGTATTTCCCCTCATTCACCCTACACGGTAAGTCCAACTCTTTTTGATTTGATTAATCAATTTTCAGAATTACATCAAATGCCAGTTTGTATTCATGTAGCCGAATCAATTGAAGAGACTAATCTTATCATGTATGGAACTGGCCCAATTAGTGATGGACTAGTGAATAGAGGTATTGAATGGAAGGTACCGGGATGTACACCAGTAGAATACCTCGATAGGCTTGGCTTGTTATCTAATAAGGTGCTCCTAGTACATTGTATACAATTAGAAGCATCTGATTATGATGTTCTAAAAAAAAATAATGTGTCGGTAGCCTACTGCCCTAAATCAAATTTTAAGTTAAGAACTGGATATTTAAATTTAAATAAAATGCTTCAACAAAAGATCGAGGTTGGTTTAGGCACTGACAGTGTTGCAAGTAACAATAACATGGATTTATTCGAGGAAATGAGAATGGCAGTATTTAATCCCTCATGGTTAGAAACAGATGGGAACAATAAGAATAATAGCAGAAAAAAAGATCAATTCGGTGCATATAAGGCGTTGAAAATGGCTACTTTGGGTGGTGCATTGACCCTGGGTTTGTCGGACTCTATTGGTTCTATTGAAATCGGTAAAAAAGCAGATCTAATTTCCGTGGATTTGAGCAAGGCCCATACTCGGCCTACCTTTTGCCCAGTGACAACCTTGGTTTTTGCAGCTAGAGGAGCCGATGTTAATATGACAATGGTTGATGGTAAATTTCTTTTTAAGGATAACCAAATTTTAACTTTCAATGAATCGAAGCTTTATGAATCTGTAGAAGTAATTGAACAAAGATTAAAGAGATTAGATTCTGACTGATTAAGTGTTAAGTTATTTTAATTAAATTGTTTAATAGGGGCGTAATGATGAAGATTCTATTGAATCGAAAAATAGCCTATTTATTGGTTCTCTTGATATTTTTGTCAGCGGGATGTAGGAAGAAGCGAATTCCAATAAGGACTCCAGAAGGTCAGCTAGGTATTACTCAACAAGAACTAAACGGTTATGCCTCTTGGTATGGTGACCCTTTTCATGGTAGGAGAACTAGTAATGGAGAAGTCTATGATATGCACCGGCTGACGGCTGCACATAAAACTCTACCCTTCAATACTGTTGTGAAAGTTAATAACTTGGATAATGGAAAAAGCGTTCAGGTTAGGATTAATGATAGAGGACCTTTCATTGAAGGTAGAATTATCGATCTGTCCTATCAAGCAGCATTGAGGATTAATATGGTTCGGCCTGGAACAGCTAGAGTACATCTGGACATTTTAAGGATGGAGCGAAACTTATCTCTATATGCTATTCAGATAGGATCTTTTAAGCAGAAGAAGCTGGCAGGCAGGTTAAAAGAAAAATTACTTAAAGAGTACTCACCTGTCGACATAAGACCACGTGAGTTAGTGCAGGGAAAGTTTTATCAGGTATTAGTAGGCAACTACAAGACGAGACAAGAAGCGGCTAGAGTTCTTCGACGTCTAAGAGCGGAGGGATATTCTGGATTTATGACCAGAAGGGATTAATTCAAGATATTAATAGTATTCTTTTGGAAATTATCCACCTGGTCAGCAGCGTGATAAGAACTTCTAACTAGAGGCCCTGATTCCACATGAGGAATCCCCTTATCTTCTCCATATCTTTTAAGCTCCAAAAATTCCTCGGGTTTATAGTACTTTACTAAGGGTAAATGATTAACAGAGGGCCGTAGGTATTGACCAATTGTTAAAATATCAACTTCTGCTGATTCAATGTCGGTCATACCTAAATGAATTTCATCTATTTCCTCGCCTAACCCCAGCATAAAGCCAGTCTTAGTCATTATGGAAGAACCTGTTGATTTTATATATTTTAGTAACTCTAACGATCCTTCGTAGGACGATCGGGGTTTTACTTTAGAAAATAATCGAGGAACTGTATCAAGATTATGGGCAATAACGTCTGGATTTGCACTAACAACCTTATCAAGATTGATAGTCGCCCCTTGAAAATCCGGGATAAGAACCTCTATCTTTGTAAAGGGACTATGCTCTCTAATTTTTAAAATCGTTTCTGCGAATACAAAAGATCCTTCGTCTGGTAAATCATCGCGATCAACTGAAGTGATAACTGCATGCCGAAGATTGAGTTTTCTAACTGCAGTTGCGACTCGAGCAGGTTCCTCGAGATCATATCCTGATGGACGTCCAGTATGAACGGCACAGAAACCACATCTTCGAGTACATGTATCACCCAGAATCATAAAAGTGGCCGTTCCACTTTCCCAACATTCTCCAATATTTGGACAATGCGCGCTTTCGCAAACTGTATGAAGTTTGTTGTCAGAGACCAATCTTTTGAGATGGTTATAATTCTTTCCCCCTGGGAAACGAACTTTTAACCATTCGGGGTGGCGGAGAAACCGCTTTTGGGTCGGTTTAGAATCTAGATGGGACAAATTTACCTCTCATGTAATTATTCGATAAAGGATAGTCCATTGCAAGTGTAACCTTGGTGACCACTAAAAGCGTTATTATTTATGAAACAAAATAGTAATTGTAGTTCTCTCTTGTTAGAGGCTTGACTCTTATTAACTACTGTATCATCCATTGCATCAGTTTTAATAAACTGCGTTTTCTTTTTAAATTTCTCACCTCAGTCTTAAAACAGGTAAAGGTATTATGTTATTATCAACATCTAAGAGAGCAGGACTTCCTAAACCTTATGCCTGGGTGGCGGAATTGGTAGACGCAAAGGACTTAAAATCCTTCGAAGGTTTCCTTCGTACCGGTTCGACTCCGGTCCCGGGCACTCTATATTTTTTAGATGGTTTTATTGAATAGCTCTCAGCGACAAGTTGAATAGATCAAAAAATCGACGGGCTCGCCCACAGTCTTTTACCATCTGCTTTTTTAAATCTGAAAGAGACTGAAAACTTTGTTCATCTCTTAGCCTATATAGGAAAGATATTTTAATAGTTTTTGGGGCTTGTACAATATTCTCGTCAAGAATATGAGTTTCAATACGGAGTCCCTGACCTGATAATGTTGGTCTCATGCCAACATTAGTAATCGAAGGCCAAACCTTCCTTTCAAAGACTGTTTTTGTGATGTATACACCAGTTTGGGGAATTAGTTCCCCAAAGGGTTTTAGATTTAAAGTGGGTAGTAGGTGTTTCTCGCCTAACCCATCTCCTGAAATGATGTTGCCATTAAGGCTGTAGGGTCGCCCAAGAAAACGATTAGCCGAGGTTATCTTCCCAGACTGAACTAAATTCCTAATATGGCTGCTACTTACCCTGCAACCTCTGAGAATTACCTCAGGTACTTTATGGACTGCAAAATTAAGGGTCTTACTAAGTCTTTTTAGTAGGGTCAAATTTCCAGAACGTTGGTACCCGAACGAAAAGTTATTACCAATGAATAGATCTCGAACATTAAACTTTCTAACTAAGATATCCTTAACAAAAGTTTCTGGTCTAATTCTAGATAGATCATTATCAAACTTAAGAAGTACAAGGGTGTTGAGGTTGGTATTTTTCAAGAGATTAATCTTTTCTTCTAAAGTGCTAATTAAGGTAGGAGCCTCATTAGGGTTTAATACTTTTAATGGATGTGGGTTAAAAGTGATTACAACGGAATCATCTAAACTTCTTTTACTGCATTGTATGAGCCTATCGACAACTAACTGATGCCCTTTGTGGAATCCGTCAAAATTACCAATTGTGAGAGAGGTTCTTTGGGTGGAAGAAAAGGAATTTAAGTTGTGTATAATCTCCATAAAAATTAAATCTTAAAGCAGTAAAACATACCTAATGATCGTTACAATAGATGGTTATTGGCGAGAGACTGGATTGCTCAAAATTCCAACATCCTCTATCTCAATATTTACTATGTCGCCTTGGGCAAGGGGCTCTGTATTTCCAGGTGTTCCTGTGAAGATGATATCTCCTGGCCATAAAGTAACATATTGACTGATATAACTAATAATCGTGGAGGCGTCGAATATAAGATCGGAGGTTCGTTGCTCCTGGACGACAGTCCCATTCAGTCGAGTTGTTAACAAGAGGTCATCACAATGTAGCCCACGAGCTATAACGGGACCAAATGGTGCAAATGTATTAGAACCCTTTGCCCTCCACCATTGGAGGTCCTTGTCCGGGCCTCTCTGCCAGTCTCGTTCACTGACATCATTTCCACAGCTGACCCCGAAAACTGCCTCACGTCCTTTCTTAATAGAAACACGGCTTGTTTTCTGACCTATTACAAGAACGAGTTCTCCTTCCAGATGAACGTTATTTGCGTCTTTGGGAAGAATTATAGGATCTCCGGGATTTAGAAGTGAGCTATAGGGTTTGAAAAATATCTCAGGCCGTGTTGGTTGGTCTCGATCTTTTAAGTGACTTTTATAATTTCTTCCAACAGCAAAGATCTGACGGGGTTCATATGGAAAAAGTGGTTTCACTTCTGAAAGTATATCGACAATATCTGTTTGAGTATAACCGTCAAAAAGGTCTCCTTCCAAACGTAACAAGTTTCTTCCATCTAAAAAACCAAAATAAATTACTGAATCCTTTGAATAACGCATGATGACTTCTGATTTCATAAATTATCCTTTTGATCTATATAGAGGATTCAAGATTTCTTAATCGATTAAGGTTGCTGGAAAAAGCCTTCTTACCATAATTCAATAAAGCGCCACTAGCAATGAATCGATATCCTTGATCATATGATCGTTTACATTCTTCAAAGGAAAAATGAGTTATTCCACAAGCTTTTCCCGAAGGAGCCACACGGCTTGGAAATTCTGCTATAAAAGATTGTACCTCTGGATGGTCAACATCTCCAATATGACCTAATGCTGCAGATGTATCAGTGGGACCCAAAAACAGTACATCAACTCCAGGAACATTTGCAATAGCCTCAATGTTTCTTATGCCTTCAGCACTTTCAATTTGGACAACCACCATAGTTTCTTGATTTGCTGCTGGAAGATAGTCATCCCATGACACATCTTCAAAAGCAGTCCAGAAGGGGGAAATTCCTCGGGTTCCCTCTGGAGGATATTTGCTGTATTGCACAGCCTTAATAGCCTCTTCAGGGTTATTAATCTGGGGTATCATCACCGCACTTGCTCCACTATCGAGAGCCTTTTTTATTAGTTGAGCATCTAGCCCAGCTACCCGAATCATGGGAACGCAATTCTGTCTTCGGCAAAGAATCGGTATCCATCGGATTTCCGAGACTCCATATGCACGATGTTCAAGATCAATCCATAAGAAATCTATTCCAGTATCAATTGTTGCTTTTGCTGCCAGATCAGAGTCATCTGATATTGCTCCACCCCAAGCAGTTTTCCCCGATTTTAGTATTTCTTTGACTCTATTTTTAAACATTGGTTGACCTCAAGGTTAAATATTAGGATTAATTTTACTTCTTTAATAAAACAGAAAATATTATCCCTATAGAAAAATGTGTTTTTCAAATGCCGTTAAAGACACTTTATTTAGGAATCAGAAGACGTCCACACAGTAAGATTCTTCAAATTATTATTTTGAGTACTCTTAATGAAAAAGCTCAGAAAGTAAGCAAAAAGAAAAAGAAAAACATTTGACAAAACGATGATCCAAAATTTATTGGGAAGGTAGGTTCTAATTTCAGGTAGAAAACTATTTCCCA
>CAYWYX010000002.1:44989-76850 GCA_964462735.1 uncultured Acidobacteriota bacterium | reverse complement strand
CTAACGCCACAATTGATAACCTGATTAATTGCCTCGATGTTCCCTTTAGGAATTTGACCAGAACTGTCTAGTAACGTTCCATCAATATCGACTGCTACCCATTTCACACCCATCTCATCTCCAAATCATAGTCAAGTCAGGTATAATCAAAGAAATTGACATATCGAGTTCCATGAACAAAAAAAACTCATAATACCATGACATCTAAAACAAGAAACTAGCTCTATTAAAATGAGTCTCCCTGGTTTATTCCCATTACTTACGATCTTAACTCAACTTGCTTTTTCCACAATTCTTTTAAGCGGGCAATCTTCATCCATTGAAAAACCAAGTAGTTTTTGTTCAAAATTAGCTGATATCGATAAGATTGTTGACCGAGCCATTAGACAGGATGGAATACCTGGAGCCGTTGTATTAATAGGCTACAACGGCACGACAATCTTTGAAAAAGCCTACGGAAACCGAAGTATACAACCAGAAATTGAACCTATGACTATAGATACTAAGTTCGACTTAGCCTCATTAACTAAAGTGGTTGCTACCACGCCTGCTATAATGCTTCTTGAACAAAATGGAAAACTCCAACTAAAAGATCCAGTTGCCAAGTATCTACCCGAATTTGGTCAGTTTGGGAAACAGAATGTTACATACCATCAAATCCTAACTCATTATTCAGGATTACCTCCATTCTTCCAGCTCCCAAAAAATGAATCTTTTACCAAAAATCAACTCTTCAATAAAATTTATAACATTACCCTGTTATCTAAGCCTGGAGAAGAATTTATTTACAGTGACCTTGGTTTTATCTTATTGGGAAAAGTGATCGAAAAAAAAACAGGCCAGGCCTTTGAACACTTTATCAAAATGCACTTCTTTTCTCCGCTCAAGATGTCAAATACTGGATTTCTTCCATGCCCAAAGAATTATCGATTAATTGCTCCTACGGAAAGACTAGCGGCTGGAATGTTTATAAGGGGAAAGGTACACGATCCCATAGCTGCTTTTCTAGGTGGGGTTGCAGGGCACGCTGGGATTTTTTCTACTGCTCGTGATCTTGCTCGATTTTGCCAGATGCTATTAAATGAGGGATTTCTAGATGGAAAAAGAGTACTTAACGTAGAAAGTGTGAAAAAAATGATTTCTCGGCAATCACCTTTAGGCAAGAAAAATATTCGAGGACTAGGTTGGGATATACAGTCATCTTATTCTTCCTTAAAAGGTTCTTATTTTTCTCCAGATTCTTATGGACATACTGGTTTTACTGGAACGTCCTTATGGATTGACCCTAACATTCAAACCTTCGTTATTTTGCTAACTAACCGGGTTCATCCTAATGGAAAAGGTAGCGTGAAAAATCTTCGAAAACAACTTGCAAACATTGTTGGCAAAACTTTATCATCCGAGCAAGAAACTTTTTGAGTACTCTATTCCTGATCTTGTGTTACTAACAGGTCTCGCTCAATCAGAACTTTTCTAACCATTAGGCCCACTACATGATATTTCAAGACTCAACAATCGAACACTTAGTTATTAATAGATTGCACTTTTCGAACAAGATCTGAAAGGTCTACATCCACAATTTTCTTTGTTGACCGCTCAACCCATTCAACTTTGCCCTGAGCAAACTTTTTGCTTCCAAAATTTATACGGTAAGGAATTCCAATCAGATCAGCATCTTTAAATTTAACCCCTGCACGTTCATCTCTATCATCCAACAATACTTCAATGCCTAACGCTTGTAATTCTTTGTAAACCTTGTCTGCCTGCTCTACTAATAGGTCATCTTTAATACTCAAAATACTAAGTACACACTGAAAGGGAGCTATTGAAAGTGGCCATACAATCCCATCTTTGTCATAACCAGCTTCAATAGCAGCAGCAAGAATTCTTTCAATTCCAATGCCATAGCTACCCATCACAATAGGAACTTCTTCACCTTGAGAATTAAGAACCTTAGCGCCCAAACTTTCTGAATATTTGGTTCCCAACTTGAAGATATGTCCAATCTCTAGAGCCTTAGCAACCTTGAGACTAGAACCACATTTTGGACAAGGTTCTCCAGACTGCACTTTACGTAAATCAAAATACTCGGCCTGATAGTCTCTCTCTGGGGTTACCCCTGACAAGTGAAAATCATCTTTGTTTGCTCCACAGGTAAGATTTTTTCTACCTTGGAGAGCTTGATCAGATACTATCTGTACATTAGAAACGTCTATCGGCCCTAACGAACCAGCACCAGCACCCATGATCTCCAGGATCTCCTTTAAACTTGCGGCACGGGGTTCGCCACCGATTAATGATTGTAGCTTTGCTTCATTCAACTGGTGATCCCCTCGGAGTAAAACCAAATAAGATTTTTTACCTGACAAGTAAACAAGTGACTTGATTTGTCGTGAGGAGGGGATTCCAAGAAAATGGACAATATCTTCAATTTTTTTTTGGTTAGGGGTGGAAACCTTGTGTGGAGTGTCCGGGCCATCCTCATCTACCAAATGATCTAATTTTGAAGTTGCTTTCTCCAAATTTGCAGCGTAGTCACAAGAACAATAAACTATTTCATCCTCACCTGCCTCTGTTAAAACCATGAATTCGTGAGATTGACCATCACCCATTGCACCACTATTCGCTTCAACAACCTTATACTTTAGACCACACCGATTATATATACGACAGTAAAGGTCATAGTGCTTACGATAATTAACTTCTAAACCTTCAAGGTCGATGTCAAAGGAATAAGAATCTTTCATCGTAAATTGCCGAACCCGCAATACTCCTGATTTTGGTCTCGGTTCATCACGAAATTTAGTTTGAATTTGGTACCAAATTTGAGGCAACTGTCGATAAGAGCGAAATTCATTACTAGCAATTAATGTAAAGATTTCTTCATGGGTCATCCCTAAACACATATCACGATTAGATCGATCCTTTAGCCGGAACATATTTGACCCCATAGTTTCCCATCTACCACTCTTCTGCCAAACTTCAGCTGGGTGAAGTCCTGGTAAAACAAATTCCTGCCCACCAACAAAATTTAACTCTTCACGAACGATATTTATGATTTTCATCATTACTTTTTGAGCTAATGGCAGGTAAGAATAAATTCCTGAGGCTAATTGTCGAATGTATCCACCCCGCAGCAGTAAAATGTGGCTAGCAACTTCTGCTTCTGCTGGTGCCTCTCTGAGTGTTGGAATAAACATTTGGGTCCAACGCATACTTACTCCTTGGAAAAAGCCTAGAGTCAAACTAATATTCAGACAAGGAAAGAATAGGCTTCAAGAACCATCAAAATGGTAAGAAATGGACTAGGTAACAGATCCTTTAAAAAATCTGAGCTACCGTCATTAATAGCCCAAACCGTCTAGATACGATATCCTTAGATTACAACATAAACTAGAAAATAATACCTGTATCGTCAAGAAAAAAAAGTTTGTTAATCCTTGAAAACCCACACTAGAAGCGGATAATGAGGATTCTCTTGCCTATTTTTAATTTGTCACTAGGTTATTTCTTGGATACAATCCCAACTGGCTATCAAATTATTAGACCCATTTTTTCTTATAATTTACTCAGGATCAGATATTAATTCTGTAGAGGAAACTCATTATGTCAGGGGTCAACAGTAATTTCTTTTCAACAAAGCTTGTCCTTAGTGATCCAGAAATTTTTCAAGCTATTGGTAATGAAGTTCAAAGACAGTCTTCACAGCTTGAACTTATTGCTTCTGAAAATTTTGTAAGTGAAGCAGTCTTAGAGGCCACAGGAAGCGTATTTACTAATAAATACGCAGAGGGATACCCTGGGCGTCGCTACTACGGAGGTTGTGAATTTACAGATGTTGCTGAACGACTTGCTATTGCTCGAGCCAAGAAGCTGTTTGGCGCAGATCATGTAAATGTACAGCCCCATTCTGGAACCCAAGCGAACGTTGCAGTCTATATGACAGTGCTTCAACCTGGGGACACAATGCTCGGTATGGATCTTTCTCATGGCGGACATTTGACACACGGTCATCCTTTAAATTTTTCTGGAAAAATGTATCATGTCGTTTCCTATGGAGTCAGTAAAGATACAGAAAAGATCAATTACACTGCGCTAGAGGAGCTGGTTATAGAAAATAAGCCGAAGCTAATTGTAATAGGTGCAAGTGCTTATCCGCGTGAAATCAATTTTAAGTTGATTGGAGAAATTGCTCGAAGAAATGACTCCTTAGTAATGGCTGACATTGCTCACATAGCAGGACTTATTGCTGTTGGTGAACATCCTAGTCCAATTCCCCACTGTGATTTTGTTACCACAACTACTCATAAAACCCTTAGAGGACCCCGCGGAGGAATGATTATGTGCAAGCAGGGCTTCGCAAAGGATTTAGATAGAGTGGTCTTTCCTGGAAACCAAGGCGGACCACTTGTGCATGTTATTGCTGCAAAAGCTGTTTGTTTTAAAGAAGCTTTGCAACCTCAATACAAAAGTTATATTCAACAGGTTAAGAAAAATGCTACAGAGCTAGCTAACAGTATTCAAAATAGTGGATATCGAATTGTGTCTGGAGGTACCGACAACCACCTAATTCTTGTAGATGTTTTCTCCAAAGGAATTACCGGGAAACAAGCTGAGATAGCTCTAGAAAAAGCAGGAATTACTGTTAACAAAAATACTATTCCATTCGACACTAATTCTCCAATGATAACTAGTGGAGTCCGCTTGGGAACTCCTGCTTTGACCACTCGTGGAATGACTGAAGCAGAAATGTCTATGATTGGTAAACTAATTGGTGAAGTTCTTGACAACATTGATAGGCAGGAAATTATTCAGAAAGTTCATTCTCGTGTTGTAAAACTTTCAAGCAAGTTTCCACTTTACCAACAAAGGAGAACTTAAATAAGCTGTCTTATAGTGTATTTAACCTAAATAAAGTCTGGAGAGATGATTTTGATCTTTGAAAATATACCTGTCGGACCTTTACAATGCAATTGTTACATACTCGGATGTGAGAATACCCGAGAAGCCCTAGTCATTGATCCCGGAGACGAAATAGAATTAATCCTGCCATCATTAGAAAAACACCAACTAAATGTAAGATATATTCTGAGTACTCATGCTCATATTGACCATGTTGGTGATCTGGAAAAACTTAAGGACAAAACTGGTGCTGAAACCCTCTTACATGAAAAAGATCTGTACTTATATAAAAATCTACCTGCTCAGGCTGATTATCTTGGTCTATCTGTTCCCACTACAACTGAGATTGACCACTTTATTCACCAAGGTGATCAGATTACTTTTGGCAATCAATCCACTGTTAGCAACGAAAAGCAAACAAATCCATACCTTGGCAATGTCTTGTTTACCCCCGGTCACACTCCAGGTAGTCTTTGTATTCATTTCCCAGAAAATGGAAAACTATTCGCTGGAGACACCTTATTTCAAATGAGTATTGGAAGAACTGACCTTTGGGGTGGCTCATATAACGATATTATCCAATCGATTCAAAATCATCTTCTAGTCCTTGGAGATGATACTATTGTCTATCCTGGTCATGGTCCCCCTACCACTATTGGCAAGGAGAGACACTACAACCCGTTTCTAAATAATCTTAGATAAAAGATGGGGTTGTGGACTCTTCTTTCAAAATAATTCAAGCATGACTAGATCCTAGAAAAATACTAGCCAAATCCTTTATGAATCATCTCAGAGAATCTCACTAATTGCTTTTAAAAGGATTGCTTCATCCTGATAGTTGACAAAATGACGGCGGATAACCCCCTTTTTATCCACAAGAAATAGGCTTGGAAATAACTGTATTCCCCCATAAGCTTCCTGGACTTTGCCAGTTAGATGTCCTATAGGGAAGTTGATTTTATACTTTTCTAGATAAGACAGTCGCTCAGATTCTGGATAGGATAATTCTAAAATTCGATCAGCATTTAAACCAACGACAGAAAAATTTTGGTCCATAAATCGCTTTTGCAAAGAGACCAAATGAGGTGTAATCTTCATGCAAGGGGGGCAATTTGAAAACCAGAAGTAAACTAGTCGGACCTTACCTTCTAACTGAGTCAGCTTTAGATCAGTTCCATCTAATAATTGGAGCACAAATCCAGGAGCTTGCTTTCCTTCCCAACCAGCAATAGATCTCTCAATAATCTTATTAAAACGAGGATCCGCTCTAATTTTTTCGAGATCTATATTGATGATTTCTCCGCTTACTGAATCTCGAGTTATAAATCGAGGAACTCGACTATCGTATTCCACAATTTTCAAGATCACATCTACTTCGCCTGAAATTGTTAGATCGAATTGCTCAGCAATCTGATGAAGTTTAGGTGGCTGATTATGGGTAACATAATATTGAGCTAAAAAATTAGGTATTTTAAAAAAAATGTTGTAAAGACGGCTGAGAACTTTTCGTTCTTCGGGTAGGCTAAACATCTGGTGTAGTTCGGTAACTAATAAGGGTTTCCCTGGTTTCAAGTTATTCTGTAAGTAGCGGATGATTTTTTTCTCAGCTGCCCGTTCATGTTGCTGTCCACTTACAATAAAAAGCATTCCTAGGAAAAATACCAATGCTAGAGTCATACTTGTCCAATTCTTAACAGAAAAAAACATTTTTCATTACCTCTTGACGTTTAATAATAAAGTATTCTACAAACTATTTTCAAATAGAACCAGTGTCTTGAGTCTTAATCTCATCTAAGGAAATACTTTTGTTAAACACTAAAAGAAATTTTCCACCACCTGAATTTTTCAGAGGTGTAGACTTTTTCAACCGTCAGTTCTATTACGAATGTCATGATGTCTGGGAAGAAATTTGGAGTGAAGCTAAAGGGGAAGAAAAGATTTTTTATCAGGCACTCATCATGTCGGCAGTTTCTCTATATCATTTCGGTAATGAAAATTTAGAGGGAGCTTTAAGCTGTTACAAGAAAGGACTTGAACGTTTTGGTCAGTTACCCGATCACTTTTTACGATTTAACATTAAGGACTTTGTCAAGCAAATGGAATGGTTCTATTCCAACATACTCACTGAAAAGAATTTATTAACTCAAGACCTGCCGAATAAATCTAGACCCAAAATTCAAATGGAACACAGCTTTTTTGAAGAAACTTATATAGACAAAAGCTCAACTGATTATTAAATCCGGAAAGGTTTTGATCACTGGTTGCAAACACCCAAGAAATCAGTTACTCCATAGCCTTTATAGAATTGTATTTGTTGGGTATCCACCCCTAGGCTGCAACGGTGCGATTTACTGGCTGATAGAGAGTGTCTCTCTCAATCGGTTCTCGACCTGCTTCACGAACCAGATGTTCGATATCTGATCGTGTCATTCCGATTGGGGTTTGCGCACCAGCCATGTGTACAATTTTCTCCTCCACAACAGTTCCATCTAGATCATCGGCCCCAAAGTTTAGGCCAATCTGAGCCGTTTTAGCTCCGATCATAATCCAGTATGCCTTAATATGGGGGAAGTTATCCAATAACAGTCGGCTTACAGCAATTGTCCGGAGATCTGTCATGGCAGTAGGAGATGGTAAATGGTCAAGTTGTGTATTAACAGGATGAAAAGCAAGAGGAATAAAACATTGAAATCCAGCGGTCTTGTCTTGTAGTTCTCTAAGTTTAATTAAGTGATCTACTCGTTCTTCAATTGTTTCCACATGACCATAGAGCATTGTTGCATTAGACTTCAGTCCAGACTGGTGAACTTTTTCAGCAATTTCAAGCCAAAGATTGCCAGATACCTTATGGTCACAGATGATGCTTCGGGCGCGCTCTGCAAAAATCTCTGCACCACCTCCAGGACAACTATCCATCCCTGCTTCTCTCAAAACTTGAATCGTATCCTCAATCGATAACTTTGCTCTACGAGAAAGGAACTCAAGTTCAACCATAGTAAAGGCTTTAAGATGAACTTTAGGGAATCGCTTTTTTAAACCTTGAAGTAAGTCAGTAAAGTATGTCAAAGAGAGATACGGGTGGAGGCCGCCTACAATATGAAATTCAGTTACTGCTTCAGTATAGTCTGCTGCTACATGATTAAAAGCCTCCTCAAGTGACATTGTATATCCGCCCTTATTAGGTTTCCGAGCGAACCCACAAAACTTGCAGTCTACGACACAAACATTGGTTGGATTCAAGTGCCGGTTGATGTTGTAGTATCCCTTATTCCCATTCAATTTCTCGCGAACCCAATTAGCTAGGGATCCCAATGTATGAATATCTGAGGATTGATACAACGTTAATCCGTCTTTAAAAGACAAGCGTTCCCCAGAAAATACTTTATCACTAATCTGTACCAGCTCAGGATGCATTCTACCGCCATCTAACTCCATTTTTTCCATAATGAACCAAACTTGTCCTTTTAAACATTTGCTGAATCGGCTTCATAATAGCCGAGCCATGTAAGAGGTGTCAAACAGGATTGTAATCGTCTAACACTAATTATTGCCAAAGCTATCTAAAACTTACTGTTTTTTCTGAAATCCACAAGACAAATTCCCCATAATGATCTGCAGATTATTAACTCTGATAATTTAGACAATAACAATCACAAATTTTAACTGATTAGCAAAGGTTCTATCCTTTAAATAAACATTTGACCAACTTTACCTAGACAATCATCAATGATGATCTTCCAACAATGTCGTTGTAAACAAATACCTTTCTAGATCAGGTGGAAACTTGAAAGATTAAATTTTACAGCAACTTTAAATTGATTTTGATAGAAACTGATTTTTCTCTTACCCATCCGGATGGTTTAAAAGTTTCCTGTACTATCCGATTACCTTCTGGAAAACAGAAACTCAATCCCATCATAGTTGGCCATGGTTTTCGAGGATTCAAGGACTGGGGATTTTTCCCTACCTATGCAAAAACTTGAGTAATGAGGGATTTGCGGTAATCTCCTTTAACTATGCACTTTCAGGAATAAGCTATAATATATTGGTGATCGACGACATCGAAAGTTTTTCAAGTAAATCAACTACCCAGGAACTACTTGACTGGCACTTAGTGATGGACAATCTTTTATGGGGAGATTTTCCATATCTAGAACTATTACGGTTAAACGCATTAGGTATTTTTGGACATAGTAGAGGCGGCAGTTATGGGATACTTCTTTCTCGGCAGGTACTACAGGTACTACAGGTACAATCAATAGTAACTTGGGGGGCCGTTAAGACTTTTGAACGGTTTGATTCTAAAACTTGTCAACAATGGAGACGGGAGGGGATCTTAAGGATAGGCAGTACCAAACAGGACAAACCTCTGAAACTGAAAGTTACTGCATTAGAAGCTTTGGAAAACAATCCTGAGCAATTAGACGTTATTCAAGCCATGCGTCAATTATCAATTCCGGCTTTAATCCTACATGGTCGAGACGACAAGATTGTTTCAATCTTTGAAGCAAAACAACTGTGGCAATGAGCTGACCAAAAAATTTCAGCATTTCACATTATCGGAGGGAGTGGTCACATATTTCAAACTCAACATCCCTTAGTTACCCCTTCCTCAGCCCTTAGAGAAGCCGTCGACAAAACTATAGGTTGGTTCAAAAATACCCTTTCCAATAAAAAATACCTGTGACAATATTGGTCACAATTATCAGAAATATATGGAAAATGAGTTTTTTTAATTCTCACTAAGGACTACATTATCTATTTTGAGCCCAGAGCCCATTGAAAAACTTCATCAAAGTGGGAAGCAAACCTTACCTTAAGACCTCTCTTCAAATGGGCAGGTAGTTCTTCATAATCCTTTTTGTTCCCTTCAGGGAAGATTATACTTTTATATTTTGCCCTACGAGCAGCAATGACTTTCTCTTTGACTCCACCAATCGGTAAAATTCTTCCAGTTAGAGTAAGCTCACCGGTCATAGCTAGACCTTTTTTAGCTGGCTTTTTCTTAATTAAAGAAACTAGAGCAGTTGCCATAGTAATCCCAGCGGAAGGACCATCCTTAGGAACAGCTCCAGCTGGAACATGTAAATGTACAAAGTGATTGTCGAAAAAATTTGCCTCCAAACCTAATTCTTTTAATCGAGCCATAACATATGAATAGGCAATTTCCGAACTTTCGACCATGACGACTCCAAGTTGCCCGGTTTGTTTGAATCCTTTGCGCTGACTAGCAACTGCTGTCGCTTCGACTTGTAACGTAGTTCCACCTAAATTAGTCCAAGCTAAACCTGAAACTACTCCGGGGATATGTTCAGCAAGTTCATCAGAAGCAAAGACAGGCTTTCCAAGATAGGACTCCACATCTTGAGTATTGATAACAATCTTCTTCTTGGTTTTCTCTACTAATTCAAGTGTGGATTTTCGAATTATCTTTTTTATAACGTTTTCAAGACTCCGAACTCCAGCCTCACGAGCATAACCATTAATCATGTTCCTCAAAGATCTTTCCCGAATCTCAACTTGGGAACGCTTTAAGCCATGACTTTGTATAACCTTAGGAATAAGATAACGACGTGCAATCTGCATCTTCTCCTCTAAAATATAACCTGCTAATCGTATCACTTCCATCCGATCTAGTAAGGCTAAGGGAATAGTCTCCGTATGATTTGCAGTAACTACAAATAGAACATTAGAAAGATCAAATGGAACATCCAGGTAGTGATCACGGAAATTTGAGTTCTGCTCTGGATCTAGAACTTCCAATAAAGCCGACGCTGGATCTCCATGAAAAGAAGACCCAATTTTGTCAATTTCATCCAGCATGATCACAGGATTAGCTGTTCCAACAGTTTTCATTGACTGAATGAACTTCCCAGGCATAGCCCCAATATAGGTCCGTCTGTGGCCTTTGATCTCACCTTCATCTCTCATTCCTCCCAAGGAAAAACGATAAAAACACCGTCCAAGAGCAGAGGCGATACTCTTCCCTATCGAAGTCTTACCAACTCCTGGAGGACCTACCAAGCAAAGGATTGACCCAGAAATATCTCCTTTCATTTTACCCACTGCGATGAACTCCAAGATACGCTCCTTAACATCTTCAAGTCCAAAATGATCACGATTCAATATCTTTCGTGCCTGCCCCAACTCATAAGAGTCTGAACTGTACTTCCCCCAAGGAAGCACAGTTAGCCAATCTAAATAATTTCGTGTGACTGTGTACTCTGGAGAAATTGGTTCTAGAACTTTAAGTTTTTCTAGTTCCTCATCTAGTGTCTTCTTGGCTTCAGGGGACAATTTTAATGACACTAACCGTTCTTCAAATTTCTCAATTTCTGTTGTCTTACCTTCCTTTTCAAGTCCCAATTCCTTTTTTATAGCTTTCAGCTGTTCTTTGAGGAAAAAAATTCTTTGTTGATCCGAAATTTTTTCCTCAATTTGTTTAGTAATTTTTCTTTGGAGTTTTGACACTTCTAACTCTCTATGGAGAAGAGTCAATACCCGATTAATACGAGTGCGCACATCAAAAGTTTCTAAAATCTCCTGAAGTTCTGCTCCCTCTGCCGTGGTTAAATGAGCAGCAAAATCAGCTAACTTTCCAGGATCATTTAAACTTGAGCGACTTAGAAATATCTTGATGGCCTCAGCTTGTAACGGGTCTAACTTTACCAATTCCTTTAGACACGAGATAATAGCAAGTGAACATGCCTTTAACTCCATGTTCACTGAAAGTTCCAAGGCATAGTGATATTCAACCTGAGCAAATAATCCTTCTTCCCCAACCTCAATTCTCTTAATGGTGAACCGTTCCAAGCAGTTCGTCAAAACCTGCAATACTTCTAAATCAACATCAAGGGTTTTAATAATTTTAGCGGCTACTCCTACACGATGAAGATTTTCAGGTATTTCTTCTCCTGACGGGTCTTTCATTAGCACTAAACCTAGCGTCTTATCAGTAGATTCTGATGCCCAATTAATAGCATTTAAAGGATTTTTTCCTATAATTTCCAAAGGAACAGGCAATCCTGGGAAGAAGGGGCGCTGACGTATCGCTAAAATTGGAATCCGAGTTGGTAGCAGTTTACTTGCTAATACTAGACCTGAGCTATTCTGTTTCTTCTTAGTGGTAAGGCGCCTATTATTGGAAGGATTTAAAAGGGTCTCCTTTTTTTTGCTTCTTTTGTTTCGATATAATTTTTTTTTCTTCTCAGCAGATTTACTTTTTTCTGATTCCATTAACTCCCCCACAGTTAAACTAAAAAAGTCATTTAGCCTTTTTGATTTTTCTTAATGTCAATAACATGGATTGGCTACTATCTTAGGGCGGGGACAATATAATATCTGAATATCTCTATGTCAAATAGGCACTAGTTGATGATTAACAAGATCTGATGCTAATTTAAAGATCTTCTATAAGAAGCATAATCCTCTTTAAAACTAATCCACAAGGTATCCTGATTCGAATTTCTAAAAAGTTAGAATCTTGGAGTATAGAAGAATAGAAGCTATTGATTAATGCTTAGAAGAAATCTGGACCCTAAACTTTTTCAAGACCCGCATATTTTACAATTAACTTTTTGAGTCCATAACGAGAAAAGTTTACAGTTAACTTAGAATCATCTCCCAATCCTTCACAACGAACAACACTGCCAATACCAAACTTGGGGTGACGAACATAATGACCAACTCTAAAAGTTTTCCCAAAATTCTTTTGTTCTTTGGGTAAAAGGTCAATAGTCTTTCCTCTTTTTCGATAAAACTCTTTGATACTTTTAGCATCGTTGTAACTAGGACCATCATAAGTCTTCTTTTTAACATTGACTTCCTGCTCTTCATTTTCTATTAATTCTACTGGAATTTCTCCAACAAACCGTGAAACTTCTGTTTCATTAAAACTTTCACCACCTAAAAAACGACGATACTTTGCTCTAGTCAAAACTAATTTTTTTTTGGCTCGAGTCAAAGCCACATAACATAGTCTCCTTTCTTCTTCGACATCGTTTGAGTCCAAAAGTGCTCGACTATGCGGGAAGAGACCCTCCTCTACACCAACCAAACAAACAAGCGGGAATTCCAATCCTTTGGCACTGTGAATTGTCATTAAACTCACTTTGGATTTTTCGTCATAGTTGTCTGTATCTGACACAAGAGCAGCATGATCCAAAAACTCATGTAACGTCTCTCCCCTATCCTCACTGTCCCTAGCAGCATTGACTAGCTCCTGCAAATTGTCGAGACGGGTTTGACTCTCTTCAGTGCCGTCTTCCCTTAACCACCGGACATAACCAGATTCTTCTAGGATAAGATCTAGTAACTCAGGCAGTGGTTTGTTATCAAGGGCCTGTCTAAATGATTGAATCTGCTTATTAAAATTGTTAAGAGCTCTCAAGGCTCGTGGCGAGAATTTATTTGCTGAAATTACATGCTCGATAACCTCTAAGATTGACTTCTGGGAGCCTTGAGATTCATTTTGAATGGCTTCAACAGTAACTTTTCCAATACCACGGGGAGGAGTGTTAATAACCCGTAAGAGACTAATTCTATCTTTTGGATTCAAAGTGATCTTGAGATAGGATAAAAGATCCTTAATTTCAGCCCTTTCATAAAAACTAAAACCACCCACCACAGAATATTGCAAACTATAGCGACGACAGGCCTCTTCAAAATAACGTGACTGGAAATTAGTTCTGTAAAGAACTGCGACCTGATCATCTGGTTTGAGCCGTTGGTGAGCAAGAATTTGTTGAATGACAAAAAGTGACTCATCTTCGGCATCAGATCCTTCATAAAGACGGATCAAAGGTCCGCTTTCCTCCTCGGTCCATAATCGTTTTCCTTTGCGAGCCTGATTATTGGAAACTACAGCACTAGCAGCACCAAGAATGTTCTTAGTTGAGCGATAGTTCTGTTCCAACTTGATAACTCTAACCCTTGGATAATCCTCTTCAAAGCTTAAGATATTCTGGATATCTGCACCGCGCCAACTATAAATTGATTGATCCTCGTCTCCAACGACACACACGTTTTGATGGTCTTGTGTTAATAGACGGATTAGTTGATATTGAGCATGATTAGTGTCCTGATATTCATCGACCATTAAATATTCAAAATGACCATTGAGACGTTTTCTAATATCGTCATGTTGTTCCAACAGTTCAACGGTTTTTAAAAGGAGGTCATCAAAATCTAAGGCGTTTGCTTCAACTAACTTTTTCTGATAGAGATCAAAGGCGATAGCCAATCGCTCAATTTTTTCATCATAAGCCTGTTGATAAAGAGTTTCTGGGTGTTTGCCTTTGTTTTTCGCTTCAGATATTCGTGACAAAGTCCAGCGAGGAGATAATACCCTATCCTCTAGACCCATATCTTTTAAACAGGTTTTTATTAATTTTAATTGGTCCACAGAATCATAGATTGTAAAGTCTCTCCCTTGCCCAATTGCAGTTATGTCACGGCGCAACACTCGAACACAAAATGAATGAAATGTAGAAATCGCTGGATTACTTGCCCTTCCAGAAGTCAAAAGAGTTTGAATCCGTTCTTTCATTTGCTGAGCTGCTTTATTTGTAAAAGTAACTCCCAAAATCTTGTTAGGGATAACTTCCTTATTTTCTATAAGATGACCGATTCTAAAGGTAATGACACGCGTTTTACCACTACCTGCACCTGCTAAAATTAGTAACGGACCCTCGGTAGTTTCCACAGCCTCAATTTGTTGTGGATTAAGTTTTTTTTCCAATTGGAGCATAAAAAGATTAACCAGTAACAGAGTTTTGAAACGGACAAAGAAATAACGTTGACATTCTAACTTCTAGAGATTTTTTTTAGGAAGTATTCTTACTTTTTCCAGAACCCAGGAGTAAAAATAACTATTGCAGTAAAAAATTCTAGTCGACCAGACAACATGCAAAAGCTTAGAATCCATTTGGCTAGTTCAGGCAACTTACCATAGCCTTCTGTAGGTCCCACAGATCCTAAGCCTGGCCCTATGTTAAACATACTCGCTGCTACCGCTGCAATACTTGTAAAAACATCAACACCTGAAGCTGCTAAAAGTAAACAGCTAATAACGTTAATCAAAAATGCTAGATAAAATAAATTCAGCAGGCTTTGTAACGTTTCTTCAGAAATAAACTGTCTACCGACTTTAATAGGAAATACTCCACGCCGTTCAACCATTCGCTTAAATTCTCGAGAAACAACTTTTCCAAGAAGCAGAATTCGAGATACTTTAAGTCCTCCACTAGTTGACCCTGTGCATCCCCCAATAAACATTAGTACCAAGAGTATAAGTTGAGGAAAGGGAAGCCAAAGAGAAAAATTTTCGGTAGTTAATCCTGTAGTGGTCAGGATAGAAACTACCTGGAACAGTGCTCTCCGAAAGCCAAACTCTGCTGAATATTGATTGGTCAAACTCATTACACTGAATACCAACAGACTAGAAAGTATGAGGATTAAAAAATAAATCTTTAATTCAGCATCTAAAAAAAAACGTTTCAGCTTCAATTCAATCCATAGACGGTAATGCAGAGTGAAGTTCATGCCTGATAGAACCATAAAAAAGATTGCAACGTACTCGACACCAGAATTCTGAAAAGCTCCTAAACTGGCGGTACGTGTTGAAAAACCACCTGTAGCAACGACAGTAAAGGTATGACAAATTGAGTCAAAAACGTTCATTCCCATTAGGTAGAATCCACAAAATGCCAAAAAACTTAGACTGAGATAGATCTTCCATAAAGCTAAGGCAGTTTGAGTTACTCTTGGTTTAAGCTTCTCTGACTTGGCACCTGAGAATTCAGCTCTATACATCGACATACCGCCCATACCAATCAGGGGTAAGATTGCAATCCCAAGTAATACAATTCCCATGCCTCCCAACCAATGAGCAAGATGCCTCCACAGTTGAATATCTAGTGTGAGAATCTCCACATCCTTTAACACCGTGGCTCCAGTTGCTGTAAAGCCTGAGGTTGCTTCAAAAAAAGCATCAGTGAAGCTAGGGAAATAACCGGAGAAATGGAAAGGAAGTGACCCGAACAAACATACCAAAAACCAGATCAAACAAACCAGAAGTAACGCTTCCCTCCGATTCAAATCATAATTAGGTTTAGGAAAGACAAGATGGAAAGAAATACCCACAAAACTAGTAATCAAACAAGAATACCCCAGTGGGGTAACATCATTCCCATTCCAAAATGCAAATGCAAGTGGAACTAACATGATCCCACTCAAAGCTATTAGAAAGTTTCCAATGATGTACCAAATATTGAGAAACCTAATCACATTTTTTCCTTCTGGGTATCATTTAAGGAAGGTGGACTCCAGCAGAGGGACTATTGTTTCAAGACTAAAAAAGATGACCCGATCTCCTGCTTTGACTTCAACATCGCCACGTGGCACAACAACTTCACCATTAGGCCTTGCAATGGCTCCTACAATAGCCCCCCGAGGTAATTTGATCTCTTTAAGTAAACGTCCAACATATTTGGATCCAGGAGTCGCGATCAGTTCGATTGCTTCAGCCTCTTCTTCTCTAAAGCTCGTTACAGAAAGGACACGCCCCTTCCGCACAAATTGGAGAATTCGATCGACAGTAGCCAAGCGAGGACTGACCGAAGTATTGATACCAAAACGTTGTATCATGGGGAGGTAATTTAGTCGATTAATAAGAGCAATAATCTTATTAGCTCCTAATTTACGAGCTAACAAAGAAGCAATAATGTTGTCTTCATCATCGTTAGTCATTGCCAAAAAAGCTCCCACTCCTTTAATGTTTTCATCAACTAGAACACCTTCATCTGTACCATCAGCGTGAATGACCACTGCCTGCTTTAGAATCTGGCTAATCTTGTTACAGCGATCCATATCCCGTTCAAAAATCTTGACCCTTACGCCCTGAGATTCCAATAACTCCGCCACCCTAATTCCAACTTGTTTTCCTCCTAAGATAAAAACTCGGTTAAGAGCCTTCTGTCTTTTTAAACCCATAAACTTTACAACAGATTTCAGGTCTTGATCAGTGGTAACAATGTAAACATGGTCGCCTGGATTTAAAACCTGTGCCCCGTGAGGAATGATGACTTCCTGTCCTCTGAAAATCATTGCAATGAGGGAATTCTTAGGTGGTCCGGCTTTATCTAAATCCTCTACCGTTTTACCAGCAACCCAATTCTCTTCATCAATATTCATCCCAAAAAGCTTTACTTTACCTTCGGCAAAATCAATAACATCAGATACGCCAGGTAAGCGAACCACTCTTAATATGCGGTCGGCTATTTCAGTTTCAGGATGGATTATCAAATCAATCTTCAAACCCAATCCATCAAAAATCTTTTTCCAGTCTTCGACTTCATGCGTACGCATTCTAACTAGCTTAACTTTAATTTCAGACTCGATCGAGGCAACTAAACAAACAATGACATTAATCTGATCCTCACTTGTCAGAGCAATTAACATTTCGGCAGTTTTGATTCCCGCTTCTTCTAAAGTTCTAATGCTAGCAGCATCACCGAGAACTATTTGGGCATCTAAGATTTCTTCTAGATATTCACAACGGGTAGGATTGTTCTCGATAATAACAAGCTCGTTACCTTCTTTAATCAGGCGCTTAGCAACAAGAACGGCAGTTTGTCCGCCCCCGGCAATTAAGATTTTCATAGGCTAAAAAGTATTCCAACAAAAATATTTATTTGATAAGACATCCTTAATTCTAGCTGAAAAAGTCTCAACCAGAGAACTTCGTTCCTAAATAACCTGTCGATATAGTTGCAGTGCTACAAATGATTGTCAAGGACTCACTATATAGCTTGAAAAGAGAGTGAACCACTATGCTTTTTCTAGAAAATCAATAATTGTTTCAGGACGAAATATTGTAAAAATAAGTAAACTGGAGCGTTAGGTAATCTCCGATAAAATCAGCAGGGAAACTAGGAAATGGTTCCGACAGCTTGAGTGAAGAAATTGCAGCTCGATCGTAGGGAGAACGACCTGAACTTTTTACAACTGCAAGTTCCTCAAGAACACCATTACTACGAACATCAAAAACTATAACCACTACACCCCTCATCCCAGTTCGATAGACTTGTGGGATTACGGAGTACCAATTATTTCTTACACGAAAATAAATAGAACTTAACCAAGGATTAAAATTAACTCCGTGAGTTTCTGAAATAATTATCGGACGCTTCACAGAAAAATTAGGTTGACGTTTATTGAAATCCGATCGTATAGCATCATTACCGGAAAGGGATTTCCCAAAACCACCTCCCTCTTTAATCTTTTCCAATGAACGTAAACTCATGTTTCCAGGGAGACTTAGTCCAGCAAAAAGATTCTTTAAGTCTGAATTATCCGAATTCTTTTCTATTTTAAATATTTTTTTGCTATCAGAACTCTTTCTTTTAACTTGAATTTTTGAAGGAGTGTTTGGAGTTGTTTTAGAGGTTTGGCTACTCGTTAAAGGACTAAGTGGCTGGACAACTTGGTTTGGCACATTCAATTTATTAACTGATTCTGTGGTTTGGTTGAGGGAGGGAGTGGAAAGACGTTTTGAATTAATCTTTGGTATCTCCTCTTGAACAGTACTATTTTCTTGGGTCATAACTGGGGGTACATGTCTTTCCCTTATCTGTTGGTAATCCTTTGGTAAGGCTAAGAATCCTAGTCGCTTCAGAGGAGATACCTTAATAGGTTCAGACAGTTCACTTTGTGGTAGTACGCTAGGACCAAACAAAACTATAACAAGAAGAATTAGGTGAATGATCCCTGAGATAAGAAAAGCCTGTCGCTTCTTATTAGATGTACTCTCTTCTGATTGTGGTTTAGTTAGTAAATTGATTGGTTGCTTCATGACGATTTAGCAAAATAACAATTAAACATTTTTCAACGGTACAACAACGGACTGATTATGCTCTTGAATCTTCGAAACAACCTGCAAAGCAAGTTCCAGTGCTGCTTTACTGCTCTCAGGGTTTACTTCAGGTTGCTTCCGAGTCTGAACACATTTTAGAAAAGATTGGATCTCTAGTTTTAGAGGTTCTAGTCTAGGCGTTTCAATTTTGAGAGGAATAATCCCTGGCAGGACTTCATTTCCATTTTTTTCAACACTCAAAATCACTACGTCTTGCCGAGAAAAATCAAGAGAAACATATTGATTTGGTTGGAAAAATCTCAGTTTACGAACTTTTTCCGTGCTGACTCGGCTTGCTGTTAAATTTGCCACACAACCACTTAAAAACTCAATTCGAGCATTTGCAATATCAACTTTATTACTAAGAATAGGTAACCCAACAGCATGCAATTGTTTGACCGAACTCTTAGAAAAATCCAGAACTAAATCTAAGTCATGAATCATTAAATCCAGAACTACATCTACATCTAAACTACGAGGGCTAAAAACACCCAGTCGATGAACCTCAAAAAAAAGAGGCGCTGTCAGAATCTTTCGAGCTTCTATTACAGCAGGATTGAAACGCTCGAGATGACCAACCTGGAGGATTCTACCATGCTGGCAAGCTGTTTGGATTAAACACTCGGCTTCCGGTAATGAAGAAGCAATCGGTTTCTCAACCAATAAATCTGTTCCATGGTTCAAAAAGTCGCAACCGATCGCTGCATGATCTTGAGTTGGCACTGCTAAAACAACAGCCGACACTTTTCCAAAGAGAACTTCATGATTGGGGTAAGCAATAGTGGAAAATTCTTTTGCTACTATTTGTGCTGTTGTGGGATTCTTATCTACAATTCCCACAAGTTCAACATTTGGCTGTTTCGATAAAACCCTAACATGTTGCCTGCCAAGATAACCTGTTCCAACTACAGCAACCCGGACCTTTTCCATGTTTTAAATCTCAAACTTTCTCTGGTTAAAGAAATCTACTTAATTCTATTTTTGAAAAAATGAAACTTTTAATTATCTGGTCTGAAAGCTGAAATAGTAATTCCATTTTCATCGGCCAGTTTAATAAGGTTACTGCGATCGAAAAGTAACGTCCGACCAGCATCGATTGCAAGGGCTGAGGCATTTACCTCAACCATTAAACGGATCGTCGGCAAACCAACAACTGGAACATCAAACCGCATATCTTGATTAGGTTTACTCACTTTTATTAGGGTCAATCGCTGATTATCAGCCATATTAGAGGCCCGACGAAGCATATCATCTGTCCCTTCCATTGCTTCTACTGCAATGCAAGCCTGATCTCGCACGACTACTGATTGACCAATATCCAATCTGGCAATTTCCTGAGCAATCTTACGTCCGTATTGAATGTCGCTATTCTCGAGGTCATTAGGAGATCGTTTTGTCAGCACTCCAGGATCTGGAATAAGGGGTCTAAGAAAAACAGTAGAATCTATCAATTGAATTCCCTCTTCTTCTAAAACCCTAGCTACAGCGCCAATTAAAGAATCAGTATTTCTCGAACCTAAACTAGCTAAAAGTTTAAAGAGCTTCTTGTCAGGAATAATACGACTGAAAATTTGTTTATGTTTCACTTGACCAGCCATGATAACTTGGCTAATACTTTCTTGTTTTAAAAGCTGAATCAGTTTTCCTAATTGGCCCAGACTGAGCCAATGCGTTGTATAACCCTGTGATTCGATTTGTGAAGATGCTTCTTCCTTAATAGCCATTACAACCATATCAACAGATTCACTTCTCGCTGCATCAAGTACAAGTAGTGGAAACTTTCCGTTACCAGCAATAAGTCCATATCGTCCAGTGGGTATTGACATAGTTTTTTAAGGTGAAGTATTTAATTGCTGATCAATATTGCGAAGTACTTTTTTTAGATCCGGTTTTCATTTACAAAGATTCATCAAGAACAGATAAATAACAAGAAACAGAGAACGCAACATTGCTTACTTGATAATTCCCCGTTTACTACTTTCAATAAAATTAATGAGAATTTGAATTTCTGAGAGATCCGAAAATTTTGTCTTGATTTCTTCTAGTGCCTGAGATGTATTTAGATTAGACTGCAACAAGAGACGATAAGCTGAATGAATTTCTTTTATTGATTCAGCTGAAAAACTTCGGCGCTCGAGGCCAATAGTGTTGACGCCATAATTCTTGGCTTCTCGGGCACTAACTGTTTTGGAATAGGGTAGTACATCTTTGGTGATGACCGAATAGCCTCCAACAAAGCCATAGGCGCCCACTCTACAAAATTGATGGACACCTGAAAAGGCACCAACAGTAGCATGATCTTCAATAGTCACATGTCCGGCAAGGGTGGCGGCATTAGCTAAAAGAATATGGTCACCCAGAATACAATCATGGCCAATATGACCATAGGCCATAATACAGTTATGATCTCCAATCAAAGTTTGACCTCCTCCCCCTAGTGTTCCACGATTCACCGTAACGTATTCCCTGAAAATATTGTGAGCACCTATCACTAATTTGGTAGGTTCGCCTTGAAACTTAAGATCTTGAGGGGGGAACCCAATCGAACAAAAAGAAAAGAATTGGCAACAACTACCAACAGTGGTGGGACCTTGAATCACAACGTGAGGGTCTATTTTGCAATTGGATCCTATTACTACATCCTCACCAATAATCGAATAAGGCCCAATTTCAACATCATCCCCTAGTGAGGCCTTTGGGCTGATTACTGCTGTGGAATGAATGCTCATTTAATCTCTCCGATCCACAATTGTAGAGAGAATCTCTGCTTCTGCAACTAGCTTCTCCCGAACAAATGCTTCACCCCTTAACTTTCCCAACCTAGGCTTTAATCGTAAAACTTCTACTACTAGTTTTAACTGGTCACCAGGAACAACTGGTTGACGAAACCGGGCACGATCAATACCACTGAAATAAACAAGTTTTTTGTCTCGATCTGGAATTTCTTTTAAAACCATAACTGCTGCGGCTTGAGCTAAAGCTTCAACAATTAGTACACCTGGCATGACAGGCATACTAGGGAAATGTCCTTTGAAAAAAGGTTCATTAAACGTTACGTTCTTAATCCCAACAATTTTCTTACTTGGTTCAAGTGAAACAATAGCATCTATCAAAAGAAACGGATGCCGATGAGGAATAATTTTTTGAATTTGATTCGTATCTAAAAACATAGACAAACCCTCTACTTTTGAAATCCATATTTTTCAGTAAAAAAGAAATATAGCACAGGGCTACTCAAGCTTAGAATCAGATTTATTCGAAAGGGAAGGTCAAGACAGGCTGAAAAAACAAATGATTAAGAGGAAAAATTGATAGTAACTAGAACTCAGATCAATTGGCTAAAAAAAAAGGGGCCTTTTAAACCGCCCCTTTTTTTATTCTTAAAAAGCCAAAACTTAAGGAGTTACTTCACTGTTGGTGAAGTTGCTGCTGGGCTTGTGGAAGAAGTTTGGGCTAGATTAAACTGTTTAATTATATCTGTAGTAATGTCCACTGCTGCAGCATTAAAAACTACCTGATTATTTTGATTGGACGAATCAAGAATAACCAGAAAGTTATTTTCCTTGGCATACGCTTTAACAATTCCATTCAACTTTTTCCCAATCTTAGCCATTATGTCAAACCGAAGCTGCTCAAACTCTTGCTGGGCATCTTGAGTTGCTCTTTGAAAATTGGTCTGCTTTTGCGTCAGACTTCTCGAAAGAACCAATCTTGATTCCTCATTCAAAGTTGCACCTTGCTGTTGTATCTGTTGCTGAAGTGTTTGAATTTCTTGTTGTTGCTTGGCAAAGCTCTCTTTTCTAGCATCTGCTTTTTTCTGAAGATTGGAAAAAGCAACTTTACCTTCTTCAGATTGCGAAATAGCTCCAACTACATTAAAGACCCCCACTTTACCCGAACCTTGACTCTGTCCTATACAGGGAGCAATCAAAATAAGAAACAGCACTGTTACAAAAAAACTCTTCTTGTTAATCATGGCAAACAAACTCCTTATAAAAAATTCTTTTTTTAATATACAGATTATACAGAGAATTTTAATTATTGGATATATCCGTCAAAAATCCTAGTCTTGATTTACCTCAAAGTAAAACCTTGAAATCACTTTACTCAATAACTGGAAGGTCAACAGGAACTGCTACAAGAAACCCTCCTGTACTTGCATTACTAGTAATCAAAGCAGCAGCAATCAAAGGTTGACCTGTTGCTGAATCAATCTCAAGAGATCCATAATCATTTCCTAAACCCAGGTCACTTATAATATCATTGGTTTCATAAAAACCGTTCGGTTCAATTGGTATAGTGCCCACACTCCCAACTATATCCCCTGTTTCTTTATCACGTGCACGAACCCTCGCTGCTGCACTTATGTTACCTAAGTTCATAATCACTAGTTTAGTACTAAAAGGACTTATATTAGTAGAGGAACTGAGAAGCAATCTAGAAGAACCCTGTAACATTCCTACCTGTAAAGAAGGATCGTTTGTATTGTTATCAATTACTGATACAAAACTATGGAAAGGTTTATTTGAGGAAAGACGTAGTGTTCCAGAAATATTAGTGGCCACACTCATATTTTTTAAAAATTGTAAAACATTGTTTACTTGATTAAATCCTCTTGGCCCTAATGTAACCGTTTGTTCATCACTAATTACACCATCTTTATTTGCCCAGCTCACTGCAACTGTATTCTCAGTATCACTTAAATTTCTGATTCCGAGATTTGTACGATACATTCCAGTATCTATAACCAATGGAAAATAGTTAAGATAGCCCATAGAAGCAATTTGTAACATATTATCAATAGGGTTAGCTACCAAGATGGTATTATTGCCATTATTAACTGCAACATGCTGGGGATTATTTCCAATAAACTGCGGTTGAGTCGTAAGTTTGCCAGGCACCTTCAAATCAACTAGAGAAATACTTCGAGATTGACGAAGCAGCACAGCCACCATATTCGTTTTTGTGTTCAAGCCAATAGAAGTCGGATTATCTTTAACTGGAACTAAACCTTTAAATTTAATGGGCCTTTGGGAAGTATCTAAGAGTCCGAGAGCTTTGGTCCCAGTCATACAAATTACAGCTAAGTCCAGAATAGGATCTAACACAATCTCACTAGGAGAACTACCAATGAAGAGGCTATTAACCACCCACCCACGCTTTAGAGAAAGATCCCATTTTACAATGGACACATTTGAGTCTCCATAATTCACTACTATTGCAACTTCATTTTGTTCATCAAAAACCACACCGATGGGGTTAGAGCCAACCTCTATAGGGGCAGGTAATACAGGAGTATTGGTGTTAAGATCCAACAAGGTAACAACATTCCCGTTTACATGGGTAATAATGGCAATATTATTCCTAGGATCAATAGCTACACTTCTGGGACCAGATCCAGCTGTACCCACTGGTACTACTGCTTCAGTGGCTTTAGCTTCCAGATTGACTATCGAAACATTGTCGCTACCAAAATTTACGACTACTGCTTTTTTAGTTACTTCGTTTACTGCTAGCGAAATAGGTGCATTCACTAAGACGTTGTTTCCATCAGAATCCTTCAGAGGTACCCCATTGGCATCCTTATCCAGTGCAACTTGAGTATAGATTGGAACAGCCGGCGTTAAATCATAAATAAACAAGGAATTGTCGCTGCGGCTAACCACTAACGCTTCGTTACTGTCCTGCCTTACGACTGTATAAATAGGGAAGGTGCTTTGAGGCAGTAAAAGCTCCTGTCCCGTAACAAGGGTACTTCCCAAAAAAATAAGTACAATTATTAAAGAAAAGAAATATTTCATCTTTAGTCCTATATCCCACAAAAATCGGAAAGTTTCAACTTAGAAGGTTCTACCAACAGTAAATTTAACATCTTTGCGCCTTTCAAACATAATAGGAATTGGTAATCCTCCAGAAGGGTTAGGAACGAATTCATTAAATCTGAGAGGATTATATCCGACAATGACCCTAAATGGAGCATTAACTACTGGCATAATAAATTGAAGTTCTACACCCGTACTGGCTCTCCACTTGTCAGTTCCTGGAATAATCTGGATGCTATCCCCTTCCATAATTGGTTGAAAAACTCCATTTTTTAGAACTTGCAAATTAGCTTGGGAATTGTTGGCAACTACTAGTGCTTGCTCTCTTGTCACCCAAGATTTTCCAATATCAAAAAAAGGCGCTAGGGTCACTGGACCCATAATGGGAATCCGATACTCTATATTGTAAATGAGTTGAGTATCCCCACCCAGAAATTGAAATGAACTTGTGTAGCGATCCTCTAATCTAACCAAAGAGTCTCCAGAAATTGGGTCAATCCTTAGAGAGCCATCAGGATTGCGGATTTCCACTGGATTTGTACTTTTAAATGTAGTAATAGCCAAAGGACTAATTAGTCGAATGTCAAAACCACGAAGACTATCTTCACCACCAATAAAATTCCTTTCAAAAACTGGTGGTTGTAAACCGCCAAACCCAGTGACGCTTGAATAAAGGACCCTCATTCCTAGAGTCTGCCTTCCTTTATTAACCGGTTTGAACCACTTAGCTTCTATTGTTGGTCGGAATACGTTAGCTCCACCACCAAGTGGTCCTCCAGTTAATTGCATTAAAACAGAAAAATACTTACCTTTGGTTGGGGAAAAAGGATTATTAACCGTATTGTAGGTAATAGAAGGCGTTAGAGAGCTTCGGATAAGGTTGTCAAAATAAGAGCGTCCAGAAAATTGATCGGGTGGCTGAAAAGCATTAAAGAAGGCCCTGTTCTGATCGGAAGTAAACCCAGTCGAGGATTTATCTCGACCATAAGCTATTCCAAAATGGGTAAATTGTCTTATTGGATAACTAGAAAAAACAGTAAAACCGGTACTTTTCTGTTTATAAAGCTCTGAGCCCAAAGGGACTAAGCCCGACAAAAATCCAAGGGTATCTGCTTCGTGAAAGCTATAACGTCTATGAAAAATACTAAAACCTGTAGTAAATGGGCGATTTTTAATATAGGGCTCGGTAAAAGTAAAATTATAATTAGACATCCGAGTACCACCTTGAAGCTGGAGATCAATGGACTCTCCATAACCCATAAAATTATTGGTGGAATATCCCATTCCAATAAAATTACCGCCAAAACCACTAGTTCCTCCAGAAAATGAGACTGAATTCTTACCCTTTTCTTTTACTTTCAGAACGACATCAACTTCCCCAGTTTTTTCATCTCCAGCTGCAGGGTCTGGTTTAATTTCTGAATCTTCTTCTGCTTTGAGTCTGTCAAAATAGCCTAATTGGTTTAACCTAAGGATACTGTAATCCCATAAGGTTGTACTGAAGGGTTCACCTTCGTGAACCAGAACCTCACGACGTAGCACTTTATCTCGAGTAGTCGTGTTGCCTACAAAATCTAATCTTCTAAGAAAAAACTGTTTGCCCTCTTCAAAGTCAAAAACAATATTAACCACATTATTGACCTCATCACGTTCTTGGCGAGGAATAGGTGTCCAGTTAATAAACCCTCTTGAACCGTAAATCTTCTTGAGATTTTCAAAACCCTTTCGAATCAAATCTGAATTAAAAACATCGCCTTCCTGCATACCAAACACACGCAACAAGATTGCTTTTTCAAATAGGTCATTTCCAGTAAATTGAATAGTGCCAACACGATACTGGTCATTCTCCTCTACTTCAATATCTATATAAACACCTTTACCTTTCGTCCGTCTAAAAGGAATTGGGAATATTGAGATTCCCTTAACGTCTTTGACCTCGATCTTTGGCTCCTTAATGAGAAGTTTCATATAACCCTTCTCCTCATATTTTTTTCGCACCCCTAACTCTAAAGAACCCTCTAGTTTTCGCTTGTCAAATTTGGTTTTACCTGTAAAAAACGCAATTAACCCTGTCTGTTTAATAAACTTCATTGACTTACGCAACTCTCTATCAGAAAAAAGAGTATTTCCATGAAAATTGATTTTCTTCACTTTAACCTTGGGTCCTTCATCAATTTGAAAAGTGAGAATTCTAGCATTAGGCGGAACATTTTCTGACCGATAACTGATCTCTGCATACTGGCGGCCCTTTTCTGCTAAAAGGTCAGTCAAAGCAACTATTGCTCGTTGAATTATAGTAGGTTCAAAAGGAGTTTCAATACCTATACCAACCTTCTCTTCCTTATACTTTTCAAGAACTTCAGTCTGAGTAGCAGACTTAAGCCCTTCATACTCAATACTCCGAATCATAGGACGTTCTTTTACATAGAAGATTACAATTTTCCCCTTATCTCCATCTTCTAGTTCAATTCTCACATCATCGAAGTATCCTGTTTCCCAAATTGTTCTAAAATCCCGTCTCAGTAACTGTGGATTCAATAATTCATTCGGTCTAGACAACATATGGAACTTTACGGTCTCCTGCGGCACCCTTCTAGTACCCCTAACCTCAATACTTTCTATAGATTGCTTATCTTGACCAAGTAGACGTTCGTATCCACCTACTGAAATGAGAAAAAAGATTCCAAACACAAAAAGGAGTCTTTTACTCAAGCTTCCTCCGCGATATGGCCTGGATAAAAAGCGCATCTCTAAGTTAAACCCATAAGTATTTGATGCAGTTTCTTGGGAATTATTTGTATAAAAGAGAGGTCTCAATGGCTGTTTGATTTAAATTCCTATAATGAAGACCTTTATCTACCTCATAAATTTCGATCTCTGACCCAGCTTCTATTTCGCCCCGGATAAGTGCATCGGCAAGGGGATCCTCGACATATCGTTGTAATGCACGCCTAAGTGGCCTAGCTCCATATGACCTATCATGACAGGTCTTTTCAAGAATCCAACGTCTAGCCTCAGAAGTAAGAGAAATCTTTACATTCTTAGTCACCATACTTTCATTAATTTGGTTGACCAGAAATTCAATAATCTTCTCCAAGTCACTCTCTGTCAAAGAATTAAATACTATAATTTCATCCAACCGATTGATAAATTCGGGGTTAAACGCTTTCTTAACTTCTGAAATCACCAATTCCTCCATTTTTTCAGAGTTAGCTTCTTTATTAGAACTATGAAATCCCATTTGATGTTTTTTTTCAAAAAGCCGTGCGCCTAAATTGGAAGTCATAATAATAATAGTGTTTTTAAAATCGACTGTCGTACCAAGCCCATCAGTTAGTTGTCCATCCTCAAAAACTTGGAGCAAAATGTTAAAAACATCCTGATGAGATTTTTCAATCTCATCTAATAAAATTATCGAGTATGGTGAACGCTTAATGCGTTCCGTTAGTTGACCACCCTCCTCATATCCAATATAACCGGGAGGAGAGCCTATAAATTTAGATACTGAATGTTTTTCCATGTATTCCGACATATCAAATCGAATCAATGCCTTTTCAGTACCAAATAAAAAATGAGCAAGGGACCTTGCAACTTCCGTCTTTCCTACACCAGTAGGACCTAGAAAAAGAAATGATCCTACCGGTCGATTAGGATCTTTGAGACCTGCACGGGAACGCCTAATTGCCCTAGCTAATGCACCAATTGCTTTATCTTGGCTAATAACCCGTTTGTGAATTTCTTTCTCAATTTTCATGAGTTTAGCCATTTCCTCTTCTTTAATGGCCATTACTGGAACTCCGGTCCATTTTGCAACTACATTTTCCACATCTTCTTTTGTTACGATGCCACGACTTGATTCGTCCAAATTAAATTTTTCTTTGATGGACCTCAAGTGATTCGTAGCAAGTTGTTCCTCTTTTTTAAGATGCTCTACTTTTTCAAATTCTTTGCTAGAAATAGCTGCTTGTTGCTGAGCCTCCAAACCCCTAATCTTATTTTGAATTTCGTTCATTTCTTGAATATGACTGTCATGCTTTAACTTAACCAAGGCCCCGGCCTCATCGATTAAATCAATGGCTTTGTCGGGTAAAAAGCGATCCGAGATATACCGATTAGATTGATAAACAGCTGTATCAATTGCCGTAGAGTTATAACTAACCATGTGAAATTTTTCGTAACGTTGTTTAACTCCATTAAGAACACAGATGGCCTCTTCTTCAGAAAGAGAGGGTATTTTTACTGATTGAAAACGTCTTTCTAATGCTCGATCTTTCTCAATAGACTTTCGGAAATCACCAGGCGTTGTTGCTCCAATAAACTGAATTTCTCTACGACTAAGAGCTGGCTTGAGAATATTAGCAGCATCTAAGGATCCTTCTGCAGAACCAGCACCCACTAATGTATGAATTTCATCAATAAAAACTAGGGCATTCGGGTTCTCGATTAACTCTTTAATAATATTCTTGAGGCGTTCCTCAAATTGGCCCCGATATTTTGTACCAGCTACAATCAAGGAAAGATCTAATGCCAAGATTCGTTTATCAGACAAATAACTCGGAATCTTATGATTAACTATTCGTTGTGCCAGTCCTTCAACAATTGCCGTCTTCCCTACACCAGGCTCCCCAATTAAAACAGGATTATTTTTGGTACGTCTACAAAGAATATGAATCAAACGTTCAATTTCTCCATCTCGTCCCACTAGAGGATCTAAAATGTCCTTATTGGCCAGTTTAGTCAGATCACGACTAAATTCTTCAAGAAGAGGAGTCTCTTTACTATTATTTCCAGTTGATTCCTCCAGCTTAACCTGCCTTAACTCATCTCGAATTGCATTTAGTTCTAAACCCCGTTCGAACAATATCTCAGATGCTAAACACTTTTTCTCTCTCAAAATTCCCAACAGTAAGTGCTCCGTCCCAATATGACGATGATGAAGTCGCTCAGCCTCATCTGCCGAAAAAGTTAAGATTCGTTTACATTCAGTGCTCAAAGGTAGATCAATGGAAGTCGACACCTTTTCTCTGATTACCGTTCGCTCTTCAATATCTTTCTTAATAGAATCAATAGAGGAATTAAACCGCAGGAAACGATTTGTTAAGCTTTTGTCTTCTCGGATCAAACCCAACAAAAGATGCTCGGTTTCTATCGAAGGACTTCCATATTGGCTAGCCTCATAGCGAGCAAAAAAGATTACTCGTCGAGCCTTTTCAGTATATCTTTCAAACATAGTTTCCGTGAATAAGTTGTAGAGTACCGTTCTCTAATCTTAGAACTCGATCACATTTAGAGGCTAGTTTAACATTGTGAGTTGCAAGTATGAAAGTATGTTTTTTCTTGGCTTGTATTTTCTCAATCAGATTGAACACCATTGTTCCTGTATTACTATCCAGGTTCCCCGTTGGTTCATCAGCAAGAACAATTTGAGGTTGATTCACCAAAGCACGAGCAATAGCGACACGTTGCCTTTCACCACCAGACAATTCACTCGGATGATGATTGAACCTTCCATTTAAGCCTACTAGGTCCAAAAGTTCCTTACCAAAATCATCATTAGCATAGGTTCCATGTATTCTTTGTGGCATCATGACATTTTCTAATGCTGAAAATTCAGGAAGTAGATTATGAAACTGAAAAATAAATCCAATTGACGATCTTCTATAATCAGCTAGTGGCCCCCGTCCTAATTTAAACAGATCCAGATCCCCAAAATGGATAGAACCACTGGTGGGGTGATCAAGAGCTCCAATTATGTGCAACAATGTACTTTTTCCAGCACCTGATTGACCCATTATAGCAATCATTTCTCCCTGCTCGACTTTTAGATCGAGACCTTTTAGAACCTCCAAACGGTCATTAGACATATCATAAGCCTTATGAAGATCGGTTATTCTAATGTTTTTGGGGGAATCAATAATGCACTTACCTAGTTCCATAAACCTTCCATTAAACTCAAATATTTGTTTTGCTTAATTCTTGATATCCTAGAAAAACCACTAATCTTATAGTGTTATTCATAACGCAAAGCATCTACTGGATCCAATCGAGATGCCCTTTTAGAAGGATAAAGAGTTGCTAAAAAACTAACGAAGATAGCTACTAACATCACTAATAAACCATCCGTAATTAACATTTCAAAAGGAACATGAGAAATAGAATAGACGTCTGCTTGTAGTTGGATTAACTGATATTTGTCGCAGATCCAACAAATACTATACCCTAAAATCAACCCAAAAAAGGATCCTACAATCCCAATCATCAAACCTTGAAAGATGAAGATCTTTCGAATATTCCAATCGGTGGCACCCATAGACATCAACACTGCTATATCTCGAGTCTTCTCCATAACCATCATGGTTAGCGTAGTAATAATATTGAGAGCTGCCACAAAAATAATTAATCCTATTGTAATGATCATCACCAATTTCTCTAGTCGGAGGGCCTCAAAAACTGGACGGTTAAGTTCTTTCCAGTCAATAGTCTCAAAACCCTTGCCTAATAGGGTCTTAATCGCAAGTGAAACTTTTTCCACCTCATCGATATTATTTACATGACATTCAATTACGGAAACGTGGGTACCCACACCTAGAATCTTCTGAGCTGATTTCAAAGAAGTAAAAACCCAATGATCATCAAAATCATACAATCCAGACTCAAAAATCACTGCAATTTTGAATCGCCTATTAAGTGAAACTTCACCAAGAGGTGACAGGACTGTTTCATCGCCAAAAATACTTACTGTATCTCCTAAAAAAAGTCCTAATCGCTTTGAAAGAGTTGTACCGACAGCGATCTTTTTGAAATCTTCATCAGCAGAATCAGATCTCAACTGATTCAAATCACCTTCAACAATTTTAAAAAAATGGTGCTTGACATCAGACGCTTCGAGAGAAATCCCTTTCAACATGACCCCATCTTGACGAGGGCCAGCACTTAATAAAACAGTACCATACAAAGCAGGAGACGCATTCAGAACACCAGGAATTTTTACAATTTTTTGGGTAACTACAGAATGATTTTTAATACCTTTAATTTCTAAAACAGGTTTAACATTAATGTGTGCGGTACCACCAAGCAATTTTTTCTGTAAATCAGATCGAAATCCTGTACTAACAGCCAAAGCTACTATCAAAGCAGCAACTCCTGATGCCACTCCTAGAATAGCAATAATTGTAACGATTGAAATAAACGTCTGTTTACGTTTTGCTACAAGGTAACGTAAAGC
>CAYWYX010000002.1:5911-44889 GCA_964462735.1 uncultured Acidobacteriota bacterium | reverse complement strand
GCAATAAATAGCTCAAAACGCTCTGCTACCATGGGATCGCTAGGCTTAGTTTTACTTAAAGGAGAAAGTTCTAATGGATAGTCATAAATAATAGTTGGCTGAATCAAGTGTTTTTCTACAACTACATCGAATAACCCTGCAAGAATTTTTCCTTTAGAATCACTCTGCCTAAAAGGTATTTGATCCAGTTCATTTGAAATTGCATGTTCGTTCCATTTTTCGCAAATATAATTTAATCGCCCAGTGTCTTCCAAATCATGTGATTTGAGTGAAAACAACTCACGCGTAGGCCAGAATGTTTGAATAGCATCCTTCAGTGAATAACGAGACCAAACATCGAAAGAGATTTGATCTCCATTATACTCAAATTCCAGACTGCCAAATATCTCCAGGGCTAGCCGTTTCATTAAATTCTCTGTTAAATCCATCAGCTCGAAATAGTCACTATATGACTGATAAAATTCCACCATAGTAAATTCAGGATTATGTCGAGTAGAAATTCCTTCGTTACGAAAGTTCCGGTTAATCTCATAAACACGTTCCAACTGTCCTACAATTAAACGCTTCAAGTATAATTCTGGAGCAATCCTCAAAAATAACGGAAGATTAAGAGCGTTATGAAAAGTCTTAAAGGGACGAGCTGAAGCCCCTCCAGCAACTACTTGCATCATTGGAGTTTCAACTTCAATATAATTCATCTCATCTAAAAAATTCCGAATCCCCTTAATTATTTTGCTACGTGTCTGAAATACCGCTCGGACTTTTTTGTTACTTATCAAATCCAAGTAACGCTGACGATAACGAATTTCAACATCTGACAGTCCATGCCACTTCTCTGGAAGTGGAAGTAACGATTTAGCTAGAAATACAATATTTTCAGCATGGACAGTCAACTCTTCAGTTCTTGTCCTAAAAAGATATCCTTCCACACCTACAAAATCACCAAGATCTAATAGTCGATAAAGTTGGAAATTTTTCTCACCTAAATTATCTTTACGCAGATAAATTTGTAAGCGATGATCTCCGTCTGATAAATTAATAAAACCTGCCTTGCCCTGACCTCTCATTGCAACTATTCGACCTCTAACTTTCACATTTATCCGTTCAGCTTCTAACTCTAATTTAGAAGTATCTTGATGTTGAGACAGGATTTGCCCTAAAAAGTGAGTTGCCTTATAGGTATTAGGGTAAACTGCATAACCTAAAGTTCTGATCTGCTTCAGCTTATTGTAACGTTGAGCAATGAGATGTTGTTCAGATTTAGATTCACTCAAAATTTTTACTCCCTAAGGAATTAAGCTCTTTAAGAATACTGTCAAGAATACCGTTAATGAACTGGACAGAATCAAAAGTACTAAACTTTCGAGCAATTTCAAGAGCCTCATTAATAACCACTATTTTGGGTGTTTTACTCTCGAACATCAGTTCAAAAGTAGCAATTCTAACAATATTCCTGTCAACTACAGCCATACGTGAAATTCGCCAGTGCTCAGCATGGCGCGCCAAGAGGATATCAATCTGATTAATATGTTGGATAGTACCAGCAGTAAGATGATCTGCAAAGGCCTTCGTTGGAACACCTACACCCTCATTCAGCGTCCAAAATGAACTGCTGACCTTCTTGAAAGACTCCTTGGAGAGATCCCACTGAAAAAGCATTTGCAAAGCATACTCACGCCCTTTCCTTCTTCCACTCATTGAAAGGTTTCCTCAGAATGCTAATTAAAAATTAAACTCTAACAAAATTGCTTGAGGATGTTAGCCATCTCAATAGCCGAAACAGCAGCTTCAAATCCTTTGTTTGCAGACTTGAGCCCCGCCCGATCAATTGCCTGCTCCACATTTTCAGTAGTAAGAACTCCAAATGCTATTGGAACCTCTGATTCTAAAGAAACCCTAGCAATACCTTTTGTAACCTCGCTGGAAATATAACTGAAGTGAGGAGTTTCTCCCCGAATTAAAGCGCCAAGACAAATCACAGCGTCATACTTATTGGTCTTCACGACTTTCTTAGCAACAAGAGGAATTTCAAATGCACCTGGTACTCTAAAAATATCAACATCAGTTTCCAAAGTGCCCGTATCAGATAGCGCATCTAAAGCACCGCTAAGTAAGCGATCCGTCACAAAATCGTTAAATTGACTAACAACAATTGCAAATTTCAAGCTTCGAGAATTGAGATTTAGGGTACGAGAATTTAAATTTTTCTGGCTAGTGGTTACCACCCTGTATTTCTCCTTAATAGAGTTCGTAAACTCCTCTTATTCCGCTGAAACCCTTTACCTATAATGCTATCAGCTTGATCTAAACTTTGATAATAGCAGTTTTTAAGTCGGAGTCTAGTACAATTTCAACCTTTTTTCTTTCAGCAAACAGCCAACTGCTAGTCTGATTTGCCAACAAAAAATTCTCAAGACACTTGTCTCTCTATATCGACTGACTTAACATAATCTATCCTTCTAATAGGTTCGAATTTATTTTAGTTTATAGTTTATTATGTTGATTACTCGTCTCCGCTGGAAATTACGACGCCTTACCCTCCGATTAGAAGAACAAATCCATTCTTGGGAAAATATTTTTAGGGGTACCAGAGTAAACACACGTATGTGTCCATCTTGTAGGGCACTTATCAGTAATGCAGAATCTTTTTGTTCCTTATGTGGAGCCAAGCTGAACTATCGCCCTAGTGGACTAGCCAAGCTACTAACTAATTTCTTTCCTAGATACATGCCTGTTTCTTTTACGCTTCTGACAGTTAATTTTCTTTTTTTTATATCTATATTTGCTTTTGAACAAAATGCATCCTTAGAGGATTTAGGACTTTTGATTTTTGGAGGTGACAGGACAACATTAATAAATTGGGGAGCAGACATAGGAGCATATGTTGCACAAGGTGAATGGTGGCGCCTTATCTCAGGCCTATTTATTCACATTGGAATAATCCACCTTTTTTTCAATTCCTATGCACTAATATTCATTGGCCCCCTTCTGGAAGAATGTTTGGGAAGAGAACGATTCTTTTTTACTTATATCGCAACAGGAATTTGTAGCTTCATTTTTAGTAACTGGTACTATCCTCCTTTCCTAGTCACGGCAGGTGCCTCAGGATCTGTTTTTGGACTCATTGGTTTGGCAGTAGTAATTTCTAAACGCTGGGGCACTTGGGGAAATCTGGTACAGCAACAACTCATCCATTGGATTATTTACGCATTTTTCTTTGGAATCATAATAGGTGCAAATAATGCTGCTCACTTCGCTGGAGCTCTATCTGGAGCTCTTTTAGGGCTTTTATTCCCTGATCCTAACAAACAAGGAGACACTGTTTATGGGAGTTTCTTTACAAAAATACTCTACTGGATTCTCCTTTTAATTACTTTAGTCGCCCTCACCATGGCAATCAAAAACCGTTCTGAAGCGGGATGGTCAGTAACTTCTGGAGTTCTCACTAACGATATCTTAACTCTTATCCAGACCAAATCTGGGCTATAATGAGGGACAAATGAAGGTTGACAACTCCAATTATTGTTCGTCTTTGAACAAAATCCATAAATCACTGGTAACTTTGCTTGGACCAGAGTGGGTGCTTCACACACCAGAGGAGTTACTCGTCTATGAGTGTGACGGTCTGACTTTACATACCCGTCCTCCTGATTTTGTTGTCTTTCCTAACTCTACTTCAGATGTTATTAAAATTGTTAAGTTAGCCCAAAAATATAAGATTCCCTTCCTAGCAAGAGGGGCTGGCACTAGCTTAAGCGGAGGTGCTATAGCAGCAGCGGGGGGAATTATTTTGGAATTTTCTCGGATGAATAAGATCATAGCTATTGACCAAGATAATCGTCTTGCCAATGTTCAACCCGGAGTAGTTAACCTCCATGTAACTCAGGCAACTGAAAACATAAACCTGCACTATGCACCTGATCCCTCAAGTCAAGTAGCCTCGACAATTGGAGGTAATGTAGCTGAAAATGCTGGAGGGCCTCATACCTTAAAGTACGGAGTAACTACAAATCACGTATTAGCTTTACAGGTGGTCTTGCCAAATGGGGAGGATTACCAAATAGGAACGATAGCTGGTGATCAGGTTGGGTATGATTTAGTTGGAACGTTTGTTGGCTCCGAAGGAACTTTGGGAATTGCTACCGAAGTTACCGTTCGCTTAATCTATTCACCACAAGCAGTCAAAACTTTATTAGTTATTTATGACTCAGTCGTAGATGCAACTAAAACAGTCTCTGGTATTATCTCACGGGGAATTATTCCAGCTGCTTTAGAAATGATTGACAAGAACACCATCCAGGCAATTGAAGCTGGTGTATATGCCACAGGAATACCTCTAGATGCTGAAGCAGTTTTGTTAATTGAGGTTGATGGCATAGAAGCTGGCATCGAACAACAGCTGGATGAAATTCTATCAGTAGTCAAAGATTATGAAGCAAGAGAAGTCCGTATTGCTCAAACTACTTCCGAGCGAAAAAAACTCTGGGCAGCACGAAAGAATGCATTTGGGGCTTACGGGCGGATCAGCCCGAATTACTACACCATGGACGGTGTTATACCAAGAAGCAAGCTCCCAGAAATTCTTAATCGTATTGATGGTCTCGGCAAGAAATACGGATTACGTATGGCTAATGTTTTTCATGCTGGTGATGGTAATCTTCATCCAATTATTCTTTACGACATTAACCAGATAGATGCAAAAAAGAAAGTTTTGGGATTAGCCGGAGATATATTGCGCTGTTGTGTTGAAGCTGGCGGAACACTTAGTGGAGAACATGGGATTGGTCTTGAAAAAAAAGATTTCATGCCTCTTTTTTTTAGTGAAGAAGCTATCGAGGTGATGCGCAAGTTGAAAAGTGTTTTTAATCCCAATAATCTTGCTAATCCAAAAAAGATATTTCCAATGCGACGAGGATGTGGGGAAATGTCTATAGATCCAGAAAATAACAGAAGCAAAACAACAGCCCACGAAAAAGATCCTGAATTTGTTCAATTCTAAAATTAACTAGAGGACAAATACTTGTACCGTTGAAAATTAAATCTAGGTTATTTATCTTGCAAAATCCATTGAATTCCAAAACAAAGTTGTCTATACCTAGCAGTCTCCCAAACTCTCAACTTTCTAGGTTTAAAGTTCATGGCCTTCAACCAAAAATAGCAGCTTCCCCGAAAACCTCAGAGGAAATGAGTGAAATAATCAGGATTGCCCAGAAATCAAATTGGGGTGTTGCACCTTTTGGATCAGGGACTAAACAAGAAATAGGAAATTCTCCAAAACGTTTTGATTTAGCCCTTTGTACGAAGTTCTTTAATCAAATTCCAGAGTATGAACCTCAAGATTTAGTCGTTCGAGTAGAGAGTGGCTGTTGTCTACGCCAGTTACAAAATCATTTAATGGCAGACCGGTTATGGCTACCAATCGATCCACCCCATTCTGAACTATCAACTTTAGGTGGAATTGTTGCTACCAATTCAAGTGGCCCGTGTCGCTTTGGTAATGGCACAATTCGTGATTACTTGTTAGGTATTGGAATCTTTCAACCAGATGGCTCATGGACACAATTTGGTTCAAGGGTAGTTAAAAATGTAACAGGTTATGACATGTGTAAGCTCTATACAGGATCTTTGGGAACTCTTGGCATTTTTTCTGATTTTTATTTTAAGTTGAAACCTCTTCCTGCCTACGAAAAAAGTGTGGTCATGCTATTCGAAAACCTTCAGAACATCTATGATGCCATGGTGCTCCTTTCTAGAAGTTCTCTTCAACCTTCTGCTTTAGAATTTCTCAATTCAGAGGGTCTAGAAATTGTTTGTCGAAAAATGGATTTGTCCCAAAAATTTAATCGTTATGCACTTATCGTCAGGTTCAGTGATCTAGCTAAATCAGTTAATTGGCAAGTTAGGGAGCTCCAACAAAAGTGGTTGCCTTATGTTGATGAAGGGATTGAGTTAAGTGATTCCAAACAACACCTTCTCTTATGGGAAATATTGAGGGAAGATAGTCCCTATCTTTCAAAAAACCTGGATAACAATGTAAAGCTAAAAATTAATATTCTTCCTAGCCAACTAGTGCATTGGGTTAATCTGTTAGAAGAAAATTTAGCTGGAATTAATAGCTCTGTTGTTCTAAAAGCACACGCTGGAAATGGTATCATTCAAATGTATTGTCATCTTGAAAACTCCGTTCCAACTTT
This sequence comes from uncultured Acidobacteriota bacterium, assembly GCA_964462735.1. Taxonomy (GTDB): domain Bacteria; phylum Acidobacteriota; class Terriglobia; order Versatilivoradales; family Versatilivoraceae; genus JAKUNG01. The sequence continues at coordinate 38,695 of CAYWYX010000002.1, read as the reverse complement.
TCAAGCACTAGCCAAATTAATTAAAGAATGGCGAGCGAAGCTAAGATCTTCACGTGGTAGTGTCATCATTGAATCTGGACCGAAAAATCTAAAAAAAATAGTTGATACTTGGGGTTATTGCTATAAGGATCTAAAAATAATGAGTCAGATTAAAAATCAGTTGGATCCTCAAGAAATATTAAATCCAGGTAGATTTGTAGTCTAAGTGTACCAAGCAAGAGTCTTTTACAATTATTATTAACTAAGTAGCTTTTAAAATGGCCCTTTATGCAGCCCATAAACAATCAAGGTAGCACCACAACAACTGACTTAACCCCCCAATGTATTCATTGTGGATTGTGCTTACAGTCTTGCCCTACCTATGTTGAGCTAGGAAAGGAAGCAGACTCCCCACGTGGAAGAATTTATTTGATGCAAGCTCAACAGCAAGGAAAAATAGATGTCCAAGGGAGTTTTGCTCAACACATTTCTGCTTGTCTTGATTGTCGGGCCTGTGAATCAGCATGCCCCTCTGGAGTACCCTATGGTCATCTAATAGAAAATGCTCGTGAAGTAGTCGAGGAACAACTCCACAGACCTTGGCCAGTAAGAATACTTCGTCGTTATATATTTGAGTTTGTATTCCCCTCTCCAAGAAAACTGAAATTTCATTTCGATTTACTACGTCTTTACCAACGTACTGGCCTACAAAAACTAGTTCGAAATTCCCAGTTATTAAAGTTATTTCCTGGCCATTTGGCGGAATTGGAGCAGTTGTTGCCTGATCTTACCCTAAAAAGCAATAGGATCAATATCGGTTCAGTTTTTAAACCAAAGGCTTCTGTTCATCATCGAGTAGGACTATTGACAGGGTGTGTGATGAACGAAATCTTTGGCTCAATTCACCGTGCGACCATTAGAGTGTTACAACTTAATGGATGTGAAGTTGTTGTTCCAAAATCTCAAGTGTGTTGTGCAGCACTTCATTCCCATGCTGGAATTTCTTCGACCGCTAAACAAATGGCAAAAAAAAATATTGAAGCTTTTGAAAAAGCTGGGGTTGATAAGATTATAGTAAACGCTGCCGGCTGTGGGGCTAAGCTCAAAGAATATGGCTCTCTTCTAAAACAAGACCCCGAATTTCAATTCAGAGCCCAAACTTTCAGTCAAAAAGTAGTAGACATCTCAGAATTCTTATATAACCTGCCTAATTTTTCACCACCTGGACCACTTCGTGCGCGTGTAGCTTATGATGACCCTTGTCACCTCCTGCATGCCCAAAGAGTTGCCCAAGCTCCTCGAGGATTGCTAAAACGCATTCCGGAACTCCAGTTAGTTGAATTACAAAACCCTGATCAATGTTGCGGAAGTGCTGGAATTTATAATGTAACTCAGTATGATCTTTCAATGCGTATCCTTAAAAGAAAAATTGAGGACATAAGAAATTGCTCTCCTACTATACTAGCAACAGGAAACGCTGGCTGCCTAATCCAGATTTCTTACGGCTTGAATTTGGCTAACCTTCCAAAAATTAAAGTAATGCACCCAATTGAAATACTTGACCAAGCTTATTGCTCCTCCACCAAATCTTAAGACTTTTCTAATACAGTCTGACATAAGCAATAAGCGACGTTACTTGTGCTTCCTAAATAATCTTTTATCTTAATAGGAAGCTCTAAAATTTCAATAAAACACGAATGTTTTGCTCATGTTAAAGTACTATCTTTAATAAAACATTCAAAAAATAGGTTCTTTATTGCTGTTAAGCTTTTACTAAGAGGATTTCTTAAAAACAAATTCTTACCATCAAGTTTACCTTGTTTGGTTGCGTTTTTTAATACCAAAACAATGTGGAGAATCAATTCTTTTGTTATCTATATTCACTGTGTAATGTATAATTTAAAACTAAATTTCTTCATTAAAAATCAATAGAGGCCACGCGCTAATAAATGGTATCAGTGGTGCTCATTCACTGAGGTAAAAGTTGTCATTAAAAACGAGTTTTAATTTGTGGAGTAAGAAAAGGGATAAGGAGACACGTTTCAGTGACTCTAAAGGAGACAATCTCATGAACGCGTTTGAGGAAAAAGATGCTACCAATGAACAGTTTGGACTCAACGAAAAAGGTGTAATTAATATTGGAAAATCTGTTTTTATCAAAGGTGAATTAACTGGAGACGAAGACTTAACTATCGAAGGTAGCGTGGAAGGGAAGATTGATTTAAGGGAGCATAATCTTGTCATAGGGCCAAACGGAAAAATAACAGCAGAAGTTTTTGCCAAGAGCATTACCGTTATGGGTAGTATTGTCGGTAATGTTAGTACTAGTGGCCTTTTAGAGATTAAAGCTTCTGGTTCAGTTGTTGGAGATCTTTCATCTCCTCGTATCAGTGTCGCTGATGGAGCTTACTTCAAAGGGAATATTGACATGAAAAACTCTACCCAAACAGCAAAAAAAACAGAATCTCCAAAAACCGAACTGAACTTTAGCCAACAGTCAGCGTCTCTACCCAAAAACTTTAAAGATACAACACTTTAGAAATCTCGATTAATAACGTTAATAGGTAATTTTTAGACACTATCTAGTTTTAATTAGACCTTTTAGGCTCTTCTTAAGGAGTTAGGCTAGTCCAGAATAAATTCAAAAGGTTCCCATAAAAACCATGTCACCTCGACTAAACATCTGGAGAAGACTATCTAGCCCCAATACAGTAGAACAAAGAGAAAATCAAAACAAAACACATTCGAGTACAATAAGGCTTCCATCAAACATTCTCAGAGAGTTTCTTCAAGCCTTAGGTCGTAAAGAAAAAGCAGTCATTTTGGACATAGGAGCTGTTGTTGGACCAAACGTGGAATATTTTCTAGAATTAGGTACAAAAGTGTATTTGGAAGACCTAATTGAAGTATACACCAAACCTATTTACCTCCGGGCTGTTGATGATAGACCAGTTTTTGATGAACAAAAATTTTTCGATGAAAATTTTAAGTACTCCCATGCTTTCTTTGATGGAGTTATATGTTGGGACAGTTTGAGCTTTTTGGATCCTAAATTTGCCAAGAGTTTTATAATTAAACTTTCTTCAATGATGAAACCTAATAGCCTTGTTCTAGGACTCTTTCACACACGAAAAGAAAGTACACCAACTAGACTGCATAAATATCAAATTTTTGGGGAAAATGATTTAGGAGCAATTCCACTTAGTCGAAAATTGGAACTTCCCACAATTTATCAAACTAGGGACATCATTCAGTTATTCAATGGATACGAAAGTAAAAAGTTCTATCTAATGAAACACAACATCTTAGAAGTCCTTTTCCAAAAAAAATAATGTTATCAGCTTAAATTCCATTTAAGAAAAAACTCTAAAACCTAAATGCATCAAAATAGTTCATAGTTTAATTTTCTCGAGCAATTCAGCTACATTACTCGATTTTAGATCAATTTAAACTTTCGGATTCTGACTCCAGCTTGCTCAAATAACTGAAATGAAATCTCATTCAAAGGGTATTCTATATTGAAAATAACTTCTACAATTCCACTATTTATAGTCATTTTGGCGCACATTAAACACGGTGAAAACGTAGTGTAGAGGACTCCATCTTTGACAGTAGTTCCGTGAAACGCTGCCTGAGTAATGGCATTCTCCTCTGCGTGAGAACACAAACAATCCTCCAAACGAGTTCCTGAAGCTGTCAAACTGTTGCAACGCGGACATCCACCTTCGTTACAATTTTTCGTACCACGAGGTGTCCCATTGTACCCAGTGGAAATTATTCGACGGTCTCTTATGATTAGAGCTCCTACCTTGCGCTTGATACAGTTACTGCGCATTGAAGCTACCTGCGCAATCCTCATAAAATATTCATCCCAAGAAGGTCTCACTAGACTGGATAATTGATCTTTGATTAAATGATTAATCCGGATCTGCGAATCTTTTTCAGAGTCTTGAGGAGAAAGAACAAGATCAAATGGAACCGTTGATTCTACTGATTCTCCAATCCAAACTAAAATTATGTTCTGTCGAAAGACGTTTTCTCGATTAGTTGGTGCTTTTAACTTTCTAAAGAAATAATGTCGATTCTCTTCATGACTATCCAGTTTATTAAATTCACAGAACTGAAAACCTTGATCACTTAAATTCTTCTTAATTTTAGTCATCAGTACTGAATCACTGCCATAAAGTCCAATGATCATCCAAAAACCTCATTTTGTTCTAAATGATATGTCCCGCAGTAAATTAAAAACTCTTAAAATAAACACAATATACGAATGAGTCTTCTTTGATTTTTTCTTAATATTGCATTGTTCTCAAGAGTAAAATAAACTTTTTATTTGTTTAGTTAAGATATTTTCTACGAAAAAATCTCCAGATGAATATTTTAAAGCCTGAGCTAAATGATTATCTTCATTCCTTAGCTCCTACCCAAGATTCTGTATTAAAAAAAATGGAACTACTCGCAAACAAAAAAGATTTTCCAATTATTGGTCCCCTTGTAGGCCGTCTTTTATGCCAGTTAGCACTACTTACAAAAGCCAAACGGATTCTGGAGTTAGGTTCAGGATTTGGTTACTCGGCAATTTGGTTTTCAAAAGGAATTCACCCAGCGGGCCAAATTTTCTGTACTGACGGATCTAATGAAAATGCTTCTTTAGCAGCCCAGTTTTTTAAACAAGCTCAAGTTGAGAACATGATACAATATCGAGTTTGTGATGCCTTATCTGTCTTGAATCAGGATTCAGGTTTGTTCGACATCATACTAAATGACGTTGACAAACACGAATACCCACAAGTTTTTAGTCTAGCAGTCCCCCTATTGAAAAAGGGAGGCCTACTGATTACAGATAATACCCTTTGGCAAGGGAGAGTCATCGATACTGATCCCTCACCCAGCACTCTGGGAATTCAGCGGTTTAATAAACTTGCCTATGCATCACCCTTAGTCCTAACTACTCTACTACCGTTGAGGGATGGCGTTACTCTAAGTTTAAAACTATGAAAATCGGTAATTATGAGGTTTTTTCAATTGAAACTGGCCGCTTTGGGCTTGATGGTGGTGCCATGTTTGGAGTCGTTCCTAAAACCCTGTGGAGCAAGAAAAACCCTAGTGATACGTATAATCGAATAAACTTAGCTTCAAGAACCCTTCTCATCTTTTATGAAAATCAAAAAATTTTGGTAGATGTTGGTTGTGGTCATAAATTCTCAGAAAAACAACAAAAAATTTATGATGTTGATTACAGCAAATTTAGTCTTAAGAACTCTTTATCCAAATTTGACCTTGAAGCTACTGATATCACTGATGTGATTTTAACTCACTTCCACTTTGACCATGCTGGAGGTGGTACTCAGTATAAGAATAACCATCTAGAACTAACTTTCCCATCAGCTAGCTACTTCATACAAAAAAGCCAATGGGAAAGAGCACTTAATCCTTCTGAAAAAGATCGTGGCAGCTATCATCAGGAGGACATTGAGCCTTTCCAAAATAGCCCCCAACTAAATGTGTTGGACGGACCTTCTGAACTTTTTCCTGGTCTTGATCTTTTAATCTCAAATGGCCATACAACGGGATTAGAAATGGTTAGAATCCAAGATGGTTCTACTACCCTCTTTTTTTGTGGGGACCTAATGCCAACAGCGTCTCACCTTCCCCTGCCTTACATCATGGGATTTGATGTTTATCCCTTAACAACAGTTGAAGAAAAACGGACTTATCTAAAACAAGCCTGTCAGGAAGATTGGTTAATTGCTCTTCAACATGACCCCAACTATGAAGCTATTCGAATTCGACAAGGGGAAAAATATTTCGAAATTAGTGAATCAATTAATTTATAAAGGTCTAGAATAGTTTTTTTCCACCCAATAAGTTCATTAGCATAGTAAGTTATTGCTCTAATATCCTATAAACTACCGTGGCTTTTTGTTCACTGGGAACCGGCTGACCTTCCTTAAAACCAGGAGCAAAGTCCCACCAATTTCTTACCTCATACAGAGCAGGTTCTGCAAATCTAGCTTCAACGGGTTCCTTCAGTACTACCTTAAGAACCTCACCATTCTCATCCAACTTTAAAGAGACACTAACACTCATAATCCCTTTCTTTAAAGCTTCTTTAGTTGGTATTGGAAACGTTCTTAGTATTGTGATAGGGGAACGATTGCCATAACTTAACCTGGAAGCTTTAACTCGCCGATAGCGAATTTTTGACCCATAAAAACTATTTCCATATAACACTCTCAAGTTAAACATTTTAAGATAGTCACTAGTCCCTTCAATATTGATCTTTTCGAAGTTCTGGACAAATGATTCGTATTCACTTGCTGACAGTGGTTGCAACCTAAAAGCTTGCCGACCAATTAAAAAAACTACCTTGCGTACTTCCTCAGGAAATTCAAAACTGTATCCCAGCTCAAATCTGCGCCGAGTCCTTTGACGTACACAGGCTCTAGGATTGCCCTTTAACTTTGAGGTGTTCCCGTCATAAAGAAAGGAATCGAATTTAATAACCTTTCCCTCCTCAGTTCTCATAGTAATACGCTCTACTGAAAGACACCTTCGATTCTCTCCAAGGTTAATAATTTCAACAAAAGCTTCTTTGGTAGGTGTCAACTCAAAAGCAAAGAGCATCTCAGAATCTACATACACGTGGAAAGGGCTTACAGTAGGAGGAAAATGAGCCGCTCCTTGCAAGAAAACTACTACTGTAAGAAAGAAACTTGGTAACAAGAACCAAGCAAACCCTCGAATCTTCATGCTACCTCGTATTGCTTTAAAGAGTAGGATAGACTTTCACTGTTGAGTTTCCTGCGCTTGCCAAAAATACCCACCTTCAAGAACAACATAGCTCGTAGTTGTTCATTAGGCCAATAACAATATTATTTTAGTTCCAAAGAACATTAAAATTATTAATATCTATATTACATCTCCAATCCCCCTAACAAGTAAATCCATTTCTCTATTTACAAAAGATTACATCAAGAAATCTTAGAGGACGATCATTGCTGTTATAATTACTGGATAGAGTAATGCAACTGTTTTCATATGGGTCTAATTTACCTTCTAATGAAAGATATATGGATTTACAAATTAAATAATTATTTCCCTAACTTCTTTCTCCTATGAAAAAGGATCGATCACTTTTAGGAGACAAAAACTTTCTTAGCGTTAAAAAGAAGGAGGTTAATCGTGGACCTTCGAAAATCGCATTTCTGTGCCGCTCGCGCATTTGTTGATCAAGCTAAGGTGCTTGGCTATGGCGACTTAAGTAATTACTATTGGTACCACACCATTGAGTTAGGAAAAAATCTAACTACGCCTGGCTGTTATGATTACCGTTCAAGTTTCCCATTATTCCAGTTTCCTACTGACATGACTGGTATGAGAATTCTTGATGTAGGTTCAGCCACTGGTTTTTTTTCATTTGAATTTGAAAAGCGTGGTGCAGAAGTCCTCTCTGTCGAAGTGCCTTCGCTTTATGATCTGGATGTTTTCCCTGGCGAAGATATTAATCAAACCCTTACTGAAATTAAGGCCATGATGTATAACCATTCTGCCTTCACTAGTAAACAGAATGAAAGGTTATTCACTAAAAAAAACCCCGAACAGATCTATTTTTTACTTTTAGATGGTCCCTTTCAACTTTGTAGCAAAATTCTCAAATCCCAAGTTAAGCGCTGTTACTCCAATATCTATGATTTATCTCTAGAAAAAACTGGGGGGATGGCCTTTGATTTAGTTTTCATTGGAGATGTTCTTCTTCACACTCTATACCCTCTAAAGGCACTGGCAGCTGTAGCATCGTTATGCAAGGGCAAGTTAATTATTTCCCAAGGTCTCCCTTCCAATTTTGATTCTATACCTGCTATGGAATATGTTGGAGGCGATCAACCTGGTCAGGATGCCGTTTCCTGGTTTTGGCCAAACTTTGCCTGTTTCGAACAACTTCTCAAGAAGCTAAGCTTTCAAAAAGTATCACTAGTTGGCCATCATGAAGGAATCATAAAACCTGGAGGGGGGCACTACAAACGGGCTATTTTGCACGCATCACGCTAATGCTTATGACTCTCTATCTTTTTATAAAACATCTGCAAAAGAGCGTTTAACATATCTAAAAAAAATACCACCAATAATAAACGTAACAAGGGCAATACCGTAGATTGCTACTAATCCCTGCCAAGTAGGCATTTCACCAATTAATAGGCATTTCCTATAGGCTATAACGACCTCTGCCAAAGGATTGAAATGCATAACAAATACCAGTTTGTTGCTGACACGACTTAACTGAGTTTCATCGAAAAAAATTGGAGTAAACCAAAACCAAAAAGTTAAAATTACTATCACCACTTGAGCTGTGTCTCGAAGAAAAACCTGAATACCTGAAATAATCCAGCTCAATCCTAAGGCAAAAATCATCAAGCCAAAAAGATAAATAGGAATTAGTAGAACGTAGATAGTCAAATTTTGCAGATAAAAAAGAATGATTCCAAGAAAGATAGCAACTCCAATCAAATGGTTAAATAAATTAGCTATTAGTACTGAAACTGGCAAAATTTCTGCTGGAAATAGTGTCTTAGTAATCAAGTTTGAGTGCTCGACCAAAACATTACTAGAACGAACTAAGGTTTCTTGAAACATCATCCAGGGCAGGATTCCACAAAACAAATAAATTGCAAAACTAGTTGTTCCACTTTCAGGACCAAGAGGGTGTTTAATGATGACTGAAAAAACAAACGTATAGCTAATTAGAAGAACCAAGGGGTGAATAACTGACCAAATGATCCCAATTACTGACCCTATGTATCGGTTTTTTAAATCTCGTTCCACCATTGATCGAATAAGTCCCCTATGCTGAATAATTTTTTTAATAAAACTAAAAAACGATCCGATTACTAACGGTATCTTCGTTTTTTCAGATAAGATTTTATTATAATTTTCCATCATTTAAACTATTGTTGGCCTTCAATGACTGATAACAACTCATTTGCCTCTACGTGCTGACCCGCCGTTACAAAAACCTCACTGATTCGACCTGAGATCGGAGCATAAATTGTGCTTTGCATTTTCATTGCTTCTAAAATAAACAGCTTTTCAGAACGTTTGATCTTTTGACCAACCTGAACAAATACATGGGTTATCAACCCTGCTGACGGAGGACCAACATGCCCTGAATGGTTAGGATCTATTTTAGGATGGGCGGGTGCTGGTTCCTTCATTGATTCATCGAAAACTACTACTTCCCGTGGTTGTCCGTTTAGCTCAAAAAATACTGTTCTCTGTCCATCGGGATTAGGTTCACTAATGGTCCAAAATTTGATAACTAAAGATTTTCCTGGCTCCAAATCTACTGTGATTTCCTCGCCAGATTTCATACCATAAAAAAAGTTCGGCGTAGGAATAGCACTAACATCACCAAAACGTTGGCGCTTACGGATATACTCTTCAAAAACTTTTGGATACAGCAAATAACTCAAAACTTCGTCATGCCTGACAACACGTCCTAACTGATGTTCCAAAACCCGTTTGGTCTTGGTAAAGTTCACGGGGGGAAAGTTATTTTCAGATGCAGTTCTCCTAGGGGGTTTTCCTCTTAAAACTATTTTTTGGAGCTTTTTTGGCCATCCTCCTGCTGGTGTTCCTAACGCACCATCAAAAAGCTCTATCACTGATTCAGGCAAGCCTAGGTCATGTTGTACATCTAACTTGAGAAGATCATTTGGAACCATCCCTCTAGCAATCAAAAAGAGTGCCAAGTCTCCCACTACCTTGCTCGAGGGTGTAACTTTGACAATATCCCCAAATAACTGATTTACCTCGGCGTAGGTAGTCTCAACTTCAGCCCAACGATTAATTAAACCTAAAGCTGCTGCCTGTTGTTTCAAGTTAGTATATTGCCCACCTGGAATTTCATGATGATAGACCCCAGAATCACTTGCTCGAAGCCCATTGTCAAAAGATCGGTAGTAACTCCTAACAATTTCCCAGTATTTTGAGTAGTAGTTCAAGATGACTGGATCAAGCTGAGTATCTCTGGGTTGAAAGCGGAGGGCCTCTACCACAGAATTGAGATTTGGCTGACTGGTGTTACCACTCATAGAAGAAGTAGCTGCATCAACTATATTAACTTCTGCCTCACATGCTTTGAGAATAGAAGCAGAATTAATGCCACTGGTGTCATGGGTGTGAAAATGGATTGGAATACCAATTTCCTGTCGAAGAACTTTTACCAGTTGATAGGCTGCATACGGTTTACATAGTCCTGCCATATCCTTGATTGCCAAAATGTGAGCACCAAACTTCTCCAATTTACGCGCCATCTCAACGTAGTATGATAGGGAATACTTTGCTTTGCTATTATCAAGGATATCACCCGTATAACAGATAGCAGCTTCACACACAGCATTAGCCTCTATTATTGCTGCCATAGCCCCTTTCATGTTTTCCACTGAGTTTAATGAGTCAAAAACACGGAAGATGTCAATGCCCTGTTTCTTAGATTCCTTTACAAACTCAGAAACTACATTCTGGGGATAACTGGTATAACCCACTGCATTAGAGGCTCGTAACAACATCTGAAAACATACATTTGGAATGCGCTTGCGCAATGCAGCTAAGCGTTCCCATGGGTCTTCATTCAAGAATCGAAAAGAGGTATCAAATGTTGCACCTCCCCACATTTCAAGACTAAAAAGCTGTGGCAAATGATTTGCCACCAATTCTGATATCTTCAATAGATCAATTGTACGTACTCTAGTAGCGAGCAAAGATTGATGGGCATCACGAAAGGTAGTATCTGTGATTAGTAATCGTTTTTGTTGATCGATCCACTCGGAGAATTTTTTTGGACCTAATTGAAGTAAGATTTGTCGAGTTCCCTCTGGAGTAGTATGTCCTTTTGAAGATGAAATCCGCTGCAAAGAAATTAAATCTTTTTCATTACTGCTATTATCCTCATAAATCAGGGTTTCAGGTTGATGCCTGTTACTAATCTGAGGATTTCCATTAACAATGACTTCTGCTAAAAAACGTAGCAACCGGCTAGCACGATCTTTTCTTCGGGCAAATCGAAAAAGTTCTGGGGTATCATCTAGGAATGTTGTAGTTGAATTACCATCTTGAAATTTAGGATGATTAATGACATTTTCTAGAAAGGGGATGTTAGTTTTTACCCCACGTATCCTAAATTCCCTAAGCGACCGATCCATACGCTGGCAAGCTTCTTTGAATGTTCGACCCCAAGCCGTTGCTTTCACAAGAAGAGAATCATAAAATGGAACCAGTATGGCACCTGCTGCAGTAGTGCCGCCATCTAACCTAAGACCAAATCCAGAGGGAGAACGATAAGTTGTAATTTTTCCAAAGTCTGGGGCAAAGCCATTCTGGGGATCCTCAGTAGTTATGCGACACTGAACAGCAGTCCCATAAAGAGGCAGCTGCTTCTGAAGAGGAAGGGATAGGGGGGGGTCATGTAGTCGACATCCTTGGGAAATCAAAATCTGAGATCGAACAAGGTCAATTCCTGTTACCATCTCAGTCACAGTATGCTCTACCTGAATTCGTGGATTAAATTCCATGAAGTACCAGAATTCTCTATCTAGATCTACAAGGAATTCTACGGTTCCAGCATTGACATATCCTATTTTCTGGGCTAACTGAACCGATGCTTCATAGAGCTCCCTTCGTAATTTCAAGGAAATAGTTTCAGCCGGAGCCACTTCTACAACTTTTTGATAACGTCTCTGTATTGAACAATCTCGCTCATAAAGATGCATAACCTGACCGTAGCTATCAGCCAAAATTTGTACTTCTACATGTTTTGCTCGCTCAATAAAACGCTCCATAAAGAGAGAACCATCTCCAAAAGTAACCTCTGCTTCTCTACGAGCCTCCTCTAATTGCTTTTCCAGTTGATCGGAATTACGTATGATTCTCATCCCACGCCCACCACCTCCATACGTTGCTTTGATAATTAGAGGAAATCCTAATTCTTTAACAACTTCAGAAGCTTTATCCAGATCTTTGATAACTTTGTTGGCTCCAGGAATTACTGAGATTCCTAACCCTTTAGCTATTTGACGAGCTGCAATTTTATTGCCTAACTTCTCTAGCTGTTCAGAAGAAGGTCCAACAAAAGTAATTCCAGACTCCTTACACCGTCTGGAAAATCTAGGTTCCTCTGATAAAAACCCATAACCTGGATGGATAGCATCAACTTTTTTTGCTTTAGCAATAGTGATTATCTCTTCAACATCAAGATAAGCATCAATCGGTCCCCTACTTTTGGCTAGAACATATGCCTCATCTGCTTTAAAACGATGTAAACTAAGTCTATCGACCTCGGAAAAGACAGCAACAGTTCTTAAACCTAGTTCTGTAGCTGCTCGCATGACTCGAATAGCAATTTCACCCCGATTGGCAATTAAAATCTTTTTCATAGAATTTTTTTCTTAATAATTCAATAGAACTGCTACTGAGTAATACTAAAATCAGTGGCTATGTTACACACAAAGTTCCTATATAGGAAATGTGAGTTTAACAAATTAAACTGAGGAATCTATCTGTCATTTAAATAAAAACAAAAAACAAAAATTATACTTACGGTTACTAGAAACTAGGAAGTGTTTTACAGCTCCAAAAATTCCTTTAAAATACTGTTTCACTGATCATTGTTTTCTTGAAATATTTTTTCAAGTATGATTCTAGAGCGTTTTCCTTTAACTGTTATAAAATGAAAGACTGTTTTAAAGTTTCAAACACAATCAAAGTAGAAAAACACATTTAAAACAACTGTTGTTTTAAAGAAAAATATTATATTCTCCTTTAATTTTTATAACTAGATTGAACTGATTCAGCTGATGTCTCTGGTTTTAAAATGATTAATTATGGAACACGAACATTTGTATCGAAGTTTAAGGCTTCGTCAAAGACCCAAGGGTAAAATTGTCTTACTAGTCTTGGACGGCATTGGTGACATCACTTCCAGTCATAGTAAGCGATTAACTCCTCTAGAAGCTGCTCGAACCCCTCAGTTGGATGAACTAGCTAAGACTTCAGTAATGGGTCGGTTAACTCCTGTTCTTCCTGGCATTACTCCGGGAAGTGGACCGGCTCATCTGGGCCTTTTTGGCTATGATCCTTTAGAAACCCAAGTTGCTAGAGGCGTAATTGAAGCATTGGGTCTGAATATTGAATTGCAACCTAAAGATATAGCTGCCCGCGCAAATTTCTGCTCCATAGACACTAAAGGTATTATTACCGATCGTCGAGCAGGACGTATCACTAGTGAACTGAACAAGATTCTCTGTAAAAAACTACAAGCTATTGAAAAAATTCAAGAGACTGAAATTATCATTCAGCCCGGAACATCACATCGCTTCGTAGTAGTCTTCCGCGGTGGCAATATTGAGGGTCCACTTTCCGATTCTGACCCTCATATCGAAGGAGAATCTATTAGAAAAATAAAGCCAAAAAGTTCTTCTATTAAGACAAACAGAGCTGGTTCGATAGTAAATCAATTTTATCAAAAAGCACTTTTACTTCTTCAAGAAGAAAGACCCGCCAACGGATTTTTATTACGTGGTATCAGTCATACTCCAAAGATCCCAACTTTTCAGGAACGCTTTGAATTAGAAGCAGCGGTAATTGCAACTTATCCTATGTACAAGGGTCTAGCTAAACTTCTTGGAATGAAAACTTTGGAGAATAATCATAGTATTGAAGGACAATTTAAACAATATGTTCATTCATTTGACTCCTTTGATTATTTTTTCATACATGTCAAAGGAACTGACATAGCAGGCGAAGATGGTAATTTTGAACAGAAAGTTTCAGTTATCGAGGAAGTTGATAAATTCCTTCCAACTCTGCTTAAAAAAACTCCCCAAGTTTTAGCAATTACTGGAGATCATTCGACACCCGTTTTTTTGAAAGCCCATAGCTGGCATCCCCCACCTGTCTTACTTCATAGCCAAAATTCTGGAAGTGACAAACTAAGCCGTTTTACCGAAATAAATGCAAATTATGGCTCATTAGGAATTTTTCAGAGCAAATTTCTGATTAGGTTAATGATGGCCAATGCTGGCCTGTACGATAAGTTTGGAGCTTGATCATTAGCCAATTAATTACCTTATCTAAACAGAACTGATCGTTGCGTTTTCGGAGTTAACTATGTAATATCCTGCAGTATTGAAACACAAGTTAGATCAAAACCTTCTGCTGGAATTCACTAAAATCGTAAGGATATTTTCTATGTCATTTCCTCATTCTATACAGCGTGCCCTAGAGGCAAAAGGAAATCGAAAACCAGACTATCAAAGACTCAAGAGTGCCCTAAAACACCAGGAACCCGACCTCGTTCCCCTGTTTGAAATGGGTATTGAGCCTGAAATTAAACAACTATTTATGGGACATCCAGTACAAGGCCATGCCCAAGAAATAGAATTCTTTGAAACAGCTGGCTTCGATGCATATCCAGTTTCTTTAAGTGTAATCAATGCGAATACTAAGTCTAACGCTAACCTCAAACCAGTTGAAACTAATGACGAACAAATTGAAAAGGGTGCTGATGGGGTTCAAGTTACTAGCTACAGCGTCAGCACTTATAAGGCTGAGCTGGAGGCCTACACTGAACGACACTGGGCAGAAATGCATAAAGGGGTAATAACCAATAAAGATGAATTCGCTGCCTATCCGTGGCCAAACCCAGATGACCTTGACTTCTCCGTACTTGATCAAGTAGGAGTAATGCTACCTCCTGGAATGAAAATTGGAGTTGTAATTGGAAAAGTTTTTACAGGTGTTTGGTTCATGATGGGTATGGAAACTTTTATGTTGTCTTATATCGATGATCCTGAACTTATCGAAATGATGTATGACAAAATTATCCCTTTACAACAACGAGTCATGGAAGTTGCAATGGAACATCCAGCAGTTGGCCTTAGTTTCCATGCGGACGACTTGTCAGGTAAAAATGGGCCTCTTGTACATCCTGACCATTATAGAAAGTATGCCTTCCCCTGCTACAAGAAAATGTGTGACATGGCCAAAGCTGCAGATAAGCCATTTGTTTTCCATACTGATGGCGATATTTCCATGGTAATTGATGAATTAATTGATTTAGGTATCTCTGGTTGGCACCCCGTAGAAAAACAAGCACATGACATTAATGAAATTAAAGCTAAGTATGGTGACCGACTAGCCCTTCTAGGAAATATCGATCTACAGTACACGCTTACCCAAGGGACTCCACAAGAAGTCGAGGATGAAGTACGCACTCGAATTCGTGACCTAGCTCCAGGTGGAGGTTACTGCGTCTCCTCTGGAAATTCAATTCCCGAGTATGTTCCTATAGACAATTATGCAGCGATGCTCGAAGCAACCTTTAAATACGGTAAATACCCTATTTCTCTTGGTTAGAATTGAATTTCAGTTTTATTTGGAGTATAAGCTACTACTTTTCTATAAGGAAGGGAACGAACGATAATCTATGTCAATTCTTAATGACGGCCTTGAAGAAGAACTTAATTGGGTTACCATCCCTGAAGAAAATAGTCGAATAAGGGGTGTTCTGGAAAATGCAGATGGGTTGATGCAGGACATCGCTTACAATGTAATAATTGGGAACCATCATGAATCTGACCGTTTGACAAAAGAAGCGCTAGATAAGGGATTCCTGGCAAATACAATCCTAGATGACGGTTTAATTGCTGGAATGTCAATAGTCGGTGTAAAGTTTCGAGACAATGTTATCTTTGTACCAGAGGTTTTAGTTGCTGCCCGAGCCATGAAAGTTGGCATGAAACACTTAGAACCGATTCTCTCGGCTTCTGGAATTAAACCCGTTGGAACAGTTATTATGGGGACGGTCCAAGGTGATCTTCACGACATAGGAAAAAATCTCTGTGGGATGATGCTCTCTGGTGCTGGATTTTCTGTCCACGACCTAGGCGTGGACACTAAGCCCGATGAATTTATTACTGCCGTCAAAGAACATAAAGCCGAGTTAGTTGGTATGTCAGCACTCTTAACAACTACTATGAGGAATATTGAAAAAATTAATCAGGCCTTTCAAGAAGTAGGCCTACGGGACAAAATTAAAACCATGGCCGGGGGAGCTGCATTAACAGAAGACCTAGCTTTAAAAATGCGCTGTGATGGCTACGGAAAAGATGCCCTTGGATGTGTTGAAAAAGCCAATGAATTATTGAAAATACTAAAACAATCAGAACCTGTGACCAATTAATTAGGTCTGTAGATGACAAAACTACCTATGGATTCTCCTCAATCTCTAGCGAATAGATCTTAGATATTCTGTTCATCAGAAAGTTATCTAATCATTAGTTGCTAGTTCTTTATCATCTACGCCCATAGCACTAGCAGCATTACCCCAAAAAAGACCCTCTACTTGATCTTTTGAAAGTTCCGCTATTTCCACAGCAAATTTTAAAGACATTAACTGTTCATAAACAGCTAGTATAGGTCTTCCATCACAGTGAGGAAATTCCAAACCTCCCTGATCAGCATCGTTATGCTGCCAAGCACGGCCAAGAGCAGCATAATGACCATGGAAAAATGCTGCTCCAACACCGTCTGATCCCCAGAAAATCCGTTGTGGGTTTTCTTGGGTGAGCAAAGTGATGTAGGGACGTACATCGGTCACTGCTGAAGTATCGTAATGAATGTTAGGCATATCGCGCAGACGCACAATTGCCTGACGAATTGGCCAATAGGTAAAACTTCGGGCACAATGCGCAAGGAGCCATTTAATGTTTGGATATCTTTTGGTGGTATATTCTTCCAAATCGTTTAAATTTTGGGGGTCTGCACAACCATGCCACCGAGATAGATGCATGGTGACCCATAAGCCATGTTGATTTGCAAATTCCATTTGCTCATGTGGCAAAAATTCGTGGATGCGACATTGACCAATATCACCAGTAACTGAATAAGTTCTATAAGGCTTGAGTCCTATAAATTGAGGGTTCTGAAGATCTCGCTCTATATCTTCAATCTTACATGACGGTGTTACTAAACGATTGTGCCTAATACCAGGTACTCCTGCAATTTCAGCTCTGACCGATTCCACATGTCTTGCTACATCAGTTCCAGGAAAAGGAGATCCTAAAATAAGATACTGCATTTTCCGACCTGGATATAGTACTTTGGCCCATTGATTTAAGGTATTCAAATCATTGTCATCTCTTTGGATCGGCTCAACCCCCTCAGTAATATTTGATCGCCAAAAAAAATGAATGTGAGAATCAAAAATCTTGGGTGGAACAAAGTCAGCTAATTCCTCTTCCCAGATCTGTCGATCACAATCACGGTAATCAATGTTCTCTTGAATCATAGTTGGTCTCCCCATAAAAAATAGAAGTATTGCAAATAGATTCTTATCACCCTAAACAATTTTCACATGTCAGTCTGACACTTTTTTTTACTTTCTTGGAGGTTAAAATTATAATTTAACTATATGAAAACTAATATCTTCTTTTCATGCATCATTATCAAGAATTTTAAAACCAGATGATAATTTTTATAGATCTAGAGTTTTCATACAAAAAACATTCTAAAATAGACAATAATTTTTGATATAACTAAATCTTTCAAATTAGAGGTAAACTCCTTTTAGAATGGTCCAAATCATTTTATACTTCGTTAAGCCGTTACAAATAGCATCCAGTGCTATTTTCATTTGACTTTAGGGAACTCGATGAGACATTTGACAATTTTCAAGTGTATATTCCTTATTTCCTTCTTAATATTCGTGATGGGGAAACCTGTAGAAGGGCAAAGTCAAACAGCAGTCAAAGCTAAAGCAATATTGGTTAAACATTGTTCGATGTGCCATGGATCTAACCAAATTTCTGGCTTAGATCTTAGAGAACCGCAAACCCTACTGAAGGGAGGATTGCGCGGGCCTACAGTTATTCCTGGTAAAAGCTCTGAAAGTCTCCTTTTCCACGTCCTCACTGGGGTTGGAGAACTCAAGATGCCTCCTAACAATCAATCACTTTCACCAAATGAAATCGAAACAATACGCCTCTGGATTGATGAAGAGTCTTCTTGGAAAGAACCCTCTCTAGGCAAAAAAGAAAAAATTTGGTGGTCTTTTCGTAAACCGCTGCGTCCAAAAGTTCCAAATGTCAATCATTCTAGTTGGATACAAAATCCTATCGACGCTTTTGTCTTAGCTAGACTCACAGAAAAAAAATTGACACCCGCTCCTCCAGCTAATAAACAAACTTTGGTTCGACGAGCTTATTTTGACTTATTAGGCTTACCTCCAACACCAGAACAAGTAGAGCAATTTTTGTTGGATACATCCCCCCATGCTTTCTCCCGATTAATTGACAGGCTACTAGAATCTCCTCATTACGGAGAACGTTGGGGTCGACATTGGTTGGATGTGGTTCGCTATGCTGACACTGGAGGTTTTGAAACCGACGTTTATTATAGAAATGCCTGGCGGTATCGTGATTATGTTGTGAAATCCTTTAACGATGATAAACCATATGATCGTTTTTTACAGGAACAGATTGCAGGTGACGAACTGTGGCCGGACAACTTAGATCTTGAAAATATTTATACCCTTTCACAAAAAAAACTAGAACATCTAGAGGCAAAAATTGGTACTGGACTTTATACTCTCGGACCTGAAGTTCACGAAAATAATATGGATAGCGAAAAATTGTTAAATGAAAAGCTCACTGATGCTGTAGATATAACGGGAGCCACTTTCATGGGTCTTACAATGGGTTGTGCTCGATGCCATGATCATAAATTTGATCCTCTTTCACAGAGAGACTATTATAGCCTGCAGGCTATTTTCGCAGAGAGCAAGGAAGTATTAACCCCTCTTTCGGCTGGTATGGCTATAGCTGATCATAAACAATTCTACCCTTTGGTCATTGCTGCTGATGAAGTCAGAAAATCTTTTAGGGCTTTTGAAAAGAAAGTTCAAAAAAGAATCATTAAATTAAAGAAAAAAGAATTTCCTTTTGATGTTGTTACGGCTTATGAGATTCCTGAGGAAAAACAAACACCCTCCCAGCAAGCTTTGGCTAAACCTTTAAAAATACTTATTGACTCAATTCTGGCTAAAACTCCTGAAGGACAAGAAAAATTTAATAAAGAACTTTCTAATAAGGAAAAAAAAGAAAAGCAGAAGCTTTTAGTAGCCTTGGGCAAAGCGATTCTTGAAATCCCTGAAAAAGATGCCCAGGGGAAATATTTTGATGGAATAATGGAAGTCCGGACAGCATCTGTTTTAGGACATATTGACCCTGAACTGATCCCTAAAATTTACGTTCTTAATCGAGGCGATTTAGGAAAACAAAATCAACTCGTCTACCCATCCCTACCCAAAGCTTTAGCTCAGGATATTGAATTAAATGAGATTCTACCTAAATCCTCACACCGTCGAAGTCGCAAGAGATTAGCACTCTGGTTAAGTCGAACGGACCATCCCCTAACAGCCAGAGTAATGATAAATCGAATTTGGCTCTGGCATTTTGGCAGAGGTATTGTCGGGACTCCAAATGACTTTGGTCGCAAAGGGGAGCGCCCCTCTCATAAAAAACTTCTCAACTGGTTAGCTACAGAATTTGTATCAAGTGGATGGAGTATCAAAGCCATGCATCGCATGATCATGTTATCTAATACCTATCAGATGTCCAGCCAGGTCTTTGAACCACTTTATACCAAAATAGATCCTGAAAATCGTTATTTGTGGCGAATGAATAGAAGAAGACTAGAAGGGGAAGCCCTTTGGGATAGTATGCATTCGGTAGCTGGGACATTGAATCTAAAGATGGGTGGTCGAGCAGTTACGCCTCCTCTATCTCCCGACGAATTTTCTGCTTTAAGTGGAAATGGTCCATATAAATGGCATGTATCTTCTGATCTTGCTGACCACCGACGGCGGGGAATCTATATTCTTGTTAGAAGAAATTTCACTTATCCTATGTTCGAGGCTTTTGACAATCCTGACAATTCAGTTAGTTGCCCTAAACGTGAAGTCACAACAGTAACACCACAGGTTCTTTGGTTCATGAATCATCAACAATCTTTAAATCAGGCTCAAGAGTTTGCTAAACGTTTATTAAAAGGTAATAACATTCCTTCTAAATGGATTGAAAAAGCCTGGTATCTAGCTTTAGGACGTCTTCCTACAAAACAGGAAAAAAACGAGTCACTTCTTCTACTACAAGCTTTTGAAAAAAAAGAAATTAAAGCTGAAAACTGGTTAAAGCTAGCGTCTGCTAATGATAGTATCCCTCTCTCTAAAGCCGTAGCTTTGACCAAGTTTTGCCTATCAATTTTTAATTTAAGTGAATTCATGTATGTTGATTAGTAATTAGTGCTGATCTAGGATGGTGTTACGCCATAACTTATTTTAAAATAACAAATCCTAATAAAGAAAATAATGTTGACCAGGTTACTATTAGCACCTTAGGAGGTTACATTTGTTAGCCACTGGTTGTAATAATCATATTGAGGTTCACTCTCGCCGCGAATTCCTAGAAAAATCCAGTTTTGGACTAGGAGCAATGGCATTAGCCCATTTGCTAGACAAAGATAAAATCTTTGCTCAGGAAAAGCGTATTGCCTCTTTAAACCCCTTAACAGCTAAAGTTTCCCATTTCCCAGCCAAGGCAAAAAGTATTATTTACTTGTTCATGCAGGGAGGACCTAGTCAAGTAGACACCTTTGATCCAAAACCTATGTTGGCAAAGTATGATGGGCATCCTCTACCTCCAAGTATGCACCTCGAAAAAGGGATAAACTTACAAAATATTCAAGCCAATAGAGCTAAACTCATGCAATCGCCGTTTAGTTTTAGTAGATATGGAAAATCCGGTTTGGCAATTTCTGAACTCTTCCATAAGCTTGGTAGCCATGCTGATGATCTAGCTGTGATTCGTTCCTGTTATCATGATCTTTTCATTCATGGACCTGCATTAAACATGATGTACTCTGGTTCTAATCTAAATGGTCATCCCAGCATAGGTTCATGGGTACTTTATGGATTAGGCAGTGAAACAGATAACTTACCAGCTTTCATGGCAATGACTGAAGGAATAGTAGGTACACGCAGTAGAAAATCCTTTCGTTCGGGATTCCTGCCCGCAATTTATCAAGGAACCTTACTCCGCGGTGAAGGATCTCCTATCATGAATCTCAGTCCACCTGTGCAAATCGACGAAAAGGATCAGCGTGTTCTGCTTAATCAAGTTAATCAATGGAATCAAAGACATATGAATACCCGCCAAGATGACAGTAGACTTGCGGCAAGGATCTCCAATTATGAATTGGCTTTTCGAATGCAGACTGCTGCCCCAGAACTCATGGATATTTCTCGGGAACCTAAACATGTTCGACGTTCCTATGGCATTGGTGAAAATCCTACCGATGAATTCGGGCGAATGTGCCTGCTAGGTCGTCGGATGGTTGAACGTGGAGTGCGGTTTATCCAGTTGATTAGCACTGACTGGGATGGACATGCTGAATGTGAAACCAACCATAGAACAAATGGGGCTAAGGTTGATAAACCTATAGCCGCATTGTTGTCAGACCTAAAACAACGTGGACTGTTAGAAAGTACTCTAGTAGTTAGTGTCGGTGAGTTTGGACGTACACCTATGGTACAAGGGATTCGAGGACGAGACCATCATCCCTACGGATTCTCAGCTTGGATGGCTGGTGGTGGAATTCAAGGGGGCAAAGTAATTGGATCTACTGATGATATCGGTTTCCATTCTGTTGAGGACAAAGTCCATGCTCATGATTTACATGCCACGATGTTGACACTACTTGGTCTTAACCACGAAAAATTAACCTACTTCTACCAAGGCCGTGATCGCCGACTAACCGATGTTGGAGGCAACAACAATCTGGCTGAGAGATTAACAAGAGCATAGGTCTGAGAGTGAATTACCGTATCAAGTTTCTAGAACCCCTTTAGACAATTTAATTTCAGTAAAAATACTTTTAATCTGTTTTTATGGATCAATGGCAATTTAAAAAATCAATGGGCCTAACTAGCATTCTTTCAGTAATGTTTACACTATTATTGTTAGGAAAAGGATATTCTACAGAAGTACAAACCTACAACGGAGAAATCCGCCTACCTATCGACTTGTTAACAAGTAGCGGCACACTGGTAAAAAGAGGTAAGTTTGATGTTCAGATCTGGCTGAAACCTGAAAATTTTTCTCTTCTTTTCCTTGAAGGAGAAAATGTAATTGCAAAGGTTCCTGGACACAAACTATCTAATGCAGAAACCCTAAACGACGTCCATCAGACTATACCCCTAATAGGAACTTTATTGCTAACATCTTCGAAATCAATAGAAGAACTAAATATAAAGGATGAAAAACAAGATCCGTACATTCCCAAATTTGACTGGAGAGCCACGTTAAGAGCTTATAGAGCAGCAACATCTGATAATTCAGAAATCATTTTAAACCTTCAATACAGAGATGATTCCGGAAAACTTTCAAAAATTAATTTTAAAATGTACCTTAGGACCCCCTTGAAAAATATCTTCCCCAACAAAAAATAAATAGATGGTTAGCCTATTTTTTGAGGCTTGAGTTATAATTTCAACACAAAAATCATATACTGAACTTGAATACTAAAAAGAATTATTTTTCTAGCTTTACAGTTGATACCCTAGGCATTTATTATAATGGCTTCCTAGATTAATTAATTTAGTTTACACAATACAACTTTTGTTTTCATTCAAAACTTCAAGGGGAAATATGGCAACTAAAATGACGCAGTCACAACTGGTTAAGAAGCTTGCAGAAGCTACTGGCACTAACAATAAGAGTACAAAATCCTTTCTTGAGAGCTATGCCAGCATTGCTATCGAAGAAACTAAGAACAACGGATTATTTGTTCTTTCAGGTATCGGACGCTTAGTTCTAGTGCAGCGGGAAGCAAGGAATGGTCGAAATCCTGCGACGGGTGAAACAATCCGGATTCCTGCCAAAAAAGTTGTCAAATTTAGAGTTGCAAAGTCCGTCAAAGATGCTCTGCTAACTTAAAACAACGGATAGATTATATTTAGATATTCGTTTTGTTCTAAAAAACTTTTCAACTAACTTGGTAACCACTGTTGCCTAAAGTAATTTTTTGTGGTGTTCCACTTGATCAAGCAACTCGAAATTTCTCTACCCCATCGGTGTCAAGCTCAATTCCCAAGCCTGGCTCCTGGGGTATAGAGAGATATCCATCCTGAGCAACCAGCCTTTGGCGGGTGATTTCTTCTCTTAGCTGCGTTCCCTCCTCAACTACAAATTCCATAATGAAAGAATTTGGTATTGAATTTAAAAAATGCAATGCAGCAGCTACATTAATATAGGTGGTGAAGCCGTGATTAACACATCTTAACCCTCGATCTCCAGCTAAACTGGCTATTTTTACTGCCTCAGTAAAGCCACCACAGCGCGTTAGGTCAACCTGTACAATATCAATTTTACCCTTATCCATGAGCTCTAAAAAAGACCGATGCTCACTTTCTTCTTCTCCAGCAGCAATTGGAATTTCTGTAGCTGCAGTTAATCGAGAATAGCCTTCATAATCATCAGGGTGTAGAGGTTCTTCAAGCCAGAAAATATTAAACTCGGAAAAAGCTTTTGCCCGTTGAATAGCAGTCTTAGCATCCCAAGCTAAACCCGCATCAATTAGTAAGTCCCCATCTTCTCCAAGACCTGATCGAGCCTCTCGTACTAAAGCTAAATCATTAGCCGCATTCTCTCCCATTGGAGCCCAGCCAAACTTAACAGCATCGAAACCATTATCGCGAAAACGCCGGGCTCGTTCACCAGTCTCATGAGGAGTCTTTCCAAATAAAGAGCTAGCATAAGCACGCATCTTTGTGTGAAATCCTCCTCCTAACAACTTCCAAATAGGCAGCCCCAGCGCCTTCCCCTTAATGTCCCACAAGGCAATATCTATGCCACTCATGGCATGGATTGCAATACCTCTTCTACCTCCATAAATATTCTGGTAATACATCTTGTTCCAAAGATACTCTGTCTGGAGGGGATCCTCACCAATTAAGAGTTCCCGCAACCCACTACTTAGTGGATGACAATAAGGGCCTTCAATGAGCCCTTTAACTGCCATGGGTGAAGAATCTACTTCGCCAATACCATATAATCCAGCATCAGTTTCAATACGAACAATAAGAGCATCTTGCCCACTATCCGTCTGTTTCTTCACTTGAGGGAGACGTACATAGAGCGTTTCGACGTTAGTAATTTTCACAAGTTCTCCTAAACAGTTTATCTGGTATGGGATTAGTCAAACCTTTTACTCACAGCAAGCTTAGATTTATAAAACTGATTTTAGACTTTATTATCGAAGAAAAAAGCTGTAATCCATTTTCTACTATTAAAAAAAGCTTTTCTAGCGACTAAATAAACTTACCTATTCCTTTACAAAATTTAGATAATTCATAATCAATGACTCAGAACAAAATTATTAAATACTTATTGACTTGCCGACTCGACTCAACTGAAAACTAAACCTTAAAAAAAACTCTGGTCGTTCTAGAATCACCGTTTTAAGAAAAAGCTTGAAAAGTGGGTTTAATAATTAATTCTGGAACGTGAGCACGCGGAGGAAGCATCGCTACAAACAGCACAGCGGCCGCTACATCTTCAGGCTGAAGTATTCGATCCCGGTGTTCAGTAGTAACTGGAACCGGCCGAGCCTCAAGTAAAGGCGTGTCAACCTCGCCAGGAGCAATAACAGTTGCTCGAATCCCGTTTTTGCCTTCTTCTAAGCCAATCACTTTAGTAAAAGCTGTCATGGCATGCTTGGACGCACTATAAGCACCCCCTCCTAATTCACTTGGACGGCAACCTGCAATGGAACCGATACTAATAATCATTCCGTTCTTGCTTGTTCTCATATGAGGTAAAACAGCATGGGTGACATTAAAAACTCCTGTCGAGTTAACATCCATAATGTAATCCCAGTCTTTTGGAGACAATTGATTAATCGACCGATCAACAACATTAACACCAGCATTGTTAATCAAAAAATCAATCTTTCCAAACCGATTAATAATCTCTCCAACCAGGACATCGACTTGAGACCGTTTAGAAACATCCAACTGATATGCATGCACACTTTGATTGTTTGTCATCATTTCAATAGAAGTTTGAAGCTGTTCTTCATTGCGACCACAAATTATTACCGTCGCTCCAGCTTCAGCAAATTGATTTGCTACAGCAGCCCCAATGCCTGTTCCCCCTCCAGTAACTAGGGAAACTTTATCTGTAAACTGAAGCTTATGTTTTTCTTTCACTCTTGAACCTCCGCTATCGATGTAGCTAGCCCAAAACAGTAGAGATGATCACTTGAACGAAGATAAATCCGCCCCTCGGAAATTGCTGGAGTAGACCAAACTTCTTCAGAAAAATCAGCCTTACTTAACTCTTCCCACTGCTTCTTGGCACTAATCACACTTAACTCACCTTTTTGACTGATGAAATAGATCTTTCCATCTCCAGCTACTGGTGAGCTATAGTAACTGGATTGACCAAAGATACGTCCTACCTTAAATATTTCTCCTGTTTTAGGATCAATGCTAGCAGCAATGCCACCGCGTTTGACCCAGAAAAGTATCCCTTTGTAAAATATTGGTGAGGGGATATAAGGCAGGTAACGAGGCTGTTTCCACAACACATGAGAACCGGTAACATCACCTTGACCTCCTGTGTTAATAGCTAAAGCAACATTTTCAACCCTTTCAAAAATATCTTTCATACCAACATACTCAACTCCAGATAGATGATCGTCTTTATTTAGGTCAAATTGATTAAAGCGACCTTTAAGAGAACCTTCTGGTAACTCCTTGGCTTCAATCATTCCATCATTATTCTTGTCAAACTTTTTTTTGACTTGAGAAAAAGTTTCTAATACTTCACGTTTTCCTGGATCAGCGCCGGGTGAGCTTGTGGCACTAAAAACTACACCTCCATCTCCAACAACGGGTGTCGTACTAACAATACGAGAAATACCTCCAACCGTCCAAATTTTCTGACCCGTTTCAAAATCGTATCCGATTATTCTTAGTGTTCCAGAAACTACAATCTGTTTTTTTCCATCAACATTTAAAGTGATTGGGGTGGCAAAACCTCGAGGAAATTCTGGCCGATCTGTTTTCCATTTTATTTTTCCAGTTCTTTTATCAACTGCAATCAAAAAAGAATCTTTGTCATGATCTTGGTTGAGAATAACCCAGTTTCCAGAAATTATAGGAGAACTCGCGGCACCAAAACCATTTTTAAATGGTCCCATAGGAAGATGCCAAAGAAGCTTTCCCTCAAGGGAATAGCAAAAAAGACCACTAGAGCCAAAAAAACTAATAACTCGTTCTCCGTCAGTTGCAGGACTGGACTGAGCATGATTGCCATCACGGTGAACCTCTTCCAAAGTTTTGTGTTCTGCTTTAACTTTCCAAAGAAGATTTCCAGTTTCTTTACTTAATCCTACTGTATAAAGCGAACCGTTCTCGACAGCTGTGAGGAACACCTGATTACCAAAAACCACCGGAGAAGAATGACCCGGGGGTAGAGGCGTTTTCCATAAAAGATTGTCATTGGGACCAATTTGATCCGGCAATTTATAATTACCCTGAGCTACGCCAGAGGCATTAACTCCTCGAAACTGGGGCCATAAGGCAAAAGATACAAATCGAAATGAAAAAAAACAATAAATCAATAAGCTTAGAATCAAAACATTTTTCATATAACACCTCAGGTCAGTACATGTTTTTGAAGGTGGCAGATCATTTCTTTACTAATCACAATAACGTTAATTCTCCATTTCTGAAAATACTTTTCTATTCAAAAATTTCATGCCAAAGAAAATAATCATGAAACTTTTCAAATTAAAGCCCTTACCTTATAAAAACAAACCAGTATCTAATAAGTTGAAAATTTTTCTGATTCTAAACATTGATTTGTGAGAAAGTATCCCCTTAAAGGAAAACTCATGATAACCACAATGCCCAAAAACCAAATCAGTTATAGCACCGTCGGGTTTAGAGACCGCAACATCCAAAAAGCTTTGGAAGCAGTCGCCGAGGCTGGCTTTTCCCAAGTAGAAATTCTAGGCCAAGAACCCCACGTGGCGGACCCACTCTGTGAGAAACAATTGTCTGCCCTTAAAAGCTGTCTTAAAAATTGTGGGTTGTCAGCAAGAACAGTTCATGCCCCTTTAAAAAAAAATGTCTTAGGTGCCCCCGAAGAAGAGTGGCGCCGTGGTGTTGTTAATGTATTGGGCAACTACCTTCGTTTTGCCGCAACCCTGCACGCAAATGACGTAATCATCCATCCAGTTCCAAATCCTATTTTCGTCCCTAACAGCAATCACCCTTCAATTATAAACCGCATTTCTGAAGCAGTTCCTCGATCCCTCGATCAACTTATTCCAGTTGCAGACCGAGAAGGAGTGCGGATCCTTCTGGAAAATCTCCCTTATCCATGCAACTATCCTTATTTAGGAATGAATGAACTGAAGTGTTTGGTTGATGACTATCCCTACAAACAACTAGGTCTGGTAATTGATACGGGACATGCCTGGACCTCGAAAAAAGATCCCTCGTCAGAAATTGTTTTAGCTGGTAATCGACTTAGAGGAACTCACTTACAAGATGTTGACTTTAATTTTCCCGATGATAACCACTGGTTACCAACAGAAGGTGGACTTGACTGGACAGCAATTCGTAAGTCCTTAAACTCCGTTAATTATTCGGGACCATTGACCTTTGAAGTCTATCAGGCTCGACGAGGAGAAACTCCTGAACAACTCGCAAGCCTTGCCTATAAGTTAGGTAAATCCTGGAGTGAAGGAGTAGCAAATAAAGAATCTATATGAAGGAAAGGAACATTTTTTGTATAAATTTTTTAAAATTGAAAGGCTCTTAATTTTTAACAAATTTATAATGTCAGGAAATGATTTGGATATGGAACTTAGATCTATACTCCTTACTAATTTTGATAATAGCATCTGATCCATCAGAGATTTGTTTCTGAAAGGTCTTTTGTTATATTACCAAACTTCCTGAGTATTTCTCTATGAATCAGCTCTCTTTCCCAGACTATTTAGTAATTCTAGCTTATCTGGTTGGACTCATTCTTCTAGGATTCGTTTTTTCCAAACGGCAAACGTCTCCTAAGGAATACTTTCTTGCCAGTAAGAACATCCCTTGGTGGGCAGCTGGCATGTCAATTTTTGCTACTCTGCTTAGTGCCCAGACCTTTCTTGGAGGCCCTGGATGGGTATTTGCCAGGGATAGTCGATGGCTTATAACTGGCAGTGTCATTGGGTTAGGAACAGTGGCTTTAGCTGCAGCAATTTGGGTTCCTCTTTGGCAAAAACTTCCAATTCTATCTATTTATGAATATCTTGAGCGGCGTTTTCACCCAGGATTACGTATTGTTGGCGCTCTTTTCTTTTTATGCAATTGTACCTTCTGGATGGGAAATGCTTTAGTAATAGCCGCCCAAGGTTTTAATGCTGCTACGGGTGTGTCTATAGAGACTGGCATCTGGTGCATAGTCCTGCTAACCATGGTATATACAACCTTGGGTGGAGCAAGGGCAGTCATCTGGTCAGATGTCGCTCAATTCTTACTACTCTTTTTGACCTACATCGTCATTGCTTGGCTTCTACTTGCTGAATTTCAATGGCATCCTCAAGAGATTTATAACATTGCCTCTTCCAAAACCTCTGAAATTACCGGTTACCCTCACACAACAATGGTATCGTTTGAATTTAACTTTGCTATTGAAGCTACATTTTGGGCACTGTTGTTCAGTCAGTTAATCCTGTCAATAAATTATGGTGCTGACCAAATCTACGTACAAAAGATGCTTTCTACGAATTCTAAAAAGAGTATGTCTAGAGTCCTAATGAGTTATGGTGTTTGGACTTTGGTCTTTGGCATTCTCTCTACTATGATCGCTTGGGGTATGATCGCCTTTTATGACAGACATCCCGACCTTTCTAGTAGTCTGAGCCATCCGGATCAAGTACTACCTCACTTTGTCGTTTCTCAGGTCCCAGTGATTATTCGTGGACTTATCATGGCCGGAATATTAGCTGCAATGATGTCAACTCTAAGTTCAGTTATTAATTCAATGAGTACTGTTACCACAATTGATTTTTTTTCCCGATATCTTACCCAAAATAACTCCGAACGTTATTTAACATTAATATCAAAATTCTCTTCCGTGTTTCATGCCATTTTGCTTCTTTCATTTGCCATCTGGCAATCTTCCTACAGTGAAGCCAATGTAGTGGAACGACACACTAAACTGGTAGCTATGACTAATGCCCCTGTAGCTGCCTTTTTTTTTCTAGGTATCATTTCTAAGCGAACAAATACCCCTGGGGTTCTTATTGGTGCTGCTGCTGGAGTCATGGCCGCCCTTTCGCTTGTTGGATTTCAAGGTTTTATGGAACCACTTATTCAAGGAGTTAATTTTTTTTGGGTAAACGGTATCAGCTTGATAGTAAGTCTTATGGTTGGTTTTTTTTCAAGCCTCTTATTTAAACCACCAAACCCTGAATCAATAAAACAATTAACGGTTCGCTAAACTATTTTGTAATATTATCTTTTGCTACATTCGGTCGGGTTTTATGAAAATAACTAGTATTCAGGTTCACGGTGGTCAACTCTCATCTTTAACATTTGTCCAAGTAAAAACGGACGAAGGAATTATTGGAATTGGTGTTACGGGTTCGCCATCGTGGATTATTGGTCCTATCATTTTGGAGAAAAACGGTGGCTTAAGTAATTTTCTTCTAGGAAAAGATCCCCTAGATATTCGATTGCTATGGGTCAAAATGTTCGAGGAATGGCAGGCACTCAGAGGCCGCGGTGGTGAAGGAGGAATGGCCGTTAATGCCATGGCAGCTATTGATATGGCTCTCTGGGATCTGGCTGGAAAAAAGTTGAACCTGCCACTTTACAAAATGTTAGGTGGATCAGTTCAAAAACAAGTGATGGTCTATGCAAGTGGTACCGCTTTTGATCCCACTTCCTTGGAAGGGGATGGACCTCCAAGGCTTAAAACAGCCGAGCAGCTAGCCTTGGAAAGTAAGAAATTTGTCCAGCAAGGATTTCAAGCTATTAAATTTGGATGGGGAAACCATTTTCAACCTGCAGATGAAGAAAGACTGATTGCAATTAGGGAAAACATTGGTGAAGATATTCGCTTGATGTTGGACTTTGGCTGTCCAGCCTATTTGACCCAAGGTTGGAATGTTAAAGACGCAATCCGAGTCAGTCGGCTCTTGGAAGAACATAATATCTTTTTCTTGGAAGAACCGCTGCATCCCTTTGACGTTGATGGCTTTGCTGCTTTGACCAATTCCGTTGATCTTAAAATTGCTTCTGGGGAAAGTCTCAGCACCATTCATGAGTGTCAGCAATTCATCGATCGCCGTGCACTGGATATCATTCAACCCGATGCTGCGCAAATGGGTATAACCCAGATGCATTACGTTACCCAACGAGCTGAAGAAGCGGGTCTCCTCTGTGTTCCCCATAGCCCTTGGTCAGCTCCAGTAGTTGCTGCCCATTTACATATTCTCTCCACCGTTAGTAACGGTGCAATGGTGGAATATCCTGGTTGGGAAGCATTGAAAGAAAGGCCAACTTTCCAAATCACTCGTATGAGCCACTATGACATTATTGAACAACCTTTGACCCTTCGTGACGGCTACCTTGAACTACCAAGCAGCCCTGGATTGGGTCTAGGAAACTACATTTCTGAAGCATTATTAAAACTTGAAAGTGTAGTTTCACAAGGAGATTAAATTGGGGGGAAATACACCGCCACTGGCAGTTATCAATTGGAAGCCTCCAGGCTTAGAAGAAATGGAAAGATCTGTTGAAGGCTTCAGAATAGTAGTTAGTGAAAATAGAAACCAGTTACTTGACTATTTTGCTGAAGCTGAAATTGCTTTTGTCGGAGCCTTCGACAAAGAACTTTTTCAAGTGGCAAAGAACCTTCGATGGATTCATGCAGGCTCGGCTGGAGTCGAAGGTTATCTTTTTCCTGAGCTAGTAGAAAGTCGGATTACTTTAACCTGTTCCAAGCCCTGCTTTGAGTCAACAGGTGCAGAATACGCCTTAGCAGTCATGCTGACCTTTAGTCGTCAACTTCACACTGATCTGAGACATCGTCCGGATCAGCAATGGGAATGGGATGAACCAGGAACTCTTCGCTCTGACGGGCAATGGCCTGTAGAGTTAAAAGGGAAAACAATAGGAATTTTAGGTTTGGGTGTAATGGGATTAGAAATCGCCCGCATGGCTCATTATTTTGGCATGCACGTTATCGGACTGGCTAAACACCCTCGGACAACCCCTCAATATGTAGATCAATTAGTTGCACTCCCTCAAATAGAGAAACTCCTAGAATCGTCAGACTTTGTGATCTTGAGTCTTCCCCTTACACCTGAAACAAAGGGGTTTTTTGATCAAAGGAAAATTAGTTTAATGAAAAAAACAGCTTATTTCATTGATGTTTCTGGAAGACCTTCTCTTTATGATTTGAATGCAATCCAGCAAGCTCTGATTCAAGGACAACTTGCTGGAGCTAACTTACAACTTGAACTGCCCTCCCCGGATTCATCGTTATGGAATATCAACAATTTACTCATGTCTTTTCATCGCATTGTATCTAAGGAGGAATATCAGCGTGTCACCGATCTTTTTTTTGAAAATTTGAAACGTTACTGCCGAGGGCAAAAGTTACTAGGTCTGGTTAATAAAGTGGCTGGATACTAAAGTTACTTTATAAGCAAGACACCTATAATTAAGTTATTAATCTATCGATCCTTTTGGGAAAAAATAAGTAGCTTATTTCACAGTAAATTACTTTTAGTTAGAAAATCCTTTAATTTTTCCATGTCAGTATCACTCAAACTATAGTAGGGGGGTCTTCTCCACCGCTGAGCTAATCCATATATTTCGTAAATTCCATGAAACCAAGCATCAAAACCTCCTTCGCGTGGTCCAATAAACTCGAATAGAGGAAGATCATAAGTTTGGATGATTTCCTTTGCCTTCTTGAAATTTTCTTCCTGAATAGCCGTCCAATAGGTATGAGAAATTTGAGGTTTGAAGGTAATAAAAGTCGAAAGGTAGCCATCACAGCCATAGGAATGAAGATCTAGATGATTCTGTTTTTGCCCCCCAGAAAATACTGCCCAGTCATCGTAAACCAAAAGGCTCATTTTTCTGCCAAATGCTCCACACCAGTCATCTTTAATAGCAACAACTCCTGGCACCTCATCTCTAACCTTTTTAATTGTTTCGAGTCCAAATGCTTCGCCCCTAGGCATGAAAGTAGCTGTTATAAGCATGACAGGAATGTGTTTGCTTGCTGCAGCATAGTGCCGTACTAAGGTTTCAGGGGTACACGACCCTGCCCAGTCAGGAGGTGTAATCATCAAAACGTCAGCTTTTACCTCCTTGGCATACTTAGAAAATTCCACAACTGTTGCAGTTCCCCAGTTTCGTTCAGCTGCAACAACCATGGCACGTCCAGCAGACTGTTTGGCAACGATTTTAGTTATCTCTGCAATTTCTTGATCAGTCAAAATACTGTATAAACTATCACCCCAAGTTAAAAGTAGAGTGCGACTCCCAGCTTCAATAAAGAACTCCACATAATTCCTCAAACTTTTTTGATCAATTTGACCATCCTGAAGAAAAGGGGTTCTAATTGAGGCAACTGGACCAGTGAGATTATGTCTAATTTCTTT
>CAYWYX010000002.1:0-5811 GCA_964462735.1 uncultured Acidobacteriota bacterium | reverse complement strand
GATAACTCTCCCCAGGATCCAAACGAATTATCCGATCATTCTCACGCTCGAAACGTTTCAGGTTAGGATAATTAGTTCCCGGCTCAAGACCGGTAACATAACCGTCTGTCATTGCAGTAGTATTTTTCCACTGAGTAAAACAGGGAAGTTCACTTTTATTAAAACGAAGTGCTATTGCTTTATCACCAGCGGAGTTTTTTAATGACACCAAGGTTCGATGGTCAGAATCTTCTGCTAAATCATAAAAATAGACCTGTTCTACATAGCCTGGAGTTGGTGCCATGTACTCATCAATTTGTAGGATTCCCTCAACTGCTCGAGCATCTCTAGGAGCAGCTTCTTTAGTGGGAACCAATAATTTAGAACCTTCTTCTAAGAAAGGCTGTCCAAAATTACAGTGGTAAACCAATTCAAGCTCAGATGGCGTTGCCTTTAAATTGATGATTTCATCTTCAATCGTCAAGCGGTTTGATCCTGAAGTTGTTTTTATCTTAGATCTCAGTCGCAGTCCAGGCAGAAAAAGGGAGGATTCATCAACTTCACCTATAATGGAAACTAAACCGGATTTTGAATCAGTGATTACTTCTAAATAATGTGCTGGCAGATTTGCAATCTTCCCATGCAGTGTCAGATCAACTGAAACAGCATTGCCATTATTATCAATTATAACGTCTTCACCAGGAGCTCCATTAGAATCTAATCCACAACGGACAATGCACTCGTCAAAGCCTTTTAACCAGCCTAGTCCACCTCTGTCTACTTCATCAACCCACATAGGATGCACTGGGCCTCGAATTGGCGACTGCCATCCAATAGGGATCCCCTTATAAGATCCTTTCCAAATACCCATTCCTCTGGTAGGTAAAACTGAGAAGGTTAAATTCCCGTTGGTCACTTCTACCAAATCAACTCCTTCACGCAGGCCTCCTTTTAGGGATGTTTTAGAAACTGTACAATCTGCAACCCCTAAGTCGTCGTGACCTAAAAATAGACTCTCCTTCCGAACATTTTTTCCAACATCGGTAAGAATCCAGGAATTTAAGTTCGGCATAATTATTAATCTCCTTTTGGAATTGTTGGCAGGTAAATTAACGGATCTTTCCAACATTCATCCAAATAATCGTTAAATAAGCACAATAACCTGATTTTTATATCAATAAAAGAAATATCATTCGTTTGATAAGTAAGGCCTGGTTCGGCTAAAATTACATCACCTTGAAATCAACTTTAGAAGAACTAGTTAAGTCGATGTTTTTTCAAAACACTCTATGACAACTTCTCCCAAAAATATAGAGGACAGGACAACAAGTTTCTAGATAGGAGATTAACTTGAGGCAACAAAATATAAAGTTAAATATTTTTTGGGTTATTGGTTTCGGCCTTGGAGGATTGATCACCTTAATATTATTAAATTCATTAACAGAAACTTTGACTGTAACTAAGCTCAATGCTGCAGAAGTCTCTAAGAATTTAGTGATCAACTTCAATAGTGACATCCGACCTATACTTGCCAACAATTGTTATGCCTGTCATGGTCCTGATCAGGAAAAACGAATGGCTAGTTTAAGACTTGACAACGAAAAAGCTGCTAAAAGTACCTTAAGATCAGGCCACGTTGCTGTTGCCGAAAAAGATATTGGGAAAAGTTCACTGATTAGTCGTATTACGGCAAAAGATGATGCCATACGAATGCCTCCTGCCTATTCAGGAAATCAGCTAACACAAAAACAAATACTTTTACTAACTGAGTGGATCCGTCAAGGAGCTAATTGGGAAACTCATTGGGCTTATCTTTCACCCATAAAACCTTCCCTGCCAAAAATAAAGAACAAGAATTGGACAAAAAATAACATTGATAATTTCGTTCTTGCCCGCTTAGAGAAGGAAGGAATCAAACCGTCTCCCAAGGCAGACAAGAGAACACTTATCCGGAGGCTTTCGTTTGATTTGAGAGGGTTGCCTCCTACACTTTTAGAAGTAGAAAAGTTCCTATCTGACAAAAGCCCCGATGCTTACTCAAATTTGATCGATCAATTCATGGACTCCCCCCTTTACGGAGAAAGAATGGCCATGAACTGGCTTGACCTAGCCCGCTATGCTGACTCTGACGGTTATCACACCGATAATCCTCGATCCATGTGGAAGTATCGTGACTGGGTAATCGATGCTTTTAATAACAAGAAGCGCTTTGATGAATTCACTGTAGAACAACTTGCAGGAGATCTCCTAATTAAACCAACAATCGATCAAAAAATTGCAACAGCTTTTAATCGAAATGGAATGACCTCTACTGAAGGTGGAGCTGATGCTCGAGAATATCTTTCAAAGTACGTAATCGATCGTGTAAACACTACAGCAACAGTTTGGTTGGGTTCCACCGTAGCCTGTGCTGAATGTCACGATCATAAGTTCGATCCTTTCACTCAAGAAGAGTTCTATCAGTTTTATGACTTTTTCCATCAAATACCCGAGAAAGGATTAGATGCGGATCCCGCTCCTCCCTACATGAGACTACCTTCCATTGAACAATCAACAAAGGTTAATCAACTAGAAACAGAAATTAGGGATCTTGAATCTCAAAAAAAAGCTTTCTTAGAAATGACTCATGATGGCTTAGAAGATGCTCAAGCTTTGTGGGAACATAAGCTGATTGACCGGTATAAAAATAATCAAGGCCTGGAAAAGCAACAATGGTGGACGATTGGACCATTCCTTTCAAATTCAGGAGATCAGGCTTTTCATACAGCTTTTCCACCTGAAAAGGAGATTAGTCTTTCAGGGGTTTATGAAGATGGCAAACTTTCATGGAGTGAAAGACCTGGATGGGAGGATGGCAAGAATCATGGTTTGTTGGGTAAAAAAGCAGCAACTTACCTTTACCGAAAGATTCTAACAAAATCTTCCAGGAAAATTACTTTTTTCATTGGAGGAAATTCACCGTTTTCAGACGGATTAAAAATTTGGTTAAACGGAAAAAATATTTTAAATAAACCAGTAAAAGGATGTGAACCTGCTGAACCTATAGAACTACCAGTCAAACTCACAGCTGGACTTAACCAACTTCTTATAAAAGTAGTCAACTATGGTGGAGGTTATGGGTTTTATTTTTCAACAGAAATTCCTCAAGGAGACAAGGAGTTAAAACAGGTTAAAGTCGCCTTAAAAAAGCCATTGCTCGAGCGATCTGGGTCAGAGAAGGTCGCACTGAGGAACTATTTTCGAGAAAATCATGTTAAGAGAATAAAAATCCTTAATAAACAACTGACAAAACTACGTAACGACAAGGATTTAATCGAGAAAAAGATTCCTACAATTCGAATTATGGAAGACATGGAGTTTCAGCGTCCAACTCATGTTTTGATCCGTGGAGATTATAGAAACTTAGGTAAAAAGGTATCTGCTGGAGTTCCTCAATTTTTGCCCACCCTGCCAAAAGTAAAAAAAGTAAACCGACTTGATTTAGCAAAATGGTTAGTAGATTCCAATCATCCATTAGTGGGCCGTGTAACTGTTAATCGTTTATGGCAATTATATTTTGGTACTGGACTTGTAAAAACCAGTAACGAATTTGGCACACAAGGGGAGTTGCCCTCTCATCCAAAACTTCTTGATTGGCTGGCACGGGAATTTGTCGATGGGGGGTGGAATATTCAGGATATTCAAAAAAAGATCCTGACATCAGCTACTTACCAACAGACTTCTCGATATCGTTCAGAGCTTCTTGGAAAAGACCCTGAAAATCGTTTGCTAGCCAAAGGTCCTCGACTGCGTCTTTCAGCTGAAATTATTAGAGACAATGCACTTAGTATAAGTGGGCTATTGGATCGAAACCGCCCAACTGGAGGACCAAGTGTTTTTCCATATCAACCAACCGGTCTATGGGAAAATAAAGCCTTTTATTGCCGTGCGCTGTACGAACAGAGCCAAGGTCCTGATCTGTACAGAAGAAGTCTTTACACTTTCTGGAAGCGTTCCGTACCTAATCCTGTTTTGATGACTTTTGATGCTCCAGATCGCGAAGTATGTACCGTTAAACGAGAAAGAACCGTTACCCCCCTGCAGGCATTTGTTACATTAAACGAAATTACATACGTTGAAGCATCTCGGGTTTTTGCAGAACGTATTCTTAGCAAAGCAGGCCCAACCTTCAACGAGCGTATCCAATATGCCTATCAAGTTGCATTGGCTCGTCTACCTAGTTCTACTGAGAAAAAAATTATTAAACGTACTTATCAAAAAATTCTGAAAAACTACCAAGGTGACAGGAAGATGGCCCTGTCACTCGTGAATATTGGGCAAAGTCCAAGGACTGAGGAACTTGATTTGATGCAACATGCAGCCTGGACAGGTGTAGCTAGTATGATTCTAAATCTTGATGAAACAATGACTAAGGAGTAACGCAATGACTTTTTGGAAAGAGAATGCACTTTCGATGACACGCCGGCATTTTTTTGGTCGTGGAGCCAAAGGTATAGGCTCACTGGCACTGGGAAGCTTGTTGCAAAAAGATTTATTCTCTGATCCATCTAAAAAAACATTTGGTGCCCTCAATGCGTTGCACTTTGCACCGAGAGCTAAAAGAGTTATCTATTTATTCATGTCAGGAGCTCCTTCTCAACTTGATCTGTTTGACCCCAAACCGAAGCTAGTTCAAATGAATGGCAAGCCAATGCCAGAAAGCTTTACTAAAGGACAAAGAATTGCTCAACTTGCAGGCAAAAAGTTAGTTTGTGTAGGTTCAAAATTTCGTTTTATGAAACATGGACAATCAGGAGTCGAACTGTCTGAGTTATTGCCACATACTGCGACAATCGCCGATGAAATTAGCCTCGTCCGTTCAGTTCATACTGACGCTATTAACCACGATC
This sequence comes from uncultured Acidobacteriota bacterium, assembly GCA_964462735.1. Taxonomy (GTDB): domain Bacteria; phylum Acidobacteriota; class Terriglobia; order Versatilivoradales; family Versatilivoraceae; genus JAKUNG01. The sequence goes on along the minus strand of CAYWYX010000002.1, from coordinate 943 downwards.
CAGCCGTAACCTTAATCCAAACGGGTGGACAGCAACCAGGCAGGCCAACCATGGGCGCTTGGCTCTCATACGGGTTGGGAAGTGAAAATAGTCAGCTACCAACATTTGTGGTTTTAACTTCTGGAGGAGGTCAGGGACAACCATTACTTTCTCGATACTGGGGAAGTGGGTTCCTACCCAGCAGCCATCAGGGAGTAGAATTCCGTTCCCAGGGAGAACCCATATTGTTTGTTTCTAATCCTGAAGGTGTAAGTCGGTCATCGCGTCGCAGTTTACTTGATGGACTACATGATTTAAACCAGCTCAAATTGGAAGTAGTAGGCGATCCTGAAATAGATGCTCGAATTCAGTCTTTCGAGATGGCATATCGAATGCAAACCAGTGTGCCAGACCTGATGGACATCAGACAGGAACCTAAGAAAGTGATAGAACAATACGGTGCAGAACCTGGCAGTCCTTCTTTTGCTAATAATTGCCTCCTTGCAAGGCGTTTAGTCGAGCGGGGTGTCAGATTTATTCAGCTTTATCATCGAGGCTGGGATCACCATAACAACCTGCCATCTAATATCAGTCTGCAGTGTCAACAAACTGATCAGGCTTCTGCAGCTTTGATTAAAGATCTTAAGCAAAGGGGATTACTTCAAGACACATTAGTTATCTGGGGCGGTGAATTTGGTCGAACTCCTATGAATCAAGGAGATATGACCCGAGGTAACTACGGGAGGGATCATCATATGAAATCCTTCGCAATTTGGATGGCAGGTGGCGGTATCAAGCCTGGAGTCACTATCGGGACTACCGACGAATTAGGATATAATCCTGTCCAAGATACAGTTCACATTAATGATCTTCAAGCCACCATGCTACATTGCCTTGGAGTTGACCACGAGAAGTTAACTTATCGATTCCAAGGACGTGATTTTCGACTTACGGATGTTGGCGG
>CAYWYX010000001.1:80679-89463 GCA_964462735.1 uncultured Acidobacteriota bacterium | reverse complement strand
TAAACTGTAAGGGAACCGTAACATCTACAAGGATTTGTCCCTTTTTAAACAAAGGCCCATACTCTCTAAGCAGACCAGTTGCATGTTCGAATGGAACTGTCAAGAAAATTAACTCTGACGTTTTAACAATCTCGCGGTTCTCTTGCCCATAAAAATGAACTGTCGATCCACGCTTTTTTAACTCACGCTGAAACTCCTGAGCCTTTCTTAAAGCTTGTGAGAGGCTCCGGGAGCCAATCTTGACCGAGAATCCTGCCAGTCCCAAACGCAGAGCCAAACCCTTTCCTTCAAGACCAGTACCCCCAAGAATCCCAATCTCCATTAAGTTATTCTCCAAAAAGGTCTTCTGGTTTAATCAATTTATTCAACCAATTCAACTTCTTCATCAGTTTCCGGTATGATGTGTTCGGTTGGATGCTTATTTTCAACAGAGCAAATAAGCCAAATCACCCCCAAGGCAACCATTATTTCAAGCAACATCATACACCACTCAAAAGTCGTTAACATATCCTAACCTCTCATTGTCCCTGGGAAAACCTGCTGCTCGGGTGTTACTCCTTTTGTTAGTGCAGTTCGTGTCCAAACATAATAAACCAATCCCGAACTAACCATGGAACTGACCAAGCCACTAAAAATCTGTGTATATCCTCCTACATACCATCCAACTGCAAATCCCACAAGCCACGCTACGAAAGCAGCAGGATTTAAATTCATTTCAGCACCCTGAACACTTTCATAACGTTGGCGCCGGGAAGGAAATGCCCAATAATCTAATATGACAATGATAGCTATTGGAGCTACAATCCATCCTATAAATTGAACCAACCAATTAATAAATCTATCCAGTCCAACAAAGCTCCCTATTAACCCAACCGTGCCAGCACCAATGGTTGCTAATCGACGAGTAAATTCCTGACTTCGCACCAGGGGAAGGGGAGGAGCCGAAAAGGCCAAACCAGCAGCATAAGTACCTCCCTGCGCTGTCGACTGTGCTCCGAACCATAGTGCAACCCAAGCTAGGAATCCTAGACCCAGAGAACTCGCCATAATAAAAGCATTGAACTCACCTGAATGGGTAGCTCCAATAGCCCCACCCCAATACTGTAAGGTAACGAGACCAGCATAAGCTGACATAATACCTATCAAAGCTTGCTTACCATTCTTCCAAAAACGAGCAAGATCTGAAATAATCGTCACTCCAACAAGCCAACCACCAGCAGCAATATCAAATCCAATAAAAACTGACTTTGTTGGATCGTACCATTTGTTCCACAAGACCCCAAAACCACCAGCATTGTGAAGAGTAGAACTTATAATCATGATTACAATAGCTAGATAACCAGGAACCACAAACCAATCAACATAAGCAATCCAGCGAATCTTCATTACAGCTGGAAGAATAAAAAATACCCCAATAAGAATAGTGGTCAAAAGCCATTTTGGAGACCCAGCAACCCAATCCATTTGCTCAACAAAACCATCTCGCGTCATATTTAAAATCACTGAAAACCACCCCATACTGGTTAGGGCCATTAGAATATTAGGGAACATAACTCCTTTTCGACCAAAGGTATAACGATACAATAGCGCACTAGAATAACCCGTACGAGCAGCAATTGCTCCAATCAGTGCTCCAATTATGCCATTACTTAATGTTCCAAAAAAAATAATCGGCATTGACATTTTTAAGGGAAATGCTTGCCCTACTAGACCACCAATCATAAAGCTAGACAGAACTAGTACCCATCCCCATAAAACAAAGGAATTATTCCAAAAACCCAGCCTTCTTGAAAGGGGCACCTTAGATCGGGCTGCATCACCAACTACTGCTCCGCGTTCGGCTATTGACTTTGATTTCAAGGTTTTCAAAAGCTCCTTTCCTGAGCGAGGGAACTCCATGTTCCCATTCTATGTTTTGACGTCACCATCATCAAGTTGAACGTACTAACCTCTTTATCTCAAACAAGAATCGATCTATCTCCTGACTCGTATTATAATGTACAAGTCCCAGGCGGACTAAGCCACCTAAAGATAAAAGCCCTAATCTTTCAATTAGAGCCTGCGCATAAAAATCTCCATCCCAGAGGAAAAAACCCTTACAACCCAAAGACTCTGCTACTTTTCGAGGTGAAAACCCAGTCACTGTGAAACCTAGAGTTGGTGTTCTTTGATGCAAAAGTCTTCTATCTGTAATGCCCCAAATCTTTACTTCAGGAACTTCTTCTAACCCTGCAAGTAACCTTTCCATTAACTCTTTCTCATAATATTCAATCACAGAAAGACCAGTCTTTAACTTTAACCGCCTACCTTCTAGGTCTTGGTACTGGTTAAGGAAAGATTTTCCATAGTGATCACCCACATCGGCTAAATATTCTATAGCAGCCATAGCTCCTACAATTCCTTCATGATTTTGGGTTCCTATTTCAAAACGATCGTAAGCAGGCCTTACTTTATAAGCAGGAAGCTGGTCCAAAATTTCCTGTTTCCCGTAGAGTACGCCTAGATGGGGGCCAAAAAACTTATAAGTTGAGCAAGCCAAAAAATCACAATCCAGATCCTGAACATCAATAGGTCCGTGGGGAGCATAATGGACCGCATCAACAAAAACTAAAGCTCCTACCTGATGGGCTTTTCTTATGATTTCTCGCACAGGATTAATTGTGCCAACTGCGTTAGAAGCATAGCCCAAAGCGACAACTTTGGTTCGTTCATTCAGCTTGGATTCTAAATCTTTAAGGTCAAGGGTACAATCTTCGGTACGGATATCAATGCAATTCACCTTGATTCCATGTTCGACCAAAGCATTCCAAGGCGATACATTTGCTTCGTGATCAAGGACGGTAACAATAATTTCATCACCAGGTTTAAGTGACTTGCCAATTGCCCGACTAATGTTAAAAGTATGTGTGGTCATGTTTAACCCAAATGATATTTCTTTGGCACTACGAGCATTCAAAAAATCTGCCATTGCATTGCGGGCATTAGTAAGCATCTGATCGCTTTTCCGACTAGTTAAAAATGCACCTTCGATATTGCTGTTCATCTTCAAATAATATTGATTCACTGCCTCCATCACCCTCTTAGGCACTTGGGTCCCACCCGGACCATCAAAATAGACCGCCTGAGCAGTATCAACCCTTTGTTCAAGTGATGGAAATTGTTCTCGAATCCAAACAGTATTTAAATTGTTCATAAGTCACCTTATAAAAAGATTTTCACTAAAATTGGCTAGATGAATTCTAAACGGAAAGATTAACGTTATGAATTAAAAAAGGTTCCATGGAGCCACCACAGATGCTATCCGATCGGTAGCTATTTTAAAATGGCTAGCAGCTTCGTCTAAAATAGGCTGTCGATGACCTGCAAAAAGATGATCAGCCTTAAGGGCAGCTAATCGTTCCACGCTACGCATTGACTGGTGAAGATCACAGTCCCAAATATCCTGAAGCAGAATCTTTCCTTCAGGAAAGATAGCATCACCGGCAAAAAGAATAGACTTCCCTTGATCATGGACCAAATATGACACATGACCTTTACAATGACCAGGTGTTGAAAGAATCTCAAAGGTTAAATTACTCAGTTTTAGCTTCTGACCATCCCGGACCTCTAAATCAACAGGACAAGGTAGGAATTTAAATTCGTCTGGATACATCCCGGAAGCCCTACCTTTATCTAAGCTTATGGCTTTCTCATCACCAGACCGAAGCCATTCAGAAACTTCATAGGAAATTGCCACCTTTAAATTTGGTAACCATTCCTTTAAAAGACCGGATCCTGCTGCATGATCACCATGAGCATGAGTTAATAAAAGCCACTCAACCTCTTTAAGATCAATTCCATGCCCACGAATGTTCTCAATTATTTTATCGACAGCTTGACCACCGCCAGCATCAACCAGAATATAAAACTCCTCTGATCTGATGAGATAAATATTACAATCCATCTGATCAGTAAAAATTAGGTCAGGCTCACCTCCACCTACCAAATAAATATTGTCTGTCAATTTCATATTTTTATTCCTAATCAGTGTTGTTCAGGTAGTAGAAAAACTTTCGAAATTGCTATTCTTATTTGTCGTAGAACAGTCTCCTCCATGTAGAATTCAGTTTGCTTACTTGGTCTAGTTTAAATTTATTAAGAATTATAAGATGGCGTTAAGACTAGTTTCTATATTCAGGTTCTTCTCTATCTAAAATCCGCTTAATAGCCTCAAAGTGCAAACACCGCATAGTTGCCAACCCGGAGTTCATTACTGGAGCAACACTACTGACCACTGTCTCTGGCAGTATTCTTAGTTTTTGACCTGAAGACTGTGCAATGATCTGTGACTGACAAGCTCTTTCTAAATAGTATAATTCGTCAAAAGCATCGGCAACAGTTGGTCCTGAAACAATCACTCCATGTGCTGCCAGAAAGGCAATATCCTTGTCTCCCATTGCTAATGCTAATCGATCTCCTTCTGAGCTATCAAAAGCTAAACCCTCATAATCATCGATATAAGCTATCCGATTGAAGAAACGAATAGCGTTTTGTGAAGCCATTTCCAGTCGACCCTTATCTAGAAGGCACAGTGCTGTTGCATATGGCATATGAGTATGTAACACACAACGTGCTTGAGGTTTGGCTAAATGTATACGTGAGTGAATGAAAAAAGCAGAGTCTTCAACTTTCTTATCACCCTGTAAAATACGCCGATCCTTATCGGCCAGAACCAAGTCACTTGCAGTAATTTCCCTCCAATGATAGCCCATGGGATTGACTAAGAATTGGTCACCTTCAACTGAAACAGCTAGACTGAAATGGTTACAGATTCCCTCACTTAGACCTAGCCGAGAAGCCCAACGCAATGCAGCAGCTAATTCAATTTTGTTTCTCTGAATTTCTTCGGATTTCAATGACTGCATCCTTCCAAATCAAAATTATTATTAAATTTGATTGTACTACCTCCTAGTTAAATCACTAAAAAAGCCATTGACCAGCTGAATTTTCCCTTCAATTAAAAACCTCGAGACTCAAAAAATGGGTTTATCGCATTATAGTAAGGTCTACCGCCTGCTTGAAAATAACCCATCCAGAAATAAGGGACTGATCCCCTTCGTACCATTTCATCTGTCCATTGTGCACAAATCATTTGTTGAATAACATTTCCCACAATCCCAGAAGTTGGGCAGATTTGTTTAGGACTCCCAGGAATTTTTATGATTCCTTCTAATTCGGAAGAAAAATTATTAAACCCGACATCAGCAACATCAATTAGCCGTCCATGGGCAGACTCTCCATCTAGAGAATCTGGACCAATTCCGATAACATAGGCACCTTCAACCTGTTTTTCCTGAGCCAACTTAATTTCAGTAGGATAACCCGGTGAAATTGCATTGATTAACATCACGTTATGCATTTTACTTTTTTCCCAGTCTCCCCAATTAACAATGCTAGGACCAGATGCAACTCCATGGAGTTCACTTTGAAATCCAGGATGTTCAAGACTACGCACAAACCATCGACCTCCCTGACGAATTCGACGAGTCATTTCAACAGCAACTTGGCGGATGGAATTCCAGTGTTCTTTCGTTTTTTCTATTCGCTCAGTCAGGATCCTGAGGTACTCGGCGCTTTTGTCCACCTTTTTAGAACTGGCTGTCCAGAGTTTGTTTGCGATCTCTGCCGTCAACATCCAGTGAAGAGTACTACTACCAGTTGTCGTCGATGGGCACAAAGTCATTTCGGGAATTTGGGGTGCATGGACTAATCCTTGATAGTAAGGAACATGACTATGAAGAACTTCATTGGAAACATCTTTTAACATAAGATTGTCTTCATTAGGATTGGTGAATCCAACAGGTCGGAATTCATTGTCTATATAATTGACCGTAACTGCTACTACATAGACACCACGATCTCGAGCCCGTAGTACAGCTCTATTACACTGGTTGGTAAAAACCATGTCCCCTGACTGTAGTTTTTCAAAGGTTTTAAAATCTAAACCCTTGTGATTTTTGAGTATGCCTGGATTACCACGACGAGCCTGACTTTGTTCCGCCACAGGCATATGACCATCATCCATTGACGTCCACACTGTACCACCGTTCCTTATAACCCGGGCAGCTCGTGAAGTAAGATCACCAACTTGATCGAGTTCTCCACTAAGACGACCAAGTATTTCCATAGTACCCTGATGGTATTCTTCCATGAACAGTGGACCGTGACCAAATGAATGCTGACGTTCCACTAAACAATTCCTGTCTTTCGCCAAGCTCTCCTTAGGATAGATTATCTGGGCAGACACCATTGCTCCACCAACTCCAATGCCGGCAGTTAAAAGCTGGCGACGATTGAATTCTTTCGACATGTATCTACCTCATTAGCTTCAAACAATAAAAAAAAATCAGATTAATAAAAAGCTTCCAATATTGCAGATCTAAATGTCTTAAAATCCCTGAAGTTCAAAGAATGGTCTCATAGCTGCGTTATAGGCTCGACCACCCTTTCGATAAACTCCCATCAAAAAATAAGGTACTGAACCTCGGCGAACCATTTCATCGGCCCACTGGGCAACAATCATCTGTTGAATCACGTTACCAACAATTCCAGAAGTTGGACACATAGTCTGGGTGCGACCTGGAACACTGATAACCCCACCTGACTCAGGTGAAAGATTATCGAAACCAGCATCTGCAATATCAATGAGTCGTCCATGAGGAACTTTTGAATCCATAGAACTTGGACCTATTCCAATGACATAGGCCCCATCAATTTGCTTTTGAAGGGCCAATTTGACTTCCGCTGGATATGCTGGTGAGATACCCGTAATTAACATAATGTTTTTTTCCTTAGAAGCATCCCAATCACCAAAATTAACTACAGCGATACCCTGAGCAACATGAAACTCTGATTCAAAGCCTGGATGCTCTATACTCTTGACAAACCACCTTCCTCCCTGCCGAATTTTTTTGGCCATGATTACTGCGGTTTCTCTAATCTGATTATATTGTTCTTTGAGTTTCTGAACACGCTCAGTAAGTATTTGGAGGTATTGAGCACTCTTGTCAACTTCCTTTGCATTCTCATTAGCAAGTTTATTGGCAATCTCAGCATTTAACATCCAGTAAATCGAAGTACCAGTAGTACTGGAGGGCAAGACGGCAAATTCAGGGACCTCGGGGACATGCACTAAACCCTGTTCATAGGGAACATGGCTATGCAAAATTTCATTAGCGACATCCCCTAGCATAAGGCCATCGGGATTCCAATGATCATCAGCGCCATATCCAGCTGGTCTGAATTCATTATGCCAGTAGTTTGAGGTAACACAAACAACGTAAACACCTCGTTCTCTAGCTGCTAGAGCACCCTTATTGGCGCGATGGGTAAAAACTATGTCTCCTTTTTTAAGATGGTCAAAATCACGCTCCGCCCTGAGATTGGTCGCATGACTCTTCATAATTCCTGGATTACCACGACGTTCTTCTTTAAGTTCATAATGGGGCATATGACCCAAATCCATAGATGCCCAAACTGTACCACCCGCTCTAATCAATTTAGCAGCACGAGATGTTAAGTCCCCAATCTGGTCAAGCTCACCACTTTGAGCGCCTAGTATGTCTAGTGTCCCCTGGTAGTACTCCTCCATGAAAAGCTTCGTATGACCAAATGTATACTCTCGTTCCCATTGACATTCATTACCTTGAGAATGACCTTGAGCTGACTTTTCCAACCATTTCCCAGAACCAATTACACCACCCAGAAGCATTCCTTGTTGAAGTAACTTTCTTCGGTTTAATTTCATCTTGTTCCCCCTATGTTTAAGAACAGGCCAGTTGACCATCCTGAGTACTTCCAAATCATCCTGGGCAATCTAGAGAATAGTCGTAATTCCTTAGGCTTAGCAAACTATTACCTTATCATATAACAAATATTTAAAGAGGCTAAATGTTACTTTTCATTACACTTATTATTAGCACTACACTCTGGTATGATCACTTAGATGAATCAATAAACTTAGTGAGTGCTTTAATGGAAATCTTAATAGCTCATAGGTAGTATATCCGTTATTCATAAATTCTTGTCTTCCGGACTTGCCACTGTGCTTTATTCTGTTTAATATTCTTTTTCAATAAGAGAATTCATCTTAAACAAGTAGATGAAAAAACAACCAAAAAAATATTTAATTGCTATTGATGGACCTTCTGCTGCTGGCAAAAGTACTATTGCTAGAATAATCGCCCAAAAATTAGGATATCTCTACATTGATTCTGGTGCGATGTACCGTTCTATTGCTCTCAAAGTAATTCAGCATAATCTTTCTCCAGACAAAAAAGATGCAATTATCTCCTTAGCTTCCGAAACTAAGATTGATTTGCGTCCTGCTGATAATGGCTGCTATGTATTTTTGAATGGAATAGATATTTCCGAGAAAATTCGTTCTCCAGAAATAAGCCAAGTTGCATCTCAAATCTCTGTTATTCCAGAGGTTCGAAGGATTTTGGTTAGTGCGCAACAATGTTTAGGTAAAAATGGTGGAGTAATTATGGAGGGTAGAGATATTGGTAGTAAAGTTTTCCCTGATGCCGATCTCAAAATTTTCCTAGATGCCTCTGAACGTACACGTGCTCAAAGACGTTTTACTGAGAATCAAAAGAAAAGTAGTTCTTTAAGCTTAGTAAAAACCCTTCAGGAAATCCGTCAGCGAGACCAAAGGGATAGAACTCGGGAAGCCTCCCCCCTTATTCAAACTGAGGATGCTATTTATTTAGATTCTTCGGGAAAAACTATATTGCAAGTAGT
>CAYWYX010000001.1:0-80579 GCA_964462735.1 uncultured Acidobacteriota bacterium | reverse complement strand
CGAGTTCCAGATCGATTAATGTCAATTGCAGGAAAAACACGCTTCTCAACCAATTTTCTTTCTAAGTGAACTTCCATATTGCCTGTTCCCTTAAACTCCTCAAAAACCACATCATCCATTCGACTTCCAGTATCAACTAATGCTGTAGCAATAATAGTTAAACTACCACCTTCCTCAATATTTCGAGCCGCACCAAAAAACCGTTTGGGTCTCTGGAGTGCATTTGAATCGACACCTCCTGACAGAATCTTGCCTGATGGCGGAACAATAGTGTTATAAGCTCGGGCTAATCGAGTAACGGAATCTAGTAGAATCACTACATCACGCTTATGTTCTACCAGCCGCTTAGCTTTTTCTATTACCATTTCTGCAACCTGAACATGACGAGTTGCAGGTTCATCAAATGTAGAACTAATCACCTCTCCATTAACCGACCTCTGCATATCAGTAACTTCTTCAGGACGTTCATCAATCAATAGTACGATTAACACTACCTCGGGATGATTCTCAGTTACTGAATTAGCAATAGTCTGGAGAAGCATGGTCTTTCCCGTGCGAGGGGGTGAAACAATTAAACCACGCTGTCCCTTACCAATAGGTACCATAAGATCCATTACCCGAGCAGCAAGATTTTCAGGTTCTGTTTCTAGTTTGATACGATCATCTGGGTAGAGAGGGGTGAGATTATCAAAAAAGATCTTGTTTCGAGCAATATCTGGATGTTCAAAATTGATAGCTTCTACCTTAATTAAAGCAAAGTATCGCTCTCCATCTTTGGGAGGACGAATCTGTCCTGAAACTGTATCACCCGTATGCAAGTCAAATTTTCGAATTTGTGAAGGAGAAACATAAATGTCATCTGGACCTGGCAAGTAGTTATAATCAGGTGCTCGAAGAAAACCAAAACCATCCGGTAATGTTTCAAGTACTCCCTCTGAAAAAATCAGGCCACTTTTTTCTGTCTGCGCCTGAAGAATCTTAAAGATCAGCTCTTGTTTTCGGAGTCCACTTGCACCTACTACATTAAGGTCCTTAGCAACTTGGGTAAGGGAAGCAATATTCATTTCTTTTAATTCAGCAATGTCCATACAAACTCCTTGTACTAACTGTGGTCAATTTCAATAGCTTAATCATAAGAAAATATAAATTCCGCCTATCGACCACCTTTTGTGTTTTGTAAAAAAAAACCATTTGAAAATTATGATAAAAGTCTATGTTTAAAAACTTATTTAGATATAGTTATTAAGGAATAACCAAATTTGTTTATGTCCTATCCCTTTAGTTGAAGAATAGGCCAAAACTGGAACTCCAGAAACGAGAGATTCGGTATGTTTAAGTGATTTTTTCAAATCGCCTCGATTTAATTTGTCCGCCTTTGTTAAAACAATAAAAAAAGGAATCAACAACTTCTGCAACCATTTCATCGTTCCTATATCCAGAGAAGTCGGACCAATTCTAGAATCAACAATTACTACACAAACACAAAGCTGTTTTCTCTCCTCTAGGTACTGGTCAATCAAATGACTCCAAGACCGCCTTAAAATCTTTGCCGCTTTGGAGTAGCCATAACCAGGAAAGTCCACAAAGTAAAAATTTTTGTTAATCCTAAAGAAATTGATAAGCCGAGTGCGACCTGGAGTAGAACTCGTTCTAGCTAGATCTCTTTGTTTCAAAAGGCTATTTATCAAGCTGGATTTGCCAACATTGGAGCGGCCTATAAATGCAATTTCAGGGAGGTTATCCCGCGGAAACTGGGATGACACAGGTGCACTGCAAACCAATTTGCCAGAATAAATCTTCAATGTGTAATGGATTCCTGCGAAAAACCCTTATCCATCGAAGCCGTATACTCCTCGATATCTTTGTCCTCTTTTTCCTCATTGCATAGGATTTCATGTTCCAAAGCAACCTTCAAAACTTCATCCATATGTTCTACAAAATGGATTGAAAAATATTCTTGGATGTTCGGGGGTATATCAGCAAGGTCTTTCTGGTTATCTTTTGGGACAATGACAACTTTGATATTAGCCCTACGGGCTGCCAATAATTTTTCCTTCAAACCACCAATAGGCAAAACACTACCTCTTAAGGTAATTTCCCCTGTCATTGCTACATCAGCTCTAACTGGAATCTTCGTGAGAGCAGAAACAAGGGCTGTAGCAATGGTAATGCCAGCTGAAGGACCATCTTTTGGAATTGCTCCTTCAGGAACATGGACATGCACATCAAAATTTCGGTGGAACTCACTAGGTATCCCAAATTCTTTAGCTCGAGAACGTACATAACTCATAGCAGCTTTTGCTGATTCCTGCATGACCTCACCCAGTTTGCCTGTTAAAGTTAAACGCCCTTTACCTTCTAATAGAATTGATTCCGTTTCCAAAACCTCTCCCCCTACCTCGGTCCACGCTAATCCTGTTGCAAAACCTACCTCATTTTTTTCTAGGACTCTACTTTTTCTATATTTAACGACTCCAAGATAATTATTTAAATGTTCTGGTGAGATCTCTACAGAAGTCTTCTTGCTTTCTTTCACTACTTTACGAGTTACTTTCCGACAAATACTAGCAATCTCTCTTTCCATATTTCGGACACCAGCTTCTCTTGTATAACTCTGGATCAAACTAGCAATGGTTTCGTCTGGCAACGTTAGATTTTTTTTACTTAAACCATGAAGCTGAATTTGCTTTTTTATCAAAAACCTTTTAGCAATTTCGACCTTCTCCATCTCTGTGTAACCAGAAATTCTAATTACCTCCATTCGGTCCTGCAACGGTTGAGGGATTGTATGTAAAACATTAGCAGTTGCAATGAACATAACTTGAGAAAGGTCGTATTCAACATCTAGGTAGTGATCTACAAAGGCTCTATTCTGCTCTGGATCTAAAACTTCCATGAGAGCTGAAGAGGGATCTCCTCTAAAGTCCACACTCATCTTATCAACTTCATCTAACAAGAAAACAGGATTCTTCGTACCTGCTTTTTTCATCATCTGAAGAATCTGACCTGGCAAAGCACCTATATAGGTGCGACGATGTCCTCGAATCTCTGCCTCATCACGTACTCCACCCAAAGATAATCGAACAAACCTACGACCAGTTGCCCGAGCTATTGAACCTGCCAATGATGATTTACCTACCCCTGGTGGTCCCACAAAACAAAGAATCGATCCCTTCGGATTTTTAACTAGTTTTCGAATAGACAAAAATTCTAAAATACGCTCTTTAATTTTTTCTAATCCATAGTGATCAGCTTCAAGAACCTTTTCAGCTTTTTCAATATTACGAACCTCTTTAGAACTTTTTTTCCATGGGACTGATAACAACCAATCGATATACGTTCGAGAAACAGTTGATTCAGCTGACATGGGAGACATCATTTCTAAACGCTTCAACTCTTGCATCGCTTTCTCTAAAGAGTCTTTTGGCATTCCTGCAGCTTTAATTTTTTTCTTTAACTCATCGATCTCTTGCTTGTCATCCCGACCCAATTCTTTTTGAATGGCCTTCATCTTTTCATTTAAATAATATTCTTTTTGAGCTTTTTCCATTTGCCGTTTAACATTTGCATTAATAGATTGGTCAAGATTCATTTTTTCAATTTCTACACTTAGAATCTCAACTAAACGATTTAATCGGGCAATGGGATCAAATTCTTCCAGAAGTTCTTGTTTTGCTTCAATGCTGATTGATAGATTAGCGGCAATGTTATCTGAAAGCCTGTCTATTTCCTCCCCTTGCAAATTCGACAAAGTGGTATCGTCATTCAAATGCTGGCTCAATTTAACGTACTGTTCAAACAGAGACATTACTTTTTTTGACAATATTTCATCGGTAGGAAAAATAATTTCAGGGGGAATTGTGAGGTCTAAACTTGCTTTTAAAAAACCATCCTTGTCTAGAAATTTAACTGCTCTTGCTCTCTTTTTTCCTTCTACTAAAACCTTGATGTTACCATCAGGAAGTCCAACATTCTGGACGATTTTAGCAACAGTTCCAGTAGTATAAATGTCCTTTGGTTTAGGATCATCCAATGAAGCATCAATCTGAGTAGCCAAAAAAATTTGACTATCCTCGGCTAAAGCAATTTTCAAGGCCTTAACAGAGGAATTTCTCCCTATTACAAATGGAATCATCATATGGGGAAAAAGCACGACATCCCTAATAGGAACCATAGGCATACTAATGAATTCTGATTTCTCTTTTGGTTTATCGAACATTATTTTTCTAAATGACCAGAATAAGTCTATTATTTTTCAGGATCTTACAAGAGAGTTATGGACTATCCTGCCTTTTCCAAAAATGAGACATCGATTGAGTTAGTAACAACCATCTCCTTGGTGACAACAAATTTCTTGATCTTTGTTTGTGCTGGTAGTAAGTACATTAGATCCAACATTAATTCTTCAATGATAATTCTCAAACCCCGGGCACCTACCTTACGTTGACGGGCTAATGCAGCAATAGCCTCCAAAGCATCTTGATTAAAAAGAAGCTTAACTCCTTCGTATTCAAACAACTTTTGGTATTGCTTAACTAAAGCATTACTGGGTTTGGTTAGGATATCCACTAGCGCCTTAATATCAAGATCCTCCAGTGTTCCAACCACTGGCATTCGTCCCACAAATTCAGGAATAAGTCCGTACTTAATTAGATCTTGAGGTTCTACACGTTCTAACATGGCAAGATCACGACGTTGTTGGACAGTTTTAACATTACCCCTAAAACCAAGAGTACTCTTGCCTATCCGGTGCTCAATCACTTTTCCCAATCCAACAAAAGTGCCACCGCAAATAAAAAGTATGTTGCTAGTATCAACCTGTGTAAATTCTTGGTGTGGATGTTTCCTCCCACCCTGAGGAGGTACATTAGCAATTGTACCCTCTAAAATTTTGAGAAGGGCCTGCTGTACTCCCTCACCAGAAACGTCTCGGGTGATGGAGGGATTTTCATCTTTACGGCAGATCTTGTCAACTTCATCAATATAGATAATACCATTTTGACATTTTTCGACATCACCACCTGCACTCTGAAGTAACTTTAGAATGATATTCTCAACATCCTCACCTACGTACCCTGCTTCAGTTAAAGTGGTGGCATCAACAATAGCAAACGGAACACTCAGACGTTTGGCCAGAGTCTGAGCCAGAAGTGTTTTCCCTGTTCCAGTTGGACCGATTAACAGGATATTACTTTTGTTGAGCTCGACTTCGCTTCGTTTTCGTGACAACTCAATACGTTTGTAGTGGTTATAAACAGCTACTGCTAATTTCTTTTTTGTTTTTTCTTGTCCAACAACATACTCATCTAAGTAGAGCTTAACTTCATGGGGTTTTGGCAACTGAGGAGTACTAGATCCAGTCTCTATAGCCTGATCATCATCAATAATATCGTTACAAACTCTAACGCACTCATCACAAATAAAGACCGTTGGACCTGCAATTAGCTTACGAACATCATTTTGAGTTTTGTTACAAAATGAGCACCTTAATGATTCATCAGTAGGTTTTTTTTTCAACTTATGTTCCTCCGTCAGGCTAACCTATAATCAAAACATTGAACTAAGCCTTACTTAGTTCATGACTCACAATTACCTGATCCACCAGTCCATAGGTACACGCATCTTCAGCAGTCATAATATAATCTCTATCTACGTCTTGCTCAATCTTCTCCAGACTCTGCCCAGTATGATCAGACAGAATTTTACTAGTTATCCTTCTTAACCGAAGAATTTCTTTAGCATGGATATCTATATCGGAAGCCTGTCCTGATAGCCCTCCCATTGAAGGCTGGTGAATTAGAATTCGAGAGTTTGGAAGGGCAAAACGTTTCCCCTTAGTTCCAGCACATAGCAATAGTGCCCCCATACTAGCAGCTTGGCCAATACAAATGGTAGTCACATCTGGTCTAATGAACTGGATGGTGTCGTAAATCGCTAACCCTGCCGTAATGGATCCTCCTGGGTTATTGATATATAAGGAAATATCCTTCTCCGGATCTTCAGCCTCCAAGAAAAGTAACTGAGCAGTAATCAAATTTGAAACGCCATCATCAATTGGAGTTCCAATAAAAATGATATTATCTTTTAACAAACGAGAGTAAATGTCATATGCACGTTCACCCCTACTTGTTTGCTCTACTACCATGGGAACTAACATGAATTATGATCTCTATAAACTTTCGATGTATTTACTTTTAGGATTGGGCTGTAATTCCACGCGGAGACTTAACTGATGCCAAACTAAGGACTAGATCTAAACTCTTCTTCTTCTGAAGACCTGTACGAATTCTATCTGTGGCTCCATCCTTTGTCAAGCGAGATTTAACCATCTCCACTGATTGATCTGCTCCTTGAGCAATCCGCTCAATCTCCTCCTCAACCTCTTTTTCAGATATTGTCACTTTTTCCTTCTCTGCAATCCACTCCAACACCAAAGCTATTTTAACATCGTGAACAGCCTGGTCCCGTTGTTGATCCTGTATAGTCTGCCAATCTAGATTAAGAGTCTTTGGATCTATCCCTTGCATCATTAAGGTTCGCATGTATTCATTAACACGCGCATTTAGCTGTTCCTTTACCATAATCTCTGGAACCTCAAATGGACTGTCGGCAATGATTTTCTCCATTAACTTAGACTGCATTTCTGAGTTAGCAGCAGTTTTTTTCTGCTCAACATAATTAGCAAGGATCTTATCTCTCAAATCCTCTAATGAGGAATAATCACCAGCATTTTTAGCAAAATCATCGTTTAATATTGGCAGTTGCTTTTGTTTTATAGCTTTAACTTCAACTGAATATTGTATTTCTTGACCAGCTAAACTCTTATTTTGATGATCCTCCGAATATTTCACTTGAAAAGTTTTTATGTCCCCAGACTGAGACCCAGTTAAGTTTTCATTAAATTCTTTAGGGGTATCATCTCCTCCTAACTCACAATATACCTCCTTTTCATCAATTTTTTCTTGATTCGGACTTGAATGTTGGCCATCTATCGAGATTACAACATGATCTCCTAGTTGAGCCACCCTATCTTCAATTGGCAGGTATTCAGCCATTCGTTCCTGAAGTTGTTTAAGAGCTTTTTCAATTTCTTCCTTGGAAACATCTGTTGAGACTTGTTCCACTTCCAAACCCTTATAGTTTGAAATTTCTATTGTAGGAAGTACTTCAAAAGAAGCCTTAAACATTAATGGTTTACCCTCTGAATACTTAACTTCACTGACCTGTGGAGATGAGATGGGGGATAGAGACTCTGTTTGAATAGCCTCTTGCAAGTATTTACGAATAGCACCTTCCACGAAATCACTTCGAATTGAGTCACGATAGCGTTGTTGTACGACACTTCGAGGAGCCTTTCCTGGACGAAATCCTGGAACACGTGACTGAAGAATATACTTCCTACAAACAACCTCATAATCTTCCTTACAAAGATTAGCCTCTATTTCAACTACTACTTCTGTTTTGCAGGAGTCGAGCTGATTGACTTGTAGTTTCAAAACATATACCTCAAGAAAAGTTGAAATATTACTGTATTTATCTCTAATTCTCTCTAACTTGTAAGTGGAAGAGCTTCAAGAGCGACAAAAATTGGTGCGAAAGAGGGGAGTTGAACCCCTACCCCTTGCGGGACTGGATCCTAAATCCAGCGCGTCTGCCAATTCCGCCACTTTCGCGCAAAAATTTATCTTTAAGGTCAGCACCTACCTAATCTATATCCGTTTGTAGGCTGGGAAAAATCAATTCTTAATAAACCACTAAACTTTTTTATAGCATCTTTGATATTCTTATGTCAATTTCAAGCAAATTCACTATCAATCTTCATTAAGCAAGAAATTGCCCTTTTGAATTTATAAGATCAAATAAATTGAGAAAACCCTGAAAGAAAATACCTAATAACTCATTATTATTCCATTTTAATACCTTCCAAATCATAATCGTAAAACAAGTAACAGTGCTATTTCTGAATAGGTGGGTTAGTTTCCTCAAATTTTGAAGACGATCTATTTGGATTCCACAGCGTTTCAGGAATGCCTAGCTCATGACTAACCCAGCGACTCCAAACAAAAAAAGCGTCACTCAGTCGATTCAAATACTTAATAGTGTTTAATGTAACTTTGTCCTCATCATTTAAACGAACACAGTGTCTTTCTGCTCGACGGCATACAGTCCTACAAAGATGGAAATCAACATTAAGGCGACAACCACCAGGAAGAACAAAAGACTTTAGTGGAGGTAAGTCTTCATTATATTGATCAATGTAAGACTCAAGACGGAGAACTTCTTCAGAACTAACCTGCGGCTGTCTCGGATGAATATCCTGCGGCAGAGTTGCAAGAACTCCCCCCAGATTAAACAACTCATGTTGAATTTGAATAAGAATATTTTCCAAAGACTTTAAATTAGGATGGCTTGGTAACTCCACTTGTAATGTTATAAGAGCCATACCCACAAAAGCATTAAGTTCATCTACTGTGCCATAAGACTCCAAACGAAGAGACCCTTTAGAAACTTTTTGACCTCCAACTAGTTTAGTTTTTCCAGAATCTCCTAACTTAGTGTAGACCCGGTTAATTGTAATTCTTGGTTCCTTGAATCTATTAGTTGTCAATATAGTACCTCGCTACACTAACAGTTTATATCCAGAAGGTTTTAGCTTGTTAATCATGAAAAAAGGTATTTATATCTTTCAAAATAATTAGCAAAAATTTACTATTAACTAAAGATCCTTTTCAAACTGTTGGACCTCAGAAAACTGGGTGGCACCACGTAATAATCGCCCTAGTCTCGGTTTACGGTGATTATGTACTTCCACGGCATCAGCATCGGCATAGCGAAAAAAGAGTATCCGACGATCATACTCCGATAGATTTGGACCCGATTGGTGAAGAGTCCAACAACTTAAAACTAAACACTCACCGGCTTTCATTGTAATAGGAATTCCCTGTTCTTCTGCTATCGCTCTCAATTCAGATCCATGTGTGCTCCCTAAGTTCTGCTTAACCTGCTGATGAGCTTTTTGACCTTCTTTATTACTACCTGGAATTAGCCAGAGACAACCATTTTGAAGAGTTGTATCATCCAATGCGGTAAGACAGGAAATGGCATTATAAGGATCCAGTTCACCGTATCCGTTATCCTGGTGCCATGGAAAAACCATTTTATTACCTTTCATCTTAAAGGTTAGCTGACTAGTCACAGCCTTGACATTTGGTCCAATAATTTGTTCGGCAACATTGACTAATGGACCTTCAAAATAAAACTTTCGAACCCAACTAGCATCGTGATGGATGTTAGGAAGTAGTGCATTTTCAAGCCATGTCTTCTTAGGATCAAAATCAGCCTTGTAGATATTCCAAGCTTCCATACATTGGCCTCTGATTTTTTCCAGACCCTCGGTGGTCAATAATGGACCACAACAGAGATAACCATCTCTGTGGAATGTAGCCAACTGAGAGGGACTAAAACATTTTGAGATAAATAGATCCTCTATCATTTCGCTATTACTTTCAATTTACAAAACGTACATATCTTTTTTGTTTTCTCATTAATTAAGACAAGATTTAAAATCCTTATCTTGCTAAAAAACCAAAATTATATAAAAGATTTTAATAGGATCTCCCAAAGTCTAATCGGTCAAATTTTAACTAGACAACTCTAAATAAACTATCAGATTTAGGAAGTTTTCTTCCAACTGCAATTTGATTTAGTCCAACCTGAAACCTCTTATAGTACTCCATTACAAAACCCTGTTGAACCAACATTTGTTTGAGAGATCTACGATTGTAAAATTTGTGGTGTTCTAAAGCAGCTTCACGATTAGTTAGGTACAATAAGCTAGCATAGCTATGAACTATTCCACCCATTAAACTCGGTGTAGTAATAACAATTTTACCATTAGGTTTTAGTAAGTTAAAAATATGTTTAAAAGCAATTTTTGGAGAATTTAAGTGCTCAAGAAGTGCAGCTATAACCACTGTCTCGAAGGGTTCCATGGAAGAGCAAAAGGCTTCAGAAGTAATATCAGCCTGAACAAATTGCCCATTGATTTTTTTCTTTGCCATCTGGGCTTCTACAAATTGGCGGCGATTTGGACTGCGATCAATCATGACCAATCTATGTACATTCATGGGTAAGTAATCTACAAGCTCGCCATTACCACAACCAATATCACAGATTTCATTCCCCAGATATTGAGTGACACGAGAAAGTCTGGCTTTCGTTATATATTTGGATAGTAGAGGCACTTGACAGATATACCAAATATTGTCAATAGGTGGCTCGGCCACCACTTATGTCAATACAAGCACCGTTGGTAAAGCTACACTCATCACTTGCTAAGAAGCGAACAAGAGCAGCAACTTCTTTGGGTCTTCCCATCCTTCCCATCGGTATTTTGCTGATCATATAATTAGCTACTTCTTCTGTGACCTGGCTCAAAATGGGCGTTTCTATAACAGCTGGGGTTATACAGTTTACATAGATTCCTTGCTGACAAACCTCTTTAGCTAAGGCTTTTGTCAAACAAATTACACCTGCTTTGGCTGAAGAGTATGGCGCAAGATTAGGGTTGCCCTCTTTACCTGCTATAGAAGCGACATTTACGATACGACCATATCGATTTTTCAGCATAGTTGGAAGAACTGCTTTACTACACATGAACACAGCCTTAAGATCGATTGCCATAACTTGATCCCACTCTTCTTCTAAAACTTCAACCAGTGGCCTATTTGGTCCAACAATACCAGCATTGTTAACTAGAATATCTATTGTTCCAAAATGTTCTATCACCTTTTTAGCCATTGACTGAATTTGAGTAGCACAAGTCAAATCCACCGCAATAGCCAAACTCTGATTACCAAGAGCATCTAGATCTTTTGCAGTTTGATTCACTATTTCTTCATCAATATCAACAAAAACCACTTTAGCCCCATCACTAAGAAATCTTTTTGCAATGCTGGCCCCAATTCCACGAGCCGACCCAGTTATTATTGCAACCTTATTTTTCAAACCATTACAAGATGAATCCATCATAGAAATCTCCATTCAGAACCTCTGAATAAACTTTTCTTGAACAATCTGTTGTACGATAGTAAAGGCTCGGATATTTGGATCCGTAGGTCTTAACAAAGAAATAATAAAATAACTACACTCTGGATAATAAGCTTCAGCAATGTCAGTTTGTGAAGGATACGCTTCAGAACTAGGGTGGGAATGATATATCCCTAAATGCTTTAACTTACATTTTTCGAGATATCTAGAAAAAGTTAGCAAATCCTTCGGTTCAATCTCAAACCTAATTGGGCTCTTGGCAACATTTTTCATCTTCCAAAGCTGAGTGATCTTTTGTGAATCACCCATTAAAAGACCACAACACTCCAACGGAGACTCTATTAAAGAATGTTCCATCATTTGGTTGACGACATTAACCGAAATTTCTACAACAGACACGGGTATGGCAACTAACCTCTCACCTAGCATAAATATTACAATCGATTACCAAATCGCTACTTCAGTCGGCTAACTTACGACGAAGATAGGTAGGAACTTCAAGATCATTCTTGTCATACGGACGTTCCAAAACTCGGGGTGTCTCTTGGTTGGTATCTAAGTCACTGTTTGATACCCCTGGGAGGGATCCATCTTCTAAATTAGTCGAAAAGATAGTTCCATCATTCAAATTAGAAGCTTTACGTAGTGAAACCACTGAATTGTTAGCACTGTCTTTGTCAAAACCAGTAGCAATTACCGTAATCTTAATTTCATCATTCATACTTTCATCAATAACAGCTCCAAAAATGATATTAGCATTCTCGTCAGCAGATTCGTGGATAATAGAGGCAGCCTCACTAACTTCATGCAACAACAAGCCCTCTGATCCAGTAATATTAATCAGAACTCCCATGGCCCCTTCAACGGAAGCATCTTCTAATAATGGCGAAGTAATAGCTCTGCTCGCAGCCTGAATAGCACGATCTTCCCCTTTTGCAGTACCTGTTCCCATTAGTGCCATTCCCATTCCGTGCATAACTGCTTTTACATCAGCAAAATCCACATTGATAACACCAGGAACCTGAATAATATCCGAGATTCCTTGAACTCCCTGTCGTAGGATATCATCAGCTACCCTGAAAGCATCTGAAAGACTAGTGCCCTTTTCCATTGTTCTTACTAAACGTTCATTAGGAATTGAAATTAGAGTATCAACACAACCCTTTAAATCTTTTAACCCTTGATCTGCCTGTAAAGCTCTTTTTTTTCCTTCAAAAAGAAACGGTTTAGTTACAATAGCCACAGTTAACGCACCTAATTGTGCAGCTAGGTCAGCAATAACTGGCGCTGAACCAGTACCGGTACCCCCTCCAAGACCAGCTGTCACAAAGACCATGTCAGCTCCTTCTAAAGCATCTATGATTCTTTCTGTATCTTCCAGAGCAGCCTGTTTACCAATTTCAGGGTCTGCACCAGCTCCGAGGCCATTTGTTAATTTGGCTCCAATCTGTAACTTGATTGGCGCATCAGACATTTTTAACGCTTGCAAGTCAGTATTGGCTACTATAAATTCTACCCCTTCAACCTGCGCAGCAATCATTCTATTCACAGCATTGGTACCACCACCTCCAACACCAATAACTTTTATTACGGCACCCTTAGGAATATTCTCATCTAACAAAAACTTCACAGGAGGAACAGCTGTTTCAGTTTTTCCCTGATTCGTACCGCCAGAATTTTCTTCGACTCCTAGCAGTGCACCAATTCCCTTTCCAAGGGCATTTCTTGTCATAATTAATAACCTCCTCGGCCAACTGAAGAAATCTCTAATTAATGAGTTTTATTTAAGTTTACTCCTGCTGCTTTTATACTTGATTAATTCAGTTCAACAAAAATTTCTTTTAAAAGGACTACTTTAAGTTTAAAATTTTCTAGTGGTTTCATAGATTAATTAGAAACCTCTATCCACAACATAAGGGGTCAAAACAGAGAATTCAAGGAAAAAATATACTACATTTAGTATTATTTGTTCTGAATTCTAGACTAAACAGTGGGTTATTAAAATATAACTATTTTATTTTCAATAAGATAAAGATTTTAAAGTTGAGAATTAGATCCTTTAACTTATTAATCTTTGCTCAGTTAAGCCTAGGACTGATTCTTGAGTGATGACCATATCCTTGAAAAAAGATTGCGATTAGTATTTACTTTAGTAATTGTTCTGAAATGAGTACGGTAACCATAAAGTACTAATCCAATTGCTGTTGAATAAGCTGAACTTTGTAAAACCGCTTCCATTTTATCTAGTCCAATTGGAGTCCCCAACCGCACGGGAAGGTCTATTTTTTCTTCAGCTAGTTCAACAACTCCTTCCAGTTGTGCTGTTCCTCCAGTCAATACAAGACCAGCACCCAGTTTTCTGTCAAACCCAACATGTTTAATTTCCTCTTGAATTAGTAATAATATTTCCTCCATTCTAGCTTGTACAATTTCGCACAGAATTCTTTTATCAATAGATTTAGGTTTACGGCCACCAACACTAGATACAGAAAAACTTACTTCTTCAGGTATAAGCTTAGGTAGGGCACATCCATATTTACGCTTAATCCTTTCTGCTTCAGGAATAGTTGTTCTCAGACCGACTGCTATGTCGTTGGTAATTTGGTCACCTGCAAGGGGTAAAATAAAAGTGTGTCGAAGTGCTCCTTGAGTAAAAATGGCAAGGTCTGTTGTTCCACCTCCAATATCAATGACAGCAACACCTAACTCTTTATCGTCATTACTTAGGGTACTTTCAGCTGAAGCTAATTGTTGTAGAATAGTATCATTCACTACGACGCCAGCTCGATTAACAGCAGTTACAACATTTTGATGAGCAAGATTTGAAGCTGTAATAACATGACAACCTACTTCTAAATGGCCACCTAAAAGGCCCAACGGTTCTTTAATTCCCTCTTGTCCATCGACAACAAATGCCTGGGGTATCATATGAACAATTTTTACATCAGATGGTAATGAGATTGCTTCCTTTGCTCTATCTATGACTAGCTCAACATCTTCCACACTAATTTCTCGATTATCAGTACTTATCGATACGGCTCCCCGACTATTAAAACTCTTAACGTGTTCTCCAGAAACACCAACAAAAACAGACTCTACTACGGTCTCAGCAGCTCTTTCTGCTTCCTCAACGGACTGCTTAATAACTGCTGCTGCTGCATCTAAATTGACCACCACGCCTCTGCTCAATCCTTTCGATTCAGTGGATCCAAACCCAACAAGATCCAGACCTTCTGTTTCATTGATCTCACAGATCACAGCACAAATTTTTGAGCTTCCTAGATCAAGGCCAACTACATATTTAATTTTTTCAGCCAAAAGACTCTCCAACTTTCTTAGAATAAGAGGTTAAACCCTGTTAACTAACAAATAGTAAATAAAATTGTCTAAAACTTAGCTGTTACCAAATTCTTTCCTTGGAGATTTACCTTTCAACGTGCGAATAACCATTTGATTTTTGTACCGGAGATCTACCGAGTCCAAGTGTTTATATTTACGTTTAAGTTCTCGACTAGTAGCTAGGTATTTTCGAAATTTTTCTTGAAAATTATTGTTACCTAAATGTACTAAAACGGTATCCCCATCTAAGATTACTGAGACATTTCCCAAATCCTCTAAGTGGACTTCTGACAGGTCTTGGGAAAATTGAGCTCCACCCCCATCTAAAGAGTCTAACAAGCGCCGATACAAGATTATACGCCCTTTATTTCTACTCAAACCATCCGCTTCAAAAGTATATTCAATACCGAGAATAACAGGAAAATCAAACTGAGGAAGAGTTTCTGGGTTGGTCTGGAGGATAACACAGCCTTCGTCAATTAGAACAGTGTCACGATCAATCCTGGCAAAAGCTATTGGCACTCTTTCTTCAATGTCTATGACCAATTTGTCTGGAAAAATTCTTCTGACAGCAGCTTCTTTAACCCAAGGAAGTAATTTAAGGTTACTTCTAAGTTTACTTAAATCGAAGGTAAGAATATTTTGGCTTTGCTCTTCCAATTCGTTAATCTTCAGTAAAACCAAACTCTGAGAAATATGCTCCAAACCATTAATTTCCTTAAATGCTATGTCAAATCGAGGAGAATGGTATAAACGTTCCTTAATCCAGTAGAAACTCAAGCTTACAAGGACTATTGTTAGTACACCAAAAGAAAACTTGAGTGCCCAGAATAAACGATTTATAACACTTTTGTTTTTTCGTAATTTTTGTTTTTGTTGTTTTCCCAAGATCGCAGTGGTCTTTTCTTGTAGAAGATTCATTATTCTTACCCTGTTTTGCTAGTTAATGGTTTTTCATCATCTCATTATTAGCTACTCTGTTTAATTTCTATGAGATTACTCTCTAATGAGTCTTTCTCATAAGCTCTTCTAATAGGGAATTTGCCACAGTCCAAACATTGCCAGCCCCCATGGTAATCACAAGATCTCCATCTTTCAAATAACTAACTAGTTGAGACATCTGGTTTAAATCATTCAGATAATGGGTGTGTTGATGGCCATCCTTTTGGATAGCACTGACAAGTTTATTGGAAGTCAAACCTTTTATAGGTTCCTCCCCTGCTGCATAGATATCAGTCAGAAAGATTAGATCAGCTTCTTGAAGAACCCGAACGAATCCTCCAAAGCAATACTGTGTTCTGGTGTAACGATGGGGCTGGAAAACCACAACCAGTCGATTGTGTTCCAAATACTTAGCTGCTTCTAAGGTAACAGCAATTTCAGTGGGATGGTGGGCATAGTCATCTATTAATGTTATCCCATTAATGGCACCCTTTAATTGAAATCTCCTATCCACTCCTGAGAAACTAGTTAAGGAAGAACATAGAGATTTAACAGAGATACCTAAGTCTAAACCAACAGCAATTGCAGCTACAGCATTCAAGATATTGTGTCTACCTGGAATGTTAAGTTCAAATTTTCCAACCAAAGTTCCACGATCATGCAAAGAGAACTGTGATTTTGACCCTTTGAAGGTAGCATTACTGATATGTAAATCGGCTTCTTTACAAAAACCATAGGTAATTATCCGTCTTTTGATTTTTGGTACGATTGATTTGGTTACGATATCATCTAGGCAAAGTACTACGACTCCATAAAAAGGAACCTTATTGACAAATTGTAGAAAAGTATTTTTTAGATCTTCTATACTGGAATAACTCTCCATGTGGTCTTCGTCAATATTCGTTACGATTGCAACTGTAGGTGATAGAAGCAAAAAAGAACGGTCACTCTCATCTGCTTCTACTATCATAAACTCTCCCGTTCCTAGTTTGGCATTACTACCGAAAGTATCTAGTCTCCCTCCTAATACAACAGTAGGATCTAATCCTCCATTTCCAAGAACTGTAGCTACTATTGAGGTAGTAGTTGTTTTGCCATGAGTTCCTGCTATGGTAATTCCATATTTCATTCTCATTAATTCTGCAAGCATTTCAGCACGGGGAATAGTTGGAATTTTTCTACGCTGAGCCTCACTTACCTCTGGATTATTTCTCTTTACGGCTGAAGAAAATACAAGCAAATCGGCGTTATCTAGTTGATCTTTGGAGTGACCCTCACTAATTCGAGCTCCCAACGAAACTAACCTCGCAGTAATAGGTGATAACTTAATGTCTGATCCTGTGACTAAATAGCCTCTGTTTAGTAGGACTTCCGCAATTCCACTCATTCCAGAGCCACCGATACCAACCATGTGAATTCTTTGGATTTTCTTAAACATAAAGCTAGCTTTATTTAATCATTAATTTTAGTTGCCACACTATTAGCACAAACCATCTCCACTAATAGAGTCCCCTCTAACTCAACTTCAGTTATTTCAAAATCACTAAATCGTCAATTAGATCAACAATCTTTTTCGCTGCTTCAGGCTGGCCCAACTGACGACTTTTTGCTTCCATTTTCGTAATCTTATCTGGATTGTGAAGGTAGTACTTAATTCGCTCAGCAAGAAAAGCCCCCTCTAAATGGTTTTGACAAATTACTTCAGCAGCTCCATTTGCAGCAAGCGATTCAGCATTAAGTTGCTGATGGTTATCAGCTGCTTCCATAAATGGTACAAGCAATGAAGCCTTTCCCGCTGCCGCAAGTTCTGCCAAGGTTGTCGCTCCAGAACGACAAAGAATCAAATGTGCTTTTTTAAATTGGCAAGGCATATCTGAAAAAAAAGGTTGGACTTGTGCTTGGACGCCAGCAGTCGTGTAGTAACTAAGCACTTTTTGGTAGTCTTTTTTCCCAGTTTGGTGAATAAAGCGCAAATGGGTCAGATCAGATTGAAGAAATTCCAAGGCTGACATAACAGCTTCATTAATCGGCTGCGATCCTTGGCTACCACCAAAAATAAGAACAACTAAAGGTGGAGGAGGCATGGTCTCTGCTAGACTGGAGAATTCCATTCGGACTGGATTTCCTGTTAGAACAGCCTTTTCTTTAAAGAATTTTGTACATTCTGGAAAAGCGATAGCTATTTTTTGGCTAAAACGGACTAATAACCTATTAGTAATTCCAGGATAGACATTTGGCTCCTGCAGAATCACTGGGATACCTGAAAGTGAAGCTACTAGCACAGTAGGTCCAGAAGAGTAACCACCTACACCGATAACAATACTAGGTTGAAATTGGACAATTAATCGCCACGCCACCCATATACTTGCTGGTATCCTTAAAAACCCCTTTATTAGATTAAGTCCTTTTGCGCCTCTTAATCCAGAAATGGGTAGAAAACTCAAATTGTAGCCAGCATCTCCTAGGATAGTTTTTTCTAGATCACGTCCAGTCCCTACAAATCTAATCTCTACCTTGGGATGTCTTTTCTTAATTTCTCTAGCTATTTCTAGCCCTGGAAAAATATGTCCTCCTGTTCCACCACCTGCAATAAAAACATTGGAGGTACCGCCGACATGTCTTTTATGCAACCTTGAACTTTTTTTTCCTGCTCTGGTTTTGATAACAACTCTATTCATTGTATTAACTGGGTTCATGTTCTACCTAAAACAATTAGTCCAGAAAATTGATTTATGGATCGAGACTAACTCACCTTAGAAGCATTAGCCTAATTAGAATGTTGAGAAATATTGAGTAATATACCTACACTCAAAAGACTAACTAGTAGAGATGATCCACCTGAACTAATAAAAGGAAGTGGAATCCCCTTGGTTGGTAACAAACTCAAAGTCACACTCATATTGATAAATGCCTGGCAAACTATCATCATTGTCAGACCAATACCTAAAAACCAGCCAAATGAATCTGGAGCTTTCAAGGACAAACGAACTCCACGCAACAAAAAAATCCCAAACAAGCCAAGAACTAATAAGGTTCCAACCAGCCCCCATTCCTCTCCAATTACTGCAAAAATAAAATCGGTGTGCGGCTCTGGAAGATAGAATCTTTTTTGTATCCCTTCCATTAATCCCAGACCGGTGAGCCCACCACTTCCTACTGCGATTAAAGATTGGATAATCTGAAAGCCAGATCCCTGTGGATCATCCCAAGGATTAAGAAAAGTTAAAATCCTTTGAACTCGGTATTGATAGAAATAAATTAAAGGAAATCCTAATATTATCGCCGTTAAACAACCATACAATAGGTATTTAATCCGAAGACCCGCACAAATCAATAGCATGAAAGCAACAATGACAATAGAAACGGCGGTTCCGAGATCTGGCTCAAAAATAATTAAAGCTAGAAACACCCCTAAAATGATAATGCAAGGCAAAAATGTATGGCGCCAATCATTGATCCGATTCAATCGTTTTTCTAATAGGGATGCTAAAAAAATTACGAGAGCTAACTTAGAAAGTTCTGATGGTTGAAACGATAGAGGTCCCCATCTAATCCACCGATTAGTATTATGAAATTGGTCAAGAAAGAAAAGAGCTGCCAAAAATATGCCGGACACTAATAACAATCCATAAATGCAAACTGGATGGCGATACTTACGATAATCAATGTGCATCATTACCGACATAGCGACAAGACCAATGAGAGCCCAACCAAATTGTCTATAGAGAAAGTAATAGGGATCGTCAAATTTTTCTTTAGCTACTAAAGCAGAAGCACTGAACACCATAACCACACCGACCAAAACTAAGGCCACGGTTACTGCAAATAGTATCTTATCTGGTGAGAGCTTTCTTGCCATATAATTAACTAGTCATTTCTTTCAAATGATGGAAATTAAAATATTAATGGTATATTTACGAATCATCATTGGAGTTGATTAACTAATTCTCTAAATGTATTACCTCTATCATTATAATTATCGAACATGTCAAAACTAGAACAAGCAGGAGCCAATAGCACAACATCTCCTGGGTGAGAGCAGCGAAAGGCGGTATTAACTGCATCACGCATAGTTGAGACTTGGTTTACAGGAACCGTTCCATCTAACTGAGATTTAATTTTTTGGCTGGCTTCTCCTAGTAAAACTAGGCTTTTGACACGTTGAAGAATCAACGGACGAAGGATCGAAAAATCACTACCTTTGTCACGACCTCCAAGAATAAGGACTATCCCTTCTCGAAAAGCTCTTATAGCTGTTTGCGTAGAAGCTAGATTAGTAGCTTTAGAATCATTGTAGAACTCGACTCCATTCAGTTCTCTAACCTTCTCCAAGCGGTGAGGAATACCACGAAAGGAACGCACTGTCTCACGAATTGCTAAGATATTACACTTCAAAAGGCTAGAGACTGTTACTGCTGCAGCAATATTTTCTAAATTATGAACACCTTTTACCCTAACAATATTAAGATCAATTACAGACTCCAATCTTTTCTGATCGTAGAATACCATCTGTCCCTTTTTGATGTAACTTCCTCGACAAACTAGAGAATCAGCACTAAACCAATAGCGTTTTGCAATACTTTTGTCACAAAACTGCCTTAATAAAGGATCATCATAATTAAACACTGAGAAATCTTGTGGGATCTGATTACTAAGAATATTAAATTTTGCTCTTGAATAGTTTTCTAAAGAATCATATCGGTCCATATGATCAGGAGTAATATTAAGAATAACAGCTATATCTGGTCGAAAAGATGGAATTGCTTCTAACTGAAAGCTACTTAGTTCAACAACATTAATTGTGTCCCTTGTTGAACTTTGCACCAAAGATATCAAGGGCACTCCAATATTGCCCCCAACTTGAACGCGAAAACCAGCAGACTTGAGAATTTTTCCAACCAAGGTTGTTGTTGTTGTCTTACCATTAGATCCGGTTATACCAATGATTTTCCCAGAAATAACACGATAAGCTAATTCGACTTCACTAATAACTTCAATCCCTTGGTTAAAGGCCTTTTTAATAGGAAACAAATTTAAGGGAACACCCGGACTAACCACAATACAATCAGTTTCTAAGAACGTTTCTATCTGATGACCACCAACTTCATAACTGATCCCTTGAATTTTAAGACTCTGAATCTCTGACTCCAGTTCCTGTTTGGGCCGCTGTTCTGATACAGTTACAATGCTACCTTTTGACTGGAGATATTTGGCTGAAGCCAAACCACTAAGTCCCATCCCTACTACTAGTATCTTCTTTCCTTTGAACACTCTGACTCCCAAAATTTACTCCAGGGTTTCAGGAAAGCTTTAGAAGGGTAAAGTTTCACTTCTATACACTTTATTCTATAGCTTCTTATCTGAGCTTAAGTGTAGTTAGACTAAACAATGCAAAAATCAAAGCTGCTATCCAGAACCTAACCACAACCTTACTTTCTTTCCAGCCTAACAACTCAAAATGGTGGTGTAGGGGCGCCATTAAAAAAATTCTTTTTCTTCTTAACTTAAATGAAAAAACCTGAACTATTACTGAAAGCACTTCCAGCACAAATACTCCAGCAATTGCTATTAGTAATATTTCGTGTTTGATTACCACAGCTATTGTCCCAATAGCACCGCCAAGTGCCAGTGATCCAACATCTCCCATAAATAATTCCGCTGGATAACAGTTGTACCAAAGAAAGCCTAAGGCTGCGCCTACTAAGGCTCCACAGAATATGGTGAGCTCTCCAACCTCTGGCTGGTGAGGAATACCTAGATAATAAGCAAAGTTTGCATGGCTAGTAACGTAGGTTAGAACTGTTAATGCCCCTGTAGCTACCACAACACAGCCTATAGCTAACCCATCAAGTCCATCAGTAAGATTAACGGCATTAGAAGATCCGACCAGGATTAGTAATAAAAAAATTAAGAAGGGTAAAAAATCTAAGAAATGGAACTCAGAATTGCTAAAAATATCTAAGACTAGGTTGGGTTGAAGGTTTTTTAAGAATGGAACCGTTAGGTCAGTTTCATAACTGCCCTGAAATACTAGTAACAGAAGCCCACCTGCTATACAAAGACTAAGAATCAACTGTAATCCTATTTTGTACCGGGCTGTTAATCCTAAATTTCGACGTTTTTTAATCTTGATGTAGTCGTCAGTAAAACCTATGGCACCAAAACCTATAATTGAGAACAATGCAATCCATACAAAAGGATTTTTAAGATTTGCCCAAAGTAACACAGGTATTACAGAACTAATCACTATCAAAATACCACCCATAGTGGGTGTCCCTGACTTATGGTGATGATGAGGGGGACCTTCTTCTCTGATATGCTGTCCTACTTGGAATTCCTTCAACTGTCGAATTAGCCACGGGCCTAAAATCAGGGCAATCAACAAAGCTGTTAAACTTGCACATGTAGTTCTAAATGTGATGTACCGAAAAACATTAAGAAAAGAAAAATCCGGATAGTTGGGAAAAAGACACTCATAAAGTATGTAATAGAACATTGGCTTAAGATCAATTTCTACTGTTCAAAAAAATTTCATCTAATTCATACAGTGGAAGTTAAAAACAAAAACTACAAGCTAATTAGCAATAAGTCTATAAATTGACTGCTTCTAGGTAGATAGGGCAAACTTTTCCATTAATATTTGGATTACTCTTTCAGTACCTACTCCCCGAGATCCCTTTACTAATACTAGATCCCTTGGTTTAATTAAAGATGTCATCCATTCTCCTGCCTGATAAGCATCTTCAAAAAAAATAGCTTGATTTGAAGGATAACCATGATTACGTGCTGACCTCACAATTTGATCTGCCATTCCTTGGATACCAATGATAAAATCAAATTTCAACTGGGCAGCAGTTTTTCCACAGATCCAGTGAAACCGAGAACCATTTTCTCCCATCTCCAACATTTCCCCAACCACTAAGATTTTTCTACTGTAGCCAGAAATTTTCTTAAACAATTTCATCATCATCATCAAAGCTGTAGGGTTAGAATTGTAGCTGTCATCGATTACAGAGAATCCAGAGCAAAAACGCAGGGTTAGTCCTCGGCCAAATTTTGGTTTAAGAGTCTGAAGTTGAGTAGCAATAGTATCAAACCCTAACTTCCAACGATGGGCTAAAGCTATTCCAGGTAAACAGTTACTTATGTTGTGATACCCCAATAACGGTAGAGAAAGTCTATACTTCTTACCACGGTGATTAACTATAAAATCACTACCTCGAAGCTCTTTGAGGTTTACAGTATCAATCCGATAGCTAGCAATTCTTTTAATTCCAAAAGTTACAATTTCTCCATCATAAAACCGGCTAAATCTTCTGACATGGACATCGTCATTATTAAGGAATGCTGCCCCATTAGAAGGCAACTCATCTATCAGCTCACGTTTAGCTTTTGCTATTGCATGAATTGAAGGAAAAAATTCTAAATGAACAGGTCCAACATTAGTAACAATTCCTAAATCAGGCTTAGCAATCTTACTCAATCTAGCAATTTCGCCTGGGGCAGACATCCCCAGCTCTAGAACAGCTATTTCATGAGTTTTTTCTAATTTGAGAAGAGAAAGTGGCAATCCATAATCATTATTGAAGTTCCCCATGCTCTGAAAAACTTTAAATCGGCTCGATAGCAAATGACCTATGATTTCTTTAGTTGTTGTCTTTCCGGTACTGCCCGTAACCCCAATAATAGTTCTACCCCACTTATGACGAACCCTTCTAGCTAATTGTTGGAGTGCTAGCAAAGTATCCTGAACTACAATATATGGGATGTTTGAACTCTTTGGGATCAATGAATCCCTGCTTACTATTAGTAGGCATGCACCTTTTTGGATAGCCTCTTCAATGAATTGATGACCATCAAATTTTCGACCTTTAATTGCAATAAAACAATCACCCTTTCGAAGACTCCTAGAATCAATCGAGTATCCCAAAGGAACTACTGCACACTTATTGCGATATTGGTCAGAACCAAGTGTTTGCAATATTTCATTGGACGTTAGCCGAATCACCATATCCCATTTCCTGTAAAACCATTCTAGCTGCCTGACGGTCATCAAAATATCGGAATTGACCTTCTACTTGTTGCTCAGACTCATGTCCCTTTCCAGCAAGAATAACCACATCTTTCTTACGAGCTAGCTTAATAATGTGCCTAATTGCTTGTAGCCGATCAAGATGCACATTATGATTGTTTGAATGAAAACCTTTCTGAATCTCTAAAATGATTTCCAAAGGGTTTTCACTTCGAGGATTATCGGAAGTAACCATTACAAAATCACTCCACTTTTCAGCAATCGATCCCATCAAAGATCTTTTTGACTGATCTCTATCACCACCACAACCAAAAAGAATCAATAATTTTCTAGGCTGGAGTTGACGGGCTGTTTTGAGAACATTTTCTAGAGCATCAGGAGTGTGAGCATAGTCTACAATCACATGAAACTCTTGACCACAGTTAATCCTTTCAAAACGTCCAGGAATTAATCTGCATTTTTCAATTCCCTTTTTTAAAGCCCTTCTATCCAATCCTAAACTACTGGCAACAGCAACTGCAGCTAGTAGATTTGAAAGATTAAATCGTCCCACTAAACAAGTGGTGACTTCTAGTTCTCCATCTGGAATTTTTAGATTAACCCTAGTTCCAGTCCACCCCAAATGATATTCTAAAACTTGAAAATCAGCTTCTTCACTCAGGGAGAAAGTAGTATGTAGTCCTGGAACAGTCATTGACAAGCTCTTGCCCCAAGGATCATCCAGATTAATGATGGAAAGATCAGGAGGACCATATCCCGTATCGAAAAACAAACGCCTCTTTGCATTAAAATAATGGTGCATGGAATTGTGATAATCTAAGTGATCCGGTGTCAGATTCATGAAAACAGCTGTTCGGAATCGACAAGCATAAACTCGTTCCATCATCAAAGCGTGTGAAGACACCTCCACAACTACATCACTACATTTCATTTCAACAAAATTTCTAAAAAATCTTTGAAGGTCAGAGCTTTCAGGAGTAGTTCGAACAGCAGAAGCTTCCCATTCTGGTCCTCTGTGACCAACAGTCCCTAATAATCCAACCCTCATTCCCGCCTCCTTTAGCATAGACTCTATCAGGTATGAAGTGGAA
This sequence comes from uncultured Acidobacteriota bacterium, assembly GCA_964462735.1. Classification (GTDB taxonomy): domain Bacteria; phylum Acidobacteriota; class Terriglobia; order Versatilivoradales; family Versatilivoraceae; genus JAKUNG01. Next base: position 56,126 of record CAYWYX010000001.1, on the reverse strand, counting down.
GTCTTCCCATTAGTACCGGTAATTCCTATCAACCGTAAATCTAGGGTGGGATGAGAATAAAAATTATCTGCTGCTTGGGCTAGAGCACGACGGTCTTGGTCAACTTGAATCCAAGGTATTTTAAAACCCAAAGGCCTTTGATTCTCCGAAAGAACTGCTTTTGCTCCAAGATCTATTGCTTGACCAACATAACGATTTCCATCAGTTTCTTCTCCCTTAATTGCAACAAAGAGTTCTTCTGATTTAACTTTTCGAGAATCGTATGCAACACCAGAAACTTCTATGTCTGAAATTTGTGGGTCACCTCTAAGCTCGATATTCTTAATTACATTCCTAAGCTTCATACTTTTTAGCAAAATCTACCCGTGGATTCTTTATGAATATATTTTTTAAGTCTGCTGTTTAACTATCTCTTTTATTTCTTTGAAGTTGGACCTTAACAATTGAACCTGGAACAACTTTCTCATTTGGCAATGGATTTTGCCTAAACACAACTCCAGATCCACGAGCTTGTATCCGCAATCCTGCTCTGGAACCTTCTGACAATACAGTCCGAAATGATTTTCCTAGAAAGCTTGGAACCTCGACACGTTCTGTCCCCTCTACCACAATTTCTTCAGCACCTTCACGATTAGAAAAACCTGAAGAGTTAGAATCTGGCTCGACACTCGTAGATGACTTTGATTTGTCCATCCACATCCAGTCATCAAACAAGACTTCCGCTAATTGACTAGTTTTTTCCTCTTTATTATCTTTAACAAATAACTCCTTATCTCTAACATTGAGGGATCCAATTTCATCCTGAGGCCTATCTGGAGTAATTGAAAGATAAGTTAATGTCTTTTCAGCAATTTTCTTAAATACTGGAGCCGCCACCTGTCCCCCGTAGTATTGTCCCCTGGGTTCATCAATCAAAACCACGATTGAAATAGCTGGATCATCCTTGGGTGCAAAACCAACAAAGTTAGCGATAAAATCTTTCTTCGAATACCTGCCATCTTTCACCTTCTGAGCTGTCCCTGTTTTCCCGGCTGAGGAAAACCCTCTTAATTTAGCTAATCGACCAGTTCCTTGTTCAACTACCTCGCTCATCATTTCTTTCAGACTTTTGGAGGTCTCTTTTCGTAAAATTCTGGTGTTTGACACCTCAATTTTTGAGGGATTCACAGGAACCCCTCCCACACGGATTTTGTCAACAACTCTAGGCTTGACTAATAGTCCTCCATTGGCAATTGTGCTGACAGCTGTTACTAGCTGAAGCGGAGTTACAGTAATTCCCTGTCCTATTGACACATTCCCTAAGTCTATGGGAACCCAATCAGAAGCTGGCCTGAGCAAACCACGTGCCTCTCCTGGTAAATCAATATCTGTAGATCCACCAAAACCAAATAATCGGATTTGTTTCTCTAACCGATCCTTACCAATACGGAAACCAAGTTTAACAACTCCTACATTACTAGAACGTGCTAACACATCCCGAACTGATAACAAACCAAAGGGTTTGTAATCATGGATTCGATTTCTGCCAATTTGGATTGCACCATTCTCACAATCGATCTCCTCTTCTGCTGTTGTCAGTCCTTCTTCAATGGCTGTTGCTACTGTAAAAATCTTGAATGTGGATCCCGGATCATAACCACTAACTATGGCATGATTTTTTAGTGTGGTTGAAGAATACTCTCTATATTGGTTTGGATTGAAGTTAGGGTAGTTAGCCATGGCCAGAATTTCACCTGTCTTGGGATTCATGACAATTGCTGTACCTCCCCTTGCATTACTTTTTTTTACTTGGGCTTCAATTTCTGTCTCTACGAAATATTGGATCGATTCATCAACGGTCAAAATTAAATCGTCTCCAGCAGTTGGAGGTTTTTCTAATCTGCTGAAGGATCGTTGCTTACCATCGGCCATCCGTACACCTCTCCCTGCTGTACCCCTTACTCGTTTGTCATAAAAATACTCAAGACCTCCTAGTCCATTATTGTCCATGCCAACATATCCGAGTACCTGGGCAGCAAGTTTTCGTTTGGGGTAAAACCGTTTATTCTCCTCTTGAAAATAAATTCCAGGCAAATTTAGTACTTGGACTTTCTTCCGTTCTGATGGATCTAGTTTTCTCTTTACCCAACAAAAACTTTTAGCTCTTTTCATATTCTTGAGAAGTTGTTTGCCATTAATATGCAAAATACCTTCAAGGAGTTCAGCCATTTTTTCTTTATCAGAAATTTCTGACGGTACAGCAAACATAGAATCAACTTCAACGCTAACAGCAAGAGCCCTCTGATTTCTGTCATAAATTGTTCCTCTTCTCGGACTGATATCAAATGCACGTTCTTGTTGGTTTCGAGAACGGTTAGTCATCTCGCGGTATTTGACAACTTGTAAATTTACTAATTGGAAGACAATCAGACAGGACCAAACGACAAAGCAAAATACTAGAAAGAAGAGTCTAAATTTCAGAGATTTTTTTGTTGCGGTGGGCATCAAAAGCCACCCGTATCAGGTTTAGAGAATGCATCTGTAGACTTCTAAAGCAATGACTGCGTACTTTAAACTCCAACTAAATCTCAACTTAAAACCTTAAGAAATTTGTAATAGAATGAAACCCCTTTATTGGACTGCTCCAAAATTGGTTAGACCCGAATCAAATCCATCCTTTTCTCCGCTGGCCAAGAGAACTTCACGAGACTTAGTAGAAACCGGTTCTTCAAAAATCAGAACTTGTTGATAAGAAGGAAATTGTAGGCCCAAGTGCTTCCGAGCATAAATTTCAATTCGTTCTGGTTCTTTTAACTGTGCACATTCTACTTTGTAGATATGGTTAGCCTCTGTTAGAAGATTTAATTCCATACGTAAATCCTCGTGTTCATAACCTCGACGAACAACCTCGAACTGTTGCCATGCTAGGAAAAGGAGGGTCAACAAACACAATACCCCCAAGACCATTAGCAAAAGACATTCTTTTGTCTGCTGGTAATCTAGTTCCTTGACCAGTCGTGAATTGTCAATATGCTTGACAATATGAATTTCAGTCATGACGTTTTCTCCTCGAGTTAATAAAGTCAATTAACTATTGCTAAGACAGCTAACTATAACCTCTCAGCAACCCTCAATTTGGCACTTCTGGATCTAGGATTTTTATTCTTTTCGATGTCCTTTGCGATAACTGGCTTTCGGGTTAATAACTTAACTATTTTCACCTGACCGCAGAGGCACTCTGGTAACTTAGGAGGACAAGTACAATGACCCGCCATAGTCTTAAATGTAGTTTTTACAATACGATCCTCTAACGAGTGAAAACTAATAACTGCCAGTCTGCCACCTGGTTTTAAAAGTTCGACCGCATTCTTAAGAAATTTCTTCAAGACATTTAATTCATCGTTAACAATGATCCTAATTGCTTGAAAAGTTTGAGTGGCTGGATGAATTCTCCCTCTCTTTTTTCCTTGAATTGCCCTTACCACTGTATTAGCTAAACCTTTGGTGCTATTCAGTGGACGAGCTTTTACTATTTCTCTAGCTATTCGGCGAGAATGAGTTTCTTCTCCATATTTATAAATGAGTGAGGCCAATTCATTTTCTGTATAATAATTTACTACTTCGTTTGCCTTTAATCTGGAACTGCAATCCATCCTCATATCAAGTGGACCCTCATTTTGAAAGCTAAAGCCTCGTGAAGCTTCGGATAATTGCATAGATGAAACTCCAAGATCCGCCAAAATACCGTCACAGGATTCAAAACCATTAAGAGTTGCTATGGTTTTTAGTTCCGAAAAATTACCGTGATGAAAGATCATCCGTTTTTCATACCCTGAAAGTCTTTGAACACTCTGTTTTAAAGCCTCCTGATCTTGGTCAATTGCTAGTATCTTCCCAGTTGGGCTAGATTGATCTAATATGGTCTTGGCATGGCCCCCTAATCCTACGGTTGCATCAATATAAGAACCTAACTTTTGGGGTTGAAGATATTCCATAACTTGCTCTACCAACACGGACTGGTGAATACTATCTGTAACTTTAGCGCTTCCTTTTTCTTGACTGATCAAAGTCATTTAGAGGAGAATAAAACCGTTTAAAGAGCGGGTCAGAATTATCCCGTAATTCCAATATCAGCTAATGCCGAGTCATCATCCTCATTCCAAGGGTTGTTCTCGACTGCCTGCTTAAGGGTCTGGGCTTGCCAGATCTCTAAATAATCCATTGAACCAACAACCCTAACATCGTCTTTGAGGACTGCAGATTCTCTGAGCTGTTGGGGAATAAGGATGCGTCCCTGACTATCCATTGAACTCTTTTGACCGAAATAATTAGTTGCTCTAAGAAACTTCTTAACTACCGGTTTTTTTGAAGGAAGAGCGGATATTTTTTTCTCAAGCTCATCCCATACTGCGAAAGGATAAAGTCGAACACATTCCCCTGTAAGACTGGTAATATAGAATTCATTTCCATGTTGCTGACTAATTTCTGAACGAAAACCTGATGGCAGCTTAATTCGACCTTTTTCATCGAGCTTAACTGTCAAGCTACCCCTTAGTTGCAACATGAAAACTCTCCAAAATCCACTTACAGTGCTGAATAACTACTATAAAAAACACTTTCGGCCACTTTTATCTATTTTACTCCACTTTAGTCCACAAAAGTCTACCGATTCTTTTATTTTAGTCAAGTACTTTCTTTATAAATATGAACTGAAAGATATTTTATGAGCTAAGTCGGAATAGATAATTTGATAGATTTTGTGAAACCAATGAATCTTTTATTTAAGGCAAGGTTGACATTCATGAGGGTATTGACTCCTTTTCTAAAAATCCCAACCAATGGTTTTAGAATATTTGGAGTACTAGCCATTGGTTTGTTTTCATTAATTCTAGCTGCAAATTCTTTAATACAAGGGTACTCCCAAACTCGAGAACCTACCCAATCTGCAGTTGGAATCTTAAGCTTTAATGGAAAACTTCGAATCGATGGAAATGTAGCATGGGGAACTCATGGACAATCTGAACTCCCCATCATCTATAATGGCACAAGCATCTATCTTCAGAATGGCACCGCAACCCTAGAACTATTAATGGGAGGAAGCATCGAACTCTGTGAAGAATCTAATTTAACAGTTCAAGAAATTCACTCTCCTTATCTTTTTACTCTCCAGCATGGTTCTATTATCTTTGACCTTCCAAACTCGGCAGGAGACATATTTTTTACCCCTGATTTCCTCATCAAGATCAAACCCAATTTAGATTCTAGAACTCACTACAAGGGAAGAATACAAGTAGACCAGGATGGAACAATCTGTATAACATCTGAAAAGGGACCACTTGTTGTGGAAACGCAGGATCAATCTAGTATGTTTGACATATCCGCTGGTTCCGGAATTACCATTCGGCCTGGTGAAACCCCTTCTTTTAGAGGACCGGAAAATTGTGTCTGTAAGAATACAATACAGTCCATTGACAGTGAAAAGCTGTCTTCTGCAGTTCAAAATTCTGGCAAATTCTCCCAGAAAGGAAAGGTTATTTCCTTTCTTAGAAAACTACTTAAAATATTAACCTTTGGGATAGTGTAAATTGCACTATTTCGTCTAGGTAGCTTTTTCACGTACAACAAAAACTTTTTATGTGTCTTTAATTTGTTAACACACCTAAGTTCAATTAAACTTCAAGCTAAACAATTGGTCTGGAGAAATCAACATTAACTATAATGTTCTCAAAAGGTAGAATCTTATCGTGATTTTCTTCCCAGTTTTGTTCAGGGTGAAAGGAGTAAACTATTGAAAGCAGGCATTATTGGTTTTTCAGGAGTAGGTAAAACGACATTATTCAAAATTCTAACCAAGACAGACATAAGCTCCTCAAAATTTTCTAGAAAAAAAGATAAAGCACCAATCGGGATTGCCTCTGTCCCTGACCGGCGTCTTGATGAACTTTCAACTCTTTTTAAACCCAAAAAGACAACCTATGCCACAGTTGAATATATTGACATTCCAGCAATTAATAAAGGTATAAAAAAGAACCAAGATCTGGATCTTGAAAATCTTAGAAATGTCGATGTTTTGATCCATGTTATTGGGACTTTTAACATTGATTTGTCTGCAGCTAATTACGTAAGCAAATTTCTTAGGAATGAAATAACTGATTTTGAGTTAGAGTTGATTCTATGTGATCTGTCTATAACCGAAAAACGATTGGAAAAATTAGGCAAAGAATTAAAAAAGTTAAAGAATCCAGATCTACAAATGGAAGAAACTTTACTCCAGAAATGTCGTGTTTGGTTAGAGGAAGAAAAGCCGCTTCGATCTCTTGATTTTACTCAACTGGAGCAAAAAAGGTTACGAGGGTTCACCTTCCTCTCTCAAAAACCTATCCTACATGTTTTAAATTTACCGGATGAATCGTCCTCTCAACTAAATCACCTAAATGAAACTTACCAACTCCAAGAAATTACCGAGCAAGCAAATGTTGAAATATCAGGTGTTTGTGGGGAATTAGAAGCGGAAATGACTGAACTCCCTGACCAGGAGGTTACCGCTTTTTTGTCAAATTTTGGACTATCAGAATCTGGCTTGATCCGAATAATCAAAAAAACTTATCAGTTACTTGGAATGATTTCCTTTTTTACTGTGGGTGAGGATGAATGTCGTGCTTGGACAATTCAACACAGCACTTCTGCTTTAAAGGCTGCGGGTACTATTCACTCTGACATAGAACGGTGTTTTATCCGGGCTGAAGTAATTCGCTGGAATGTTCTTTTAGAAACAAGGTCTCTTTTTGTTGCTCGCCAAAAAGGGTTAATGAAACTCGAGGGGAAAAATTATACAGTTCAAGATGGCGACACCATAAATTTTCGTCATAGCGCTTAATCTAGATTCAGTTTATCAAATAATTTCTCTGACCAATAGAAACCTTTAAAATTAATGAATAACCAACCAATCTGTACCACATAAATTCAAGAGAGCACTATGGCCACTCAAGTACTTGCCTTGACCGATGATCTTTTTTTCTCAAGTAAAATCTCTTCGACTGCAAATTTTTGTAGCGTACCTATACGAATTTTAGCGACTCAAGAAGCTTTAACGCAAAATGCTAAAAAAGAGAAACCTAAATTGATAATTATTGATCTTAATGGTCGACATACCCAGTCACTAGAAACGATTAGGCAACTAAAAACCTTGGCTGCTACGTCTGAGATACCAATTTTAGCCTATTACTCTCATGTCCAGACAGACCTACAAAAAAAAGCACACGAAGCAGGAGCAACGTGGATCATCCCACGTTCAACCTTTTCCCACCTACTAGCCAATATACTAAAGAAAAAAAGTTTCAGTGCTGATTTTGAGTAGAATACTCCATCCAAAAGTAGCTCTGCTTTGTTTAGTAGTTCCCCTTTTTAATGCAAAAATCATTAAGATGGATCAAAAAAGATAAACAAAAAATTCATTAACGCTTCAATGCTAATTTCGTCTTGACTCAGAAAGTCTTAGTGTAACGATTTGGGTTTATATTCTTTGTAACATCAAGAAATAGAAAGAAAATACTAATTAAACTCAATAGATAGATTTATTCAAGTCTCAAATTCAAGCTTCCAAAATATATTTGATCTGTTTTTTATAAATAAACAGATTTGGTAATGGTTTACAGGTCATTCGAATAAAGTTTTTGTCATAGCATTCTATTCGTCCTTTTATTTCCTGATTATCAAGTAATTTAACTATAACCTGGCTCTTTTCTCGGATTAGGCCTTTAAGATAAGTTGTTTCAGCAAAAGTTTCTTCTTCAACTTGGTTGGAGCGCAGAATAACCTTATCAATGTCATTCTGTGATTTTTTTGAAGGAAGCCGCCACCGATTCTTCCTATTCAATAGTTACAACCTCGTTAGGTAGAAGAATGCTTGAAAATTAGCTAGTTAAAATTAGTCCTAATGATAGCAATAAAAGTGCTATTATTAGGAGGTTAACATAGATGCTGCGACTCTACAAATCTCCTTTCTTCCTAGTAATTATTGATTATAGTTAAACCGCTAACTAGTCATTCTTCTAGTTAATTGGTCAAAATTCAGGCTATTGGATCTCACTAAAAACATCGGAGAGCTCTAGCATCTTTCCTTAATGTCTCAATCAGTTAAAAAAACTAGAAGATATTCATAGAAAACACCTAAAAAATTAGATTCAAAATTTAATAAATCTGGAGATGGCAATGCCTAGTATATGTATTAATCAAGTCAAAAACTTTAATGGAAAATCTGTAACAATCCACGGTTGGCTTTACCACCACCGATCCAGTGGAAGAATAGTTTTTCTGATTGTTCGAGACGGGACTGGATTATTACAAGCAATAGTATTGAGAGATTCAGTTTCAACTTCTATTTTTCAAGGAGTTACTGAGCTAACTCAGGAATCTTCCATCGAGATTACCGGGACTATCCAAAAAGTCCCAGAGGGGAAAAAAGCACCTGGGGGTTATGAAATGGAAGTCACTGACCTAAAAACTATCCAGCACGTTGATCCCAAAAAACCCTTTCCGATTAGTCCTAAGGAACACGGCATTGAATTCCTATTAGATCACCGTCACCTTTGGCTGCGATCATCTCGACAGCATGCTATTTTACGAATCAGACACCAGATTATTCGGTCTATTCGAGAGTTCTTTGACAAAAAAGATTTCACCTTAATTGACACACCTATCTTTACTCCAGCTGCCTGCGAAGGAACTACTAATTTATTTGAGGTGGATTATTTTGATGAAAAGGCTTATTTAACTCAATCTGGACAGCTTTATAATGAAGCTGCTGCTGCTGCTTTTGGAAAAGTTTATTCCTTTGGCCCCACTTTTCGTGCTGAAAAATCTAAAACAAGGCGTCATCTTACTGAATTTTGGATGGTAGAACCAGAAGTAGCCTACGCCACGTTAGATGACATTTTGATTTTAGCAGAAGATTTGATTATCAACATAATTAAACACGTTACCCAACACTGCCGTCTTGAATTAAAAACCCTACAGCGAAACATGGAATATTTAGAAGGAATTAGGACTCCCTTTCCAAGAATAACGTACGAAGAAGCAATAAAAACTCTACAGTCCCTAGGTTCAAGGGTTGTGTGGGGACAGGATCTCAGTGGAACAGATGAAACCGTTCTTGCTCAACAGTTCAACCAACCTCTGATAGTTCATCGTTATCCAATAGAAACTAAGGCTTTCTACATGGAACCTGACCCAATTTCTCCTGAATTAGCCCTTTGTGTTGATGTTCTAGCTCCTGAAGGTTATGGTGAAATCATCGGAGGTGGCCAACGTACAACAAACCTAGAACTCCTTTACCAACGCATTGAAAAGCACCAACTACCTATTGAGACTTTTCAATGGTACCTAGATCTTCGTAGATACGGGACTTTCTCTCATTCTGGCTTTGGTATGGGACTTGAGCGAGTGGTAGCCTGGATCTGTGGTATTGAACATGTTAGGGAAGCTATTCCATTTCCCAGAACTATTTATCGTATAAAACCCTAAAACTAAGTGTTAAAAAGTTTTCCCTAAATAGCTAGAGAAAAACTCTTGATTAGAAGGAAAAACACTTCATTACTGAAAAGCAAAAAGGAATGTACAATAAATAAGATTTTGTAGTATATCTGCTAGATTTGATGGAGGAACAAACAGTTGAGGGAAAAAACAACAGTAGGGCTTTTATTTGGAGGCAAATCTAGTGAGCATGAAGTCTCGTTACAGTCAGCGGCTTCAATCCTTGCTGCTATTGATCAAACCAAGTACAACCTCGTTCTTATTGGAATTACAAAGGAAGGTCAGTGGCGCTCTGATCCAAATTTTTCATTAGGGCAGTTGTCAAAAATTCTTGATGAAGGAATACCAGTATTTCTAGCTAGCAATTCTGAAGGTTCAGGGCATCTAATACAATTCGATCCATCCTCAGATTGGGTAGGTCAAAAAATAAAAATCGACGTTTGTTTTCCAGTTCTCCATGGCCCTTTTGGTGAAGATGGAAAAATCCAGGGTCTATTTGAAATGGCTAATGTACCTTATGTCGGTGCTGGAGTGCTTAGCTCTGCAATTGCCATCGACAAATGCATGACGAAAACTTTATTTCAGCAAGCACAGCTACCAACAGTACCATTTATCTCTATGTTTCTAGAGGAATGGAATCAGGATAAAAAAAAAATAGAACAAAAAATTGCTAAAACCTTCGGATATCCCTGTTTCATTAAACCTGCTAACCTAGGTTCTTCAATAGGCATTAGTAGGGTAACAAGAAGTGAAAGTCTTTCAAGAGCCTTGGACTTAGCAGCCCAGTTTGATAATAAAATCTTAATCGAAAAGGCTGTAGAAGCTAGAGAAATTGAATGTTCAGTACTGGGTAATAGAAATCCTCAGGTCTCAATTCCAGGTGAAATTATTACAAATTCAGACTTTTATGACTATAAATCAAAGTACTTAAATGATAATGCCAAGTTGGTAATCCCAGCTCCTTTAGAATCAGACAAAGTGAAACAGATACAGGACTTTTCAAAAAGATCTTTCCAATTAATTGACTGTAGGGGGATGGCTAGGGTTGACTTTTTTTTAGAAAAATTAACAAACAAAATTTACCTAAATGAAATTAACACTATTCCAGGTTTCACTCCAATTAGTATGTATCCTAAACTATGGGAAGCAAGCGGAATGCCTTATTCACGATTAATTGATAAATTAATTGAACTTGCAATGGAATGGAATTACCATACGAAATAGAGATTAATCTTTACCGCTTGAGATTCCTCTGAATGTTAAGCACTTTGATGAAACAGTCTTTGAAATATTTCCTAGAATTCCCTAAAAAATGTGAGAATACTGAGATAGTAAATTAACGAAAACCCCTCTTGGCTCTTTTTTTGATTCTTTTTGCAAGTTTTTCTACCTTCTCAGCTTTTTTTACAATTACAATGGAATAAGTATGGGGACTGGATTTTTGAATCAATTCGTTCAATTGACTAGATTCTTCAGATAGTTTTTTTGAGTCATCTTTAAACTTCTGAAAGACATGATTCAATCTCTGGTTTGCTAATCTCGCTCTTTGATCAGCAGTGAGTTTAGAAAAATTTGAACTCGAAGAGGAAAAATCTTGGATTTTTCGAGGATAAACTTTCTTCTGAGAATAAACTTTCAAGAAAAAGGGACAGAAAAAGGCCAAAAAAATTATCCAAAACAATGATAGCAAACCAATATGTTTTCTCATAAATTAGCCTCCTCATGTAGTAGGCAATAGTCTAATAAATTGCAAAATATCCTCCTGAAAAATTATTAATCTTCAGGCTAACTAAGATAATGCACAAAGTTTTTAAAAATTCTTCTGTCAAGGTCCTTTTGACATTCTGGACACACTACAGCAATGAATTACTTATCTTTTGTTGATCAACAGGCTTTTAATTAACTCAATGAACAGTCATCATTAAAATGAAGTTTAGATTTAGTGTATAGTTTATCAGCAACTGAATCTACCCTGTATAAACCATTGAAACAAATCGCTCTTAACATTCAACAGTTTTTTTTAGGACTTACCGATCCATTAGGAGGATGGGCACTTCTACTAATTGCCTTTTTTGATTCTTCCTTTCTTTCCCTCCCAGAAGTTAGTGACATTCTAATTATAAGTCTTTCGATAAAAAATCCAGAACTTATGTTCTATTACTGCGCCATGACTACAATAGGTTCAGTTTTAGGGTGTCTTGCTCTTTTTTACGTTGGACACAGGGGTGGTAAGGTTTTAATTCAAAAAAAATACGCTGCCCGACATCTAAAAACTGTTATCAGCTGGCACCAGCGGTTTGAATTTCTTTCCATTATGATTCCAGCAATCCTGCCCCCGCCAACACCCTTTAAAATCTTTGTTCTTAGTGCTGGTGTTTTAAAAATGAGTCCTAGGAAATTTATTCTGTCAGTGGCTCTTGGACGAAGCATTCGATACTTTTTAGAAGGATATCTTGCAGTTAAATACGGAGAAAAAACTCTTAACCACTTGAGAGATAATTATCTAAGTTTTGCTTGGATAATTCTTGCCTTAGGCATAGTGGCCTTACTAACATTCTTATTATACAGAAAATACCATTCATTACGTCAAAAGACTAATTCATAGAATTTTTGATCCTATAGATTAATGGTTGAACTCCAACATATACCGGAGTTAATCTCTAATTGAGTTGACTACTAGACTGGCCAACTGATAACGTAGTTGTTTTTAACGGGTTAGAAAAGCTATTGCAATTTTCTCGATTCTTTCTAATCATCTTAGGCAGCTCTTGCCTTTGGATAGTAATTATAAGTTGTAGTTCTCTTCGAACTAAGCAAATAGAAAGAGTTCCTAATTCCCTGATCCCTTTCCCAGCTAAAACAGCAAGTCGAATAGATCTGATCAATAAATTTAATCAATTCAGTAAATCTATTAAGACTCTACAATTAAAGGTTTCTTACGAACTCACTGGCGGTAGTCTTGAAGCAGGAGAGATCCAGCGATGGCGTGAGAGTGAGGGTTTCATCATCCTCAGAAAACCTTTTGACATTCGAATTATTGTACAAGCTTTTCAAGTGAAGGTGCTTGATATGGTCTCTGATAAAACCCAGTTTTTAATTGTGGTTCCCCCTAAGAATAAATTGATTCGGGGACTAAATAATCAAGTCATCGCTCCTCGAAAAGATCTGCCAGTTAACATCCGACCTCGGCATATTTTTGAGGCTCTTGCACCTTTACCAATTGAAAAAAAATCCTTCCCCCTCATTTCACTGGAGGAAAATCAAGAAGGAAGAAAAAAATTTTATGTCCTTTCTTTGCATGAATGGCAATCGGAAGGAAGACTTAGTTTGAAGCGAAAGATTTGGTTTAATCGACTAAATCTCAATATTGCAAAACAAAAAAAATTTAGCCATGAAGGAAAACTAGAAACCGAGATTGCATACAACGATTTTCAGAAGATGAATACTCAGATTTATCCTAAGGTAATTCACATCCGTAGACCCAATGATTCCTATTCCCTAATAATCCATTCGGAGACAATTCAAATCAATGGTTTCCTAGAAAATAGAGTGTTCATTTTAGACAAATTTCCGAGTGCTAAGGAAATTGATCTTACAAAGGAAATCTAATTTACCTTACTTAAATAAAGGAGTTTTAGATTGAGTTCTGGCCTAGTATTTTCAAATATTTTTTCCCGTCCTCTAAGGTCAATGACAACAGCATTAGCAATTGGATTAGAAGTAGCACTAATTTTGTTAATAGTTGGCTTATCCCACGGAATGATTGAGGAAACAAGTAAAAGAATGGCAGGTGTCGGTGCTGATATTGCCCTCCAACCTCCAAACTCTAGCGTTTTACTTGCTGCCAGTACAGCAGCTATGTCAGTAAAAATCTCTAAATTAATTCAAAATATAGAAGGAGTAGATGCTGTAACACCTATTTTTCTTCAGTTTAATACTAGCGGTGGAATGGGACTAATCTGGGGAATTGATCTAAAAAGTTTCAACCGGGTAAGCCAAGGTTTCATTTTTTTATCTGGTTCCAATTTTAAGGAACTAGACGACGTTATCATAGATGATATATATGCAAGTGCTAACAATCTCAAAATTGGAGATCAACTAATTTTAATGAATCATTCCTTTCGAGTTTGCGGCATTGTTGAAAATGGTAAAGGGTCTAGGGTGTTTATCCCAATTACAAAAATGCAAGCACTGGTAGGCAGTCCTGGTAAAGCTACTTTAATGTTAATAAAATGTAGAGCTAATAACAAAATTTCCTCTGTAGTCGCCAAACTTAGTAAAAGTTTAAAATCCTACCCAACATTTGATATGAACGACTTTATTGCTCAAATGACAGATGCCAACAAAGATTTTGGCCCGCTGAGATTTTTCACAAAGTTGGTAATATCAGTTGCCACTCTTATTGGCTTCTTCATTATATTTTTATCGATGTACACTACAGTTACTGAAAGAACACATGAAATTGGGATTTTAAGATCATTAGGAGCAAACCAGCTATATGTTTCGTTCGTTTTCCTTAAGGAAGCCCTTACTTTAGGTGGAATTGGTTTTCTAGTTGGGATTGGATTAACCTTTACAGGACGACTACTATTTAGTGCTATTTCTCCAACTCTTTATCATGATTTATCTATAGGATGGATTGTGGGAACTGGCTGTCTAGCTTTACTTAGTGCTTCTCTTGGAGCTCTCTACCCTGCGTTTCGAGCTGGATGCCAAGACCCGCTAGAGGCTCTTGCTTACAATAACTAAATGAGTCTTTAGGGCAGTTAAACGACAATCTTCTTCTATAAATTTTAGAACTCCCAATTCACTGGGTTATTAAGCTATTATACTGCCTACAACTAACTTGATTTCTAATGAAAATAATTTTACAAGCTATCAATCTTACAAAAACCTTCAAAAGTGGAAAAATCGAAGTGCCTGCTCTCAGAGGACTTTCATTAAAAGTAAACGAAGAAGAATTCATTGCAATAATGGGACCCTCAGGATGTGGTAAGTCTACACTTTTGCACCTATTAGGAGGCCTTGCTACTCCTACGGGTGGACAAGTGCTTATTGACGGAGAGGAAATTTCCACAGGCAAGGACTCCGTTCGAACTGATATTCGTCGAAGGAAAATTGGTTTTGTGTTTCAACGGTTTAATTTACTACCTACATTAAGTGCGATGGCAAATTTAAAGATTGCCCAAGAAATTCATGGAAATACCAATTCAGACCAAGAAGATATTCACCAAATTCTAGAATTATTAGGTTTGGGAGAGAAAATCCATCATAAACCTTCCGAATTGTCTGGAGGAGAGCAGCAACGTTTGGCAATTGGCAGGGCGATTATAAATAAACCTTCTATTCTGCTAGCTGATGAACCAACAGGCAACCTAGACAGTTCCAGTTCCAAAACAGTCTTGAATATGATGCAAGAATTAAACCAAACTTTTAATCAAACAATCCTAATGATTACTCATAATCCAGAAGCTGCTGCTATGGCTAACCGCGTAATTGAAATGAGAGATGGGAAAATTATCTCCCCTGATATCGCCTAGAGAATGGTAACTTGTAAAACAATGTTTCTGTCAAAGAGAATCTCAGAATCTTTTAGGAGTACAGTAGATGACTAGCCGGACCAGTGACAACAAATTAAAGTTAACCAGTCAGCTTTTTCAAAAAGCATACAGGATACTTTTTTGGTCTTATGACAGGGGAACTCTACCCTACGACATAATGTGCCTGACTATTTTAATGTTTATCTTTCTTATTCCAGCTAATTTTTTTTACGACAACCCAGGTCTTGATCAAAAATTGAACGATAGTAAAGAAGGAATACATTGGATTCATGATGCAGAAGAAAACTCATTACTAAGCATTAATTCAGAATTACTTTCAGTAAACCAAGACAACAATTCCTTAAAAAAGTCCATTCAAGATCATGTCGAAAAAGTTTTAAAAAAATCAATTGTTATCTCCAATGTTGAACCTGTCACAGATGAAAATGGAAAAACGATTACTTACTTAGTGTGGATAAAATAAAGATAGGTCATTTGACAAATTAGTGTGGAACGCGCCAAGAGATTAAATTATGAATAGGAGACTCCTCCAACAGTCCTTGTCTCTTCTGATAATCTGTTTTGGGACATCAGTCAATTTAGTGGGTCAAGCTAAAATATCTCCTGCAACAAAGCAGGTTTTAACTCAAATGGACCGTGCCTCTAGTGCACTAAAGGCAATTAGTGCTGACATCAAACAGACGAAAGTGACCGTAATAGTAAATGATATTTCAGAAAAAAGTGGCAGGCTCTTTTTCAAGAACCATAGTAATAAAAGAGCATTAAAACTAGAATATGAACATCCCCTTAAAAGGACGTTATTATTGGAAAAAAGCAGGATTCGAATTCTTGAACCTACTATCAAACGTTACCAAGAATTTGATACTAAAAATATGGGAAACAGTTCTGCATTTCAACTTTTTTGGTTTGGCCAATCAACCAAGGAAATTCAGAAAGACTATTACGTTACCCTAATCAGAGAAGAGGTTATTAAAGAGAAATTGACTTCTCTCCTTGAACTACTTCCAAAATCAGAAAAAATTAAGTCCATGTTTTCAAAAATTAACTTGTGGATTGATCATCAGGATTGGATTCCCATCAAAATTCAATTAATTGAAGCTAGTCAAGACCATTTAACAACCTCTTTGACCAACATTAAGATTAACCCCAAACTTTCTGAAAAAATCTTTAGAATGAAAGTTCCCCCAGACTATGATCGAATACAACAAAGACTGTCTTCTTCAAAATAGGTAACCAAAATTTCTATAAATTAAAATATTTATTTTTTTAAATAATTACGATCATCTAATTATTCAGGGAAATAACACTTTTTAATGTTGTATTTTTCCTTGTTCTACTTTAAATCTTGGCATTAATGATCTAACTACACTTATGCTAGTTAAAAAATTAACAGCAGATCTGTTTAAAGTACTTGGGTTTTGGGAATAATCATACTTAAGAAACCCTAATCTCCATGTCAACTTAAGGAATTTAGTAGTTGAATTCAAACTAGGATTTCAATAAGCCCCGAAGAACATAAGGTAAGATACCATCATTTCGATAATAATCTACTTCTACAGGGGTATCCAGCCGGGCAGTCAAAATGACGTGTTCGTTATCTCCATTTTGTCGATGGATGACTAAAGTTAACCTTTGTTGGGGGCAGACACCCTGCTCAAGCCCAATAATATCAAATATTTCAGTACCATTTAGGTGTAGAGAATCCACATTAGTTCCAAGTAAAAATTCGCAAGGCAAAATCCCCATTCCCACAAGATTACTTCGGTGGATCCGTTCGAAGCTCTCACATATGACAGCCTTAACTCCTAAAAGTCTAGTTCCCTTGGCAGCCCAATCACGTGAGCTTCCAGTACCATATTCCTTACCACCAAAGACAATAAGTGGTGTCTCTTCGTCTCTATATCTAAGAGAAGCTTCATAAATAGTCAATTTAGTGCCAGAAGGTTGATGTTGGGTTAGACCACCCTCAAGACCTCGCATCATAAGATTTTTTATCCTAACATTAGCGAAAGTTCCCCTTGTCATGACACTATCATTTCCACGACGTGAACCATAGCTATTGAAATCTTCACTGGAAATACCTCTCTCCAGCAAGTATTTCCCTGCCGGTGATGTCTGACTAATAGCTCCTGCAGGACTTATGTGATCAGTTGTAACTGAATCTCCAAAAATTGCCAATGGGCGAGCACTGAAAATATCCTTTGGCTGTTCAATACCAATTGAAAAATCATCGAAAAAAGGAGGCTCTTGTATATAATCTGATTTGGAATCCCAATCGAAAAGATCACCTTTACTACTATTGATGTCTTCCCACCTAGTATTTTTTCCTTCAAGCTGACTGTACAAATCCCGAAAGGTTTCAGGTTCAAATGCTGTATCCATCAACTCACTGATCTCTTTCAAAGTAGGCCACAGGTCCTTAAGGTAAACATTCTCTCCATATTTGCCCTGCTGAATTGGATCAAGGGTAAGATCAACATCAATCCGACCAGCCAATGCAAAAGCTACAACCAACGGGGGACTCATTAAGAAATTAGCTTTTATATTGGGATGTACCCTGGCCTCGAAATTACGGTTGCCACTTAAAACACTAGCTACAACTAAATCGTTTTTTATTATTCTCTCCTCAAGATTTGGTTCGAGGGGTCCTGAGTTGCCGATGCATGTTGTACATCCATAACCAACTACGTTGAACCCCAGTTGATCTAAATAGGTCTGTAATCCTGTTTTCTCTAAATAGTTTGACACTACTCGTGACCCTGGAGCTAATGAGGTCTTAACTGTTGAACAAACTTTTAATCCTTTTTCCACAGCCTTTTTTGCTAGTAATCCAGCAGCTAGCATAACCCCAGGGTTTGAAGTATTTGTACACGAGGTAATAGCTGCAATCACAACACTCCCATTACTAATTTCCCCACCGTTAAAAGAAACATCTGTTGTGGAACGATTTTTAAATCCATTAGATCCCAAACCGAATCCATTTTCCTCAACCGGTTTTTCCAACAGTTCCAAAAAACGAGGCTTAAGCTGGGTTAATTCAAGGCGATCCTGAGGGCGTTTTGGACCAGCAACTGAAGGTCTAATTTCTTCCAAATCAATTTCTAAAATCTCACTATAATCACAGTCTCCTAAACTGGGAACTCCAAAAAGTCCTTGTGCTTTAAAGTAGTTGCGAAAAATCTCAACCTGTTGGGGATGTCTTCCAGTCGCTTCAAGATAATCACAGGTCTTCTTATCGATTGGGAAAAACCCTATTGTTGCTCCATACTCAGGAGCCATATTGGCGATTGTCGCTCGATCAGTGACTGGTAAATCCACAACTCCTTCTCCAAAATACTCCACAAACTTTCCTACTACATTAGCCTTACGAAGGATTTCAGTACATCGAAGCACTAAATCTGTGGCAGTCAAACCTTCTCCCAAACGACCTTTCAAGTTAACCCCAACTACATCAGGTGTTAGAAAGTAAACGGGCTGACCCAACATTCCTGCTTCTGCCTCAATGCCACCAACACCCCAACCTAAAATACCAAGACCATTAATCATTGTAGTATGTGAATCAGTTCCAACTAAGGTGTCTGGATAATAGACCTCCTGCTGATTCAGAACCCCTTTGGCCAAATACTCGAGGTTAACCTGATGAACAATACCAATACCAGGAGGAATAACTTTAAATTGGTCAAAAGCCTGCATACCCCACTTTAGAAACTGATAACGAGCTGAATTTCGAAGGAATTCCATTTCCATATTAAGTTGAAGTGCTTCACTATTTCCAGAGTGGTCTACCTGAATAGAGTGGTCAACCACCAAATCAACCGGTACTAATGGCTCGATAAGTTTCACCTTATGACCAAGTCGGGAAACAGCAGATCTCATTGCTGCTAAATCAACTAACAAGGGAACACCGGTAAAATCTTGAAGTACAATTCTTGCTACAAGAAAAGGGATTTCTTTAGTACGATCACTACGCGGTTTCCAGTTAGCAAGGTCATGTACATCTTGTTCCTGAATTCTTCTGCCATCTACATTACGAAGTACTGATTCTAAAACAATACGAATACTCAAGGGCAGTCTTGAAATGGGCCCAATTCCTATCTTCTCCAACTGTGGTAGCGAATAAAAATTGCCTATCTTTCCATTCCCAAGTTCAAAAGTTTGAAATGAATTGAATAAATTATGCCTCACTATCTCTCCTCATAGGTTAGTCATCTTTTAATACGATTCTCTGCTAGAAGAATATGTGGTTGTTCAGACAAGTGTCAAGAGTCAAACTCATTCTACAATTAGACATTTGGCTCCCGTTCAGACTGTTAATAACCCGATATCTTTAACCCTAAGTTCTTTGACCCTAACTGATAGAAAAACCTCACAGACCTACTACTTGATAAAAAGGTAAATAACGGGCCACTTCCTACTGAAGGTTCTCTACTTGAACAAGACTTTGCTTTTTAAATAGTGGGTTTAAACGATAATTCCGATATAGGTTAGTCCTTCTTAAATGAGAACTTTTAAAAATTATGTCCTTACGATAAGTTAATGTTTTAAATGTTGGGAACCAAAGCCCATTACCAATATTAGCTTGCTCGAAGGTGATAGTAGCACCTTTTTTTATACTACCAAGAATCCCCGCTAGGTATTGAACATCGTCATTTAAAATAGCAGTAAAGCGAATTATCTGATTGGTTTGTTTTGTAACCCAAAGCTGCCCTTCCATTTTAGTCAGAAACAAACTTTCTCGACTAGAAGTTTTAAAGCTATCTTGAGGGGAAAATCCTATAACCAGTGTCTTTATGCCATTTATTTCCTGTTCACCCTGATGCGAAAAAATAAATGCCATTAGAAAATTTTTAAACAATGTGGGCAGCACGCCTCTTTCCCTTTTTAGTTGAGTTCCATGGAACAATTTATTTTGTTTTTGTTCAGACATTGCTTCAACATTAGCAATTAATTGATTAATTTTCTTGTCTTGTGCCTCTAAAAACCTATTGTCATACCGTGCCCCATTAATTGCAATTAACTTACTAAAGGATTGTAACTTTGTATGAATCCACGTATAGGTTTCAGACTCTGAATTCACAACCTTTCCTGAATTAGTTAATTTATCAATGATCTCTCGTTCCTCACAAATGTATCTGTACCATAACTTATTATTGTTCAGTTGTTTTGAAATAACCCTTTGCAAAAGACTGGGCATCTTACTAGAGATTATTCCACCTTCTTCCCCAATAAGATTTATCACACCAAAGGTGAAGACTCCCAAAATAGAAAGTAGTAATTTATTCATCGTAATGGCATTATAATGCTTGTTTCTGGAAGTGAGTAGCTTTGTTTAAGTTCCAGTCTTACTTCATAAATAAAGCTAGTTCATAAAAAAACCATTGGCTACCCCAATCATGGGGGTAAAAATATTTTTTCCAGCCGATTTGCTCAAAAATTGAAAGCCCATTTACCTCCAATGCTTCACCTATGACCCAATTTGAATAAACTCCAGCTAAATCAATTCTAGCTTTAGGCATTAGGAGGTTTTTAAGAGAGTCCTGAATTGAATTACTAATTTTACTGTACTGCTCATTTGAATAAACCGCAAACCCCTTTAATCGGGGAAAAAAGTAATTACAAACTTCTATCGAGGCTTGGAGATAGGCTTAACTTTAGAATTAAATGTACTGAAGTAACGTTGTAAGGTATTAAGAATTGAAACGATAATTAGTCACAATATAATTAAAGTACAATTTAGTTAGCTCTAATTTTTGTAAAACTAAATAAATCAACAATATTCCAAGATGATTAATCAATAACCTTTGAAAGGCAGTCTTAAGTGGAAGTTCTAATAGTTTGTGCAGTTTTATTGATAACGCTTGTTCTCTTCTTTACTGAGATCATCCCAATCGAAATTACAGCTCTCTCAGCTGTGGGCCTCTTAATAGTGACGCAGGTATTGAGTCCAACGGAAGCTCTAGGTGGTTTTAGTAATCCAGCTCCAATTACAGTTGCAGCGATGCTCATTCTGGGACATGGACTAATCAGAACAGGGGTTGTATTTAAACTAGGAAATAGTCTTTCCAAAGTTGGAGGGTCATCTGAAGGACGACTCCTATCTATAATCATCCCTATGATTGCAATTTTCTCTGCTTTCATCAGTAATACAGCAGCAGTGGCTATTTTCCTACCTATGATACTTGGTATTGCTAGAGAGAAGAAACTACGATCCTCTAAGCTACTTATTCCTTTGTCCTATGCAGCAATTATGGGTGGAGTTTGTACTTATATAGGTAGCTCTACAAACATCATTGTGGGATCAATTTTTACTAGTCATACTTCAGAAACCTTTCATATGTTTGAGTTCACCAGTTTGGGGGCATTGTTGTTAGTAGTGGGTGGCTTGTACATGCTCACTATCGGGC
This sequence comes from uncultured Acidobacteriota bacterium, assembly GCA_964462735.1. Classification (GTDB taxonomy): domain Bacteria; phylum Acidobacteriota; class Terriglobia; order Versatilivoradales; family Versatilivoraceae; genus JAKUNG01. The sequence goes on along the minus strand of CAYWYX010000001.1, from coordinate 34,651 downwards.
AGTACTCTCTTCCTAGTAGACCTGACAAGACTAGTTTGACTGACTCGTATTTATTAAGAGATTATCTAACTGAATTAGTAATTCAAAAGAATTCTCAGTTAATAAACAAAACTCTTAAAGAGACAAATTTTAATGATACCCTCGACATTGAAGTCCTTGAAATTAGAAGGGGAGAAGACAAATTCCAAATACTACTAGACGAAATTCATCTCAAAGTAAATGACATTCTTATTGTTAAAGGTGGTTTACCAAACATTTTAAAACTTCGCGATTCTGAAGGAGTGGGTATCTTACCTGAAGTTAAGCTCGGTGATGCTGATCTTCAATCAGACGATGTTCTCTTAGCAGAGGCTGTTGTTTCAAGTGAATCCAGTCTAGCAGGCAAAACCCTAGAGGAACTCAATTTTCAACAACGATTCCAAGCCACTACCTTGGCAATTAGGCGTCACGGAGGCCCTATTCTAGAAAAACTAGGTAGAGTACGTTTACGTGCAGGGGATTTATTGCTGATGTTGGTACGGAAGAACATCCTTAATAACTTAAGGCAAAATCAAGATTTTTTGATCGTTATAGACAAAGCGGACAAACATAATTTTAAACTGAGTAAAACACCTATTTCAATTTGTATCTTTGTAGGAGTAATCTTTGTGGCCACCACTAATCTTCTACCTCTTCCTCACCCTCTTATGGTTGCAGCTATGTCAGGAGCTCTCTTAATGGTGTTGACTAGATGTCTTACCCCACAAGAAGCCTATCAAGCAGTAGATTGGAGAATTATAATTCTCATTGGTGCCACTCTTTCTCTGGGGAAAGCAATGGAAGAAACAGGAACAGCTATTTTAATTGCTGACAGTATTCTTCAGTGGCTTAAGCCCTTTGGACCTTCTGCCGTACTTGGCGGGCTATATCTCATTACAATGACCCTAAGTGCATTTATCTCTAATAATGCCACCGCTACTCTTTTAACACCTATTGCTATCTCAATTGCAAGTCAAGGTACCTGGGATCCACGCCCTTTCGCCTTTTGTATAGCCTTTGCTGCATCCTGTAGCTTCCTGACCCCCATCGGATATCAGACGAATACGATGGTATATGGTCCGGGAGGTTACCGATTTAAAGATTATCTCAGGGCAGGTTTGGTTCTCAGTCTTCTAAACTGGGTAATCACTACTTTATTAATACCCATAATCTGGCCTTTTCATTGAAAAATTATGGAGTAGACCAGCTTTTCTTTTAAGGCAAACAAATAAACAATGGAACTTAAATTTTTTCATGTCATTGGAAAAATCTTTATTTTCCTTCTAGTGATGACTGCTCAGAACAATATTCTTGCTAAAGGCCAAAAAATTATTCTAGATTCTGACCTCGGCAGTGACATTGATGACGCTTTTGCACTTGCTTTACTATTAAACAGCCCAGAACTCGAAATCCTAGGCATTACAGTGGGTCACGGACAAACTAAAGAAAGATCAAAACTAGCCTGTCGGTTTCTCTATGAAACCGAGATGGATCATATCCCCGTGGGAGTAGGAAGAAAAACAGCCTCAATTGTGGGTAATCTGACATTCAACGAACCAACTTTTAGGCAGTTTTCATGGGCAAAGGATTTTTCAAAAATAAAGCCAATTGAAACTCCAGCAGCAACATTTATAGCTAACCAACTACGGCTTTACCCAAAACAGGTAATTCTGATTACAACAGGCCCAGTCTCAAATGTAGCAGAGGTCCTTCAAAAAGATCCCGAAGTTTTAACCCTAGCAAAAGGAATTTATTCTATGTTGGGCTCGTTTTATAGAGGATATGACGACAAACCGACTCCTTCAGTAGAATGGAATGTTCGGGCTGACATTCCATCTGCTATCAGGCTGACAAACTCTTTATTACCTATAACCTATGCAGGTCTTGATATTACAGCATCTCTAAAATTAAAAAAAGAAGCACGACAAGACCTTTGGGAAGTTAATTCACCATTGACAAACTCATTACGTTCTCTCTATCAATTATGGGGAAAAGAGACACCGATACTCTATGATGTAGTCCCAATAGGCATGGTATTATGGCCGGAACTCTTTGTCACCCAGCCTGCTCAAATTCATGTTACCAACGAAGGATTAACAATCATTAAGGAGAATCCGTTGTCAAATGCTAAAGTTGGGATTGCGATTAATAAAGAAGAGTTTTTAAGGCGTGTGATAGGACGTTTATTAAATCATTAATTGCAATAAATCAAACAAATATAATTTCAAAAGAATCTTTTTGAAGCCTAATTTCGCCGATTGTACTTTCATATTTAGATGATTTAGACTTGTTGAATCTATTGTTTATATCAAATTTCTAATTTTAGTCTTTTCTTGACCTTAGAGGTTAAACTGAAACCCTATACCTCGTTGACCCAATAAACCAACTATTCTTCTCTATACTCTATGAATCCAATAAATCCAAATGTTTTTCTGATTTTGTATCCTTGTGAATTGTCTCTTGACATTTCCGGTGTTGTGAATATAATCACTTTTTACAATTAAATAACGTTCTTATCCAGAGTGGCTGAGGGACTGGCCCTTAGAAGCCACGGCAACCTCCTATTGAGGGAAGGTGCCAACTCCGACAGAACAAGGTTTCTGAAAGATAAGAATGGGAATGTAGATATATACCTCTTCTCATCTTGTCGAAGAGGTTTTTTTTTGTCTTTTAAACATCATCTTGATTCTTTCTAACGTGAGGAGAATATGCAGTTTGTAACTGGACTACAATGTAAAGAATGTGGAAAGACCTACCCTAAAGAACCTCTGTCGGTTTGTGAGTTTTGTTTTGGTCCATTAGAGGTGATTTACGACTATCAAGCTATTAAAAAAGTAGTAGATAGGGGCGTACTTGAAAAGAGAAAACCAAACATGTGGCGATATTCAGAGCTTCTTCCATTGGATAAAGCCCCTCAGGTAGGCTTAGATGTGGGGTTTACTCCCTTAATCAAGGCAGATAATTTAGCTAAACGTCTTGGTTTAGAGGAGCTCTTCATAAAAAATGATAGCGTATGTTACCCTACTCTCTCTTTTAAGGATCGGGTAGTGTCAGTTGCACTTTCCAAAGCTCTCGAATTTGGATTTAAAACAGTAGGCTGTGCTTCTACTGGAAATCTGGCTAATTCTGTAGCTGCAAATTCAGCCAGTGTAGGCCTAAAAAGCTATGTCTTCATTCCATCTGATCTTGAAACGGGAAAAGTAATAGGTAGTTTAATTTATAAAACAGAAGTTATCGGAATTAATGGTAATTATGATGACGTTAATAGACTCTGCAGTGAAATCGCTGGGAGACATCACTGGGGATTCGTAAATATTAATCTTCGTCCTTTTTATGCAGAAGGGTCTAAGAGTCACGGTTTCGAAATTGCAGAACAACTTAAATGGCGTGCCCCTGATTGTATTGTGGTTCCCATGGCTGGTGGATCTTTGATTACTAAAATAGGTAAAGCCTTTGGAGAAATGGAACGCCTTGGTCTCATTTCCAATAATCATTGTCGTATCTACGGAGCACAGGCCACCGGCTGTTCACCAATTACCACGGCCCTTAAGTCCAGTCAAGATTTCATAAAACCTGTAAAACCTCAAACTATTGCAAAATCGATTTCCATTGGAAATCCAGCTGATGGTTACTATGCTATTCAGACTATGCGAGAAACTAAGGGGTGGGGAGAAGATGTTACTGATGATGAAATTGTAACTGGGATCAAAGTTTTAGCCGAAGATGAAGGAATCTTTACTGAGACAGCTGGAGGCGTTACCGTAGCTGTAACTCAAAAACTTATCCAACAGGGTAGGATAAAAAAGAACGATCTAACCGTAATTTCTATAACCGGAAATGGTCTAAAAACACAGGAAGCCATAGAAAATCACCTTACTAAACCTTTAGTCATTAACGCTAAGTTAAGTGAGTTTGAAAAAACAGTCAATACTGTTCAAAATGTAGCTTAAAATTGATGACAGATCCCATTTATAGTTTTAAATTACCTATTCTGCTCTTCCCTAAGGGAGTTTTTTTATAGTGAAATCGGTGTCAGACAACTTAGAAAGATATTCCCGTCAAATATTATTTCCAGGAGTAGGAAGTCAAGGTCAACAGCACCTAATTGAAAGTCGAGTAGCAATTGTAGGATGCGGGGCCCTCGGAACTGTTCAAGCTGAAACTCTCTGTCGAGCAGGAATAGGGCATCTCACACTGATTGACAGAGACTTTGTGGAAAAGAGCAACTTGCAAAGACAAACTCTTTTTAATGAAGAAGATGCAGAAAAATCTCTACCTAAAGCTATTGCTGTGAAACAACACCTGAATAAAATAAACTCATTAGTCAATATAGAAGCTCACGTTGTAGATCTCAACTACCGAAATGCTGAATCTTTAATGGAAGGAATTGATTGTATTCTTGATGGTACAGATAATTTTGAAACTAGGTTTCTACTAAATGACGTTTCATACAAAAAGAGGATCCCTTGGATCTATGGGGCAGCAGTTGGCAGTAGTGGTCTTACTATGACAATTATTCCAAGGCAGACACCCTGTTTTCGTTGTATTATGGAGTCACCCCCTTTACCTGGCAGCACCCCGACTTGCGATACGGCTGGAATTCTTTCACCTATTGCAAGTATAGTCAGTTCTTTACAGGTTACTGAAGCAATTAAAATTCTAACCGGAAAAACAAAACAACTTAACTCTAAACTATTGTGTTTGGACATCTGGAAAAATAGCTGGCAGTGGTTAGAAATAGCTAGTAGCAGCGAAAGCCATGACTGTCCTGTTTGTCATTCTGGTAAGTTAGAGTTTCTTAAGGGTGATCACTCAACTTCAACAACAACTCTTTGTGGACGAGATTCTGTACAAATATTTCAACCTAAAGGAAAGAAAGTAAATTTACCAGAACTAGGTCGTCGGCTACAACTTCTTGGTAGTGTATCTTTTAATCGTTTTCTCCTTCGATTCAAGTGTAAAGATGCAGAAATTATAGTCTTTCTTGATGGTCGAAGCATTGTTAAAGGGACTAGCAATCATCAACTGGCTCGGTCGCTGTATTCCCGTTACATTGGAAATTAACTGGGCAATCTTTGCAGAGATTTTCCACAAAACAAGGATTAGCTTTTCAATTAAAATACTGTCTCTATTAATTATCTTCTAACATGCTTTATTTAGACAATGCAGCAACTAGCTATCCAAAACCAGAATCTGTTTACAAAGAACTTGATGGTTACCTGCAAAGGGAAGGAGCCAATCCTGGCAGAGGTAATTATCAATTCGCATACCAAACAGAAAAAACTATTGAGGATACTCGACTTCTAGCTGGTCATTTTTTTGGAATGTCTGATCATCACAGAGTGATCTTCACTCTGAATGGAACGGATTCACTTAACATTGCTATAAAGGGTATAGTCCAACCTGGAGACCATGTCATTACCAGTTTACTTGAACATAATTCAGTTTCACGACCTTTAAAACAACTTGAGGAAAATCAAGTAATTACTCTTACCCAGATTCCCTTTTCAACTGAAGGGTTTGTTGATCCCAATGACTTCCGTAAAGCAATAACATCTAGAACTCGATTAATCAGTCTTCTTCATGCTTCCAACGTTCTAGGAACTATTCAACCAATAACTGAAGTAGGAAAAATTTGTAGAGAAAACAACTTGATTTTTCTGGTCGATGCAGCCCAGACAGCAGGAATAATACCCATAGATATGTCAACTTCACACATCGACCTACTAGCTTGTCCCGGACATAAATCACTATTAGGACCTACGGGTATTGGATTATTACTAATCGGGGACCGAGCTTCACTCTCTCCCTGGAGAGAAGGTGGAACTGGGACGAACTCAGAAAATCCGCGACAACCCAAAGAACTTCCATATCTATTGGAGAGTGGCACACCTAACACATTAGGAATTGCAGGCCTACGGGCAGGTATGCAATTTGTAATTAGAGAGGGATTTGACAAAATTCGGTCTCATGATCAGAAATTACTTTCTCAACTCATTACAATGCTTCGCGAGAAAAAACAATGTCAACTTTATGGTAGTCTTGATATTGACCTGCGTGTTGGTTCACTAGCTGTTAACTGGAAAAATTATACTTCCTCTGAAGTCGGGGCTATTTTAGACGAATCATTCCAGATCGCTGTTCGATCCGGACTTCATTGTGCTCCTTATGTTCATAGATCCTTGAAAACAGCTCCTGAGGGCCTCATCAGGATTAGTCCTGGTTATTTTAATACCATGGAAGATATCTATGAATGCTGTGAAGCTTTAGATCAGCTTTAAAAATTGACTATCATTGAGGTGTTAGTTGGAAGAACAAGTTAAAAGAAAGAATACCACCCGTTGATCTAAGATTCAAAGAAAGGCCCTGATGAATAAAAAGTTGCAAGTAGGTATCCTAGGAGCAACTGGAACAGTAGGCCAACGATTAATTCAGTTACTAGAGAACCATCCGTGGTTTAAGGTGAAAGAACTTGGAGCATCTGATCACTCTATTGGACAAAAGTACAGGGAAGCCTGTCACTGGAGAGTTTCGGAATCAATGCCTGAATTTATTCAAGAATTACCCTTAAGAAACTGTCGACCCCCATTTGGAGTCGATCTAATATTTTCTGTATTACCTTCATCAATCGCTGGTCAAACTGAGCTTAGTTTTGCTAGGGCCGGTTACCCAGTAGTAAGCAACTCTAAAAACCATCGTATGGCTGAAGATGTTCCTTTGTTGGTCCCTGAAGTTAATCCCAAGCACCTAGAACTTATTCCCATTCAGCAAAAAAAACGAGGATTTGGATCTGGTTTTGTTATTACAAATCCAAACTGTACTACTATCGCCCTAATTATAGTCCTAGCTCCACTTGCTAAAGTATTTGGACTGAAAGAGGTTAGTGTTGTCACAATGCAAGCATTGTCTGGCGCTGGTTATCCTGGTGTACCCAGTCTAGACATGATAGACAATGTTTTGCCCTATATCGAAGGAGAAGAAGAAAAGGTTGAGCAAGAACCGCTCAAGATTTTAGGAAAATACCAATCTGGAAAAATAATTTATTCAGATTTTAAGATTAGTGCACAGTGCCACCGAGTTAATGTACAAGACGGACATTTGGAAGCTGTCTCAGTAAAATTCAACCAAACTCCATCTAAAAGCCAGCTGATTGAGGTTCTTTCCAATTGTCCGTCTGTGGATTTACCTAGTGCACCTAGAAAACCTGTGATTTATCTTGAATCCCCGGACAGACCCCAACCAAGATTGGACCGAAATCTAGGAAGTGGAATGTCTGTAGCTGTGGGGCGAATTCGTCCTTGCTCTGTTTTTGACTATAAGTTTGAATTACTCTGTCACAATACTATCCGTGGGGCAGCTGGAGCTGCTGTTTTAAATGCTGAACTCCTTTACAAGAAAAAATTGTTGATAGCACGGCAAAAAGGCTAGAACAAATTTGAGGAGTTCGCCAGAGTTTAGTAACATTAGATTTAGATTTTTTAAATTAAAGAGGAGGGTTTATGCCCATTTCAGTCCGTATTCCTGTTCAATTAAGAACTCTTACCAATGGAGAAGAAGTTGTTACCGGAACTGGACGGTCCGTTTTAGAAATTATTGAGGACCTTGACAAAAATTATCCTGGTCTTAAAGATAGAATTTGTGAAACGGATGGTAAAGTCCGCCGTTTTGTCAATATCTTCGTGAATGAAGAAGATATTCGTTTCCTAGAAAATTTACAAACATCCATTAGTGATGAAGACGAACTATCTATAATTCCTGCCATTGCAGGAGGATAGGAGAATAATTAGTAGCAGGTAAAAAAAACTTGATTTAATCAAGATTCAGCACCAATAATTATCCTGAATTTGGTGGAATTTATTTAAAAGAATCAGGAACTGTTAACACCTTTACTTAGCTCTCTTGGCTTCTTGCCAAAACTGTTCCATTTCTTTGATTGAGCTGTCCTTGAAATTCTTACCGGCTTTTCTCAAAGACTCTTCAACAAACTGAAATCGCTGGACAAACTTATAATTTGTCTTACGTAAGGCTGTTTCTGGATCAACTTTTAAAAACCTTGCTATATTGACCATTACAAAAAATAAATCGCCAATTTCTTCTTCAACCTTAACACGTTGCTCAGAATCACTAGAACACTCAACGGCTTCCTTTAACTCATTAATTTCCTCCTGCAACTTTAAAAGGATTTCATCAAATTTATTCCAGTCAAAACCTACTCTTGACACCTTACTGGTAAGCTTGTGAGCCATCAATAATGCAGGCAGAGCTGGCAAATGTTCCAAAATTGAATCAACTTGGAGTTTTGAATTTCCAGTTTTTACCTTGTTTATTTTCTCTTTTCGTTTGATAGCTTCCCAGCTTTCAAGAACCTGATCGGAATTTATGGCCTTATCTTTGCCAAAAACATGAGGATGACGACGAATCATTTTATTAAGCACCTCACTGATGACATCCTCAATATCAAAAATACCTTCGGTTTCAGCCATCTGAGAAAGAAACACAATTTGAAAAAGTAAGTCTCCTAGCTCATCACAGAGAGCTTCATTGTCATTGGTATCCATAGCCTCAAGAACTTCATAAGCTTCCTCTAACAGCATTGGTTTTAAAGTATCAAACGATTGTTGACGGTCCCAAGGACACCCGTCTGGACCCCTCAGTTGATCAACAAGTCTAACTAAATTTGGAAATTTATCACCTTTCATATAGGATGCCTTTAAATTTACCTTACCTTACTATCACCTAATCGAAATAGAGACTTTTACTGGTCTAATACAAAAAATATTCTTTTCAAAGAAAACTATTTTCAACTATAACCTCAAACATTTAATCAGTCCAAGTTACTTGTATTTGTTCGTCTCTTATGAGTCATAGCCGGTCCAACTCTTCTTCCAACATCTGCATCAGAGGCTGTATCGTCTCTGGGCCGAAATTAAATTTAATTCCAGCCTTAGAAAATAATTCAGGAAGAGGTCTACTTCCACCTAGTTGAAGAGCTGACCAATAATCGCTAACTGCACTGCTGAGATTGTTCTTAGAATTAAACCAGACCTGGAGTGCTCCTAGTTGGGCAATTCCATATTCAATGTAGTAAAAAGGTAATTCGAAAATATGTAATTGTCGATGCCACTGACACTGCAGTGCTTCATCCAATCCATCCCAAATTTCAATACCACCAAATCGCTGGTGTAATGACACCCATTTTTCTCTTCTATCTAGTGCCGTGTGCCCTGGATTGGTATATATCCAGTGCTGAAATGCATCTACTTGAGCAATCCAAGGCAAAATTTCCACTATACCTTCTAAATGTTTTTTGTAAGACCGATTCAAATCTTCTTCATTACTATAAAAAACATTCAAGTGTTTACCAGCTAATAATTCCATACTCATTGAGGCAACTTCACAAAATTCCATTGGGGCATGACGGTAATGTCCAAGAGGTTGTTGGCGGGTAGCAAAAACATGAAGAGCGTGTCCAGATTCATGGAGGAGAGTTCTAAGGTCATCATCTATACCAACAGAGTTCATAAAAATAAATGGTAATCTTGCCTCGCTCAAAGTGGATTGATATCCTCCAGGCGCTTTATTTTTTCTACTTTCAAGATTAAGCAACTTTGAATCCTGCATTATTTCAAGAAAACTGCTAAAGCGAGAATCAACCCTGCCAACCATCTCAATGCAACCATTCACTAAAGAGCTAGTGTCTTTAAAAGGCTTTAGAGGCTGACGATTTTTTGGATCAACATTTAAATCCCAAGGTCTTAACTGTTTCAAATTCAACTCTTTTGCTCTTAATCGTTGTAATTTTCTAGCCAATGGAACTACATTGGCCTCTACTCCTTCATGAAAACTAAAACAATCCTGAGGTTTGTAATCAAATCGTTCTAGACGAAGAAAACTAAAATTTCTATAGGAAGAAAAGCCTGCATTGATTGCTATTTTTTCTCGTATTTGTAGTAACTGCTCAAAGACTTTTTCTAAATGTTCTTGCTCTTTCAATCGCCTTTCTGTCACAGCCTGCCATGCTAACTTTCGCTGGTTTCTAGACGGATATTCTAGATAACTTTTCATCTGTTGGAGAGTCTGTTCTCTACCTTCAAACTTAACAGTTAATGCACCTATAATTTTTTGATAACCTTGAGTTAATTTTGACTCTTCAGTTTCTAAACCAACGTTAGCTTCACAGAAAAGTTCAACATCGTTTTGAATGCTTCTATCAAAAACAAAATATTTCTTAGGATCTAAGCTCTGTCGGGAAACAGAATCAAGAAACTTATGCTTAAGACAATCATTAGCCGTCTTGACATTTTCTCCAATCTTTTCCAAAAACTCAAAATAAGAGTTCTCAAGATTTTTGTCAGCAGTATTGCACGTCATTTTAATGTAACGTAGAGAACCTTCTTCATTAAGAACATCGTTTAGTTCACTCCAGTCTAACAACCATTTCTCCAGAGCCTTGACAGAATCAACATTTCTCTCCTGTAAAGTCTTAAAGAACGGTTCTATCTTTTTCCAATCGGAATAATCAAGCTCCCCTGGCAAATAACAACGATCAAACTGATGAGGAAGTTGAGTTAATATATTCATAGTTCTTCACCCTTTAATTTAAACTCTTTATTTGAACAAAGCTCCTTTGATTATCCTTAATAGACTCGATTGAAAAGGATTAAGGCAAGCAAAATAGTTGATTTTAACTGTTTAAGTCTACCTAGATCTGATTCCTAGTAAAGGCGTTTTTCTAATCGATTAAACATATAGACTTTAATAAAAAAGGATGAACACGATTAATTAATATACCTTAACTGAAAAACTTTTTTCTAAAGAAATAGGTTCACAGTTAGACTAGATAATTAATATGTCACTAAGAATTTTTCCTTTAGTAAACCGCGAAGTCAAAGAAACACTTTAATTTACCCATGAGGATGTCTAGTGAACTCTTCCAGCATTTATGTTTTTGGGTTAAGCTAGAAATGTAATTCCCAATTTTAAAACTGGTTTTCACATTGAAAGATTAGTGAAAAAAGTAATTTTTGGTCACTATTAATCACATAACCCATTAATTCCAATCACGCTGACTATCTTAATTTTATAGGATAAAAAGAAAGGTAAAAAGACCATGCGAGTTGCACTGGGTTCTGATCATGCGGGTTTTCCTCTCAAAGAAAGCGTTAAGGAGTTTATTGAGGCCCAAGGTCATACAATCAAAGACTATGGAACTTATGGTTCAGCCTCAGTTGATTATCCCGACTTTGCTGAAAAAGTAGGTGTTGCCCTAGGAAAATCAGAGGCTGATCGTGGAATTGTAATATGTGGCAGTGGTGTAGGTGCTTCTATAGCTATCAACAAGTTACCTGGAATCCGTGCAGGACTTTGTCACGACACTTATTCTGCCCACCAAGGTGTAGAACACGATGACATGAATGTGCTGGTTCTTGGAGCACGGATAATTGGATTGGAATTAGCTCGTGAATTAATACAAACCTATTTAAGTGCTAAGTTCACAGATGAGGATCGCCATAGAAGGCGTCTAGAAAAAATCAAAAGGATCGAGAGTCGTTATAGTTAGTTGCTGAAAAGTTAAATACTGGATTTTTTGAGATTGGATAAATTGCCTTGAACAATCAGTTTAACGAACAAGAAAATGTAACTCTAAACCAGCTAACCTATTCTATTGGGGAAAAATCACTCAAAGCTTTCTCAATTAGCATTGATGACTGGAAGAATAGAAATAAGGTCCTCCGTTTATGGAAAAATGATGCTACCCTCTGGACTAACTCAGGGGAGCATAACTGGCTTGGTTGGTTAACTACAACTTTAGGAGAATCTTCTGACACACAAAGTCTTTTAAAGTTCTCTCAAGAAATTAAGCATGAAGGATTTTCTCAAATTTTACTGATTGGTATGGGTGGGGCTAGCCTTTTTGCTGAAGTTCTGAAGAAGACTTTTGGCAAGTTAGGAGGCTTTCCAGAACTCTATGTTTTAGACTCGATTAATCCTAATCAGATCAAAGCAGTAGAATCTAAACTTGATCTTACTCGGACATTATTTATTGTTTCAAGTAAATCTGGAAGCACTCTAGAAACTGACCTTCTGAGACAATACTTCTTTGAAAAGCTTAGGGGGCTCTTTGGAGAGATGCAAGCTGGACATCATTTCCTTGCCATTACTGACCCTAAATCGAAACTGAAAAAAATAGCTGAAACTCATCACTTTCGTTCTATTTTACTTGGAGATCCCTCCATTGGAGGACGTTTTTCAGCTTTATCCATTTTCGGAAAGGTTCCGGGAGTTTTAATGGGCATGGACATAGCTAAATTTATTAATCGCGCGAATTATATGGTAAAGGCTTGTAATGCATCTGCTGAGGAAATCAATAATCCGGGTCTCATTCTAGGCACCATTTTAGCTATCTTAGGGTACCAACAGAAAAACAAAGTGACTTTTATTGTTTCTCCTGAAATTTCAGGAATATCCTCTTGGTTAGAACAACTATTAGCTGAATCTACTGGGAAAAAGGGTAAGGGCTTCATACCAATCGAAGGCGAGCAAATGGGGCCACCAGAAGTATATAGTTCTGATCGTATTTTTATTTACTTACGATTAATTCAGACAAAACAACTTAAATTAGATAAGGCTGTTGAAAAGATTCAAAAAGCTGGTCATCCTGTTATCCGTATTGTAGTTGATGATCTCTATAACCTCAGCCAAGAGTTTTTTCGTTGGGAAATTGCTATAGCGGTAGCTGGATCTATCCTGCAAATAAATCCATTTAACCAACCAGACGTTGAAGTTAGCAAGTTTGCAACAAACAAACTAGTTGCTCAGCACAAAAAAACCGGTTTATTACCCCTAGAAAATCCAATCCTTTGTGAAAATGGGTTTGGTCTATTTGCTACTCAACAAAATCGGGATTTTTTGTGCCAAATGACAGGACCTAGTTGTTCCATGGTAGATCTGATTAGAGCGCACCTTAACAGACTCCAGTCTGGTGATTATTTTGCAATCCTAGCTTATCTTAATATGAACGACACTCATCAAAAACACCTTCAAACTATTCGTCACGTTGTCAGAAACCAACTACAAGTTGCCACTTGTCTCAGTTTTGGCCCTCGTTTTTTACATTCTATTGGTCAGCTCTACAAAGGAGGACCTAATAATGGTGTTTTTCTCCAAATCACCTGTCAAACAAAAATTGACCTGAAGATACCATCTCAAAATTGTACATTTGGATTTATTGAGGCAAGCCAAGCTCAAGGAGATTTTGAGGTTCTAAGTGCACGCAATCGCCGTATTTTAAGAGTACATATTTTTTCTGATCTTGCAGAGGGGCTAGCCCGACTTAGCAAGTTGATTTCTGTAGCTCTAGAATAGACTGAGTGAATTTCTGCAAGTCAAGAGGACAATCTTATTTCAAGTTTGTTTTTAAAAGATATTGGAAATGTGGTAAATCAATCTATTGTTCTGGCATCCTGCATAACTAGGAATAGTTTTAATCACCCCAGCACTCAGATATGCTGGTCAGGTGCAAGATTTCGGTAGGCTTCCCAGAAATCTGAAGTAAACACGATTTAAGAAAATGAAGTCTTAACACTATGATTAAAAAACAATTTTCTGGAAGTTTCTTAAGTAAAGCTAAAACTCAGATTATTTCTATCTTGGGTTCCGGTAGTGGATCGAATGAACGTCCGTATTTAAAAAATCATAATGAAAGCAACATCCCTGGATTTTTTATTATTGGTGACTTAGCTGGAGCAGTTGTCATCAAACATGCCATGGAACAAGGTTTCCAGGTAATTGAACATATCTCTTCTTTACTAAAAAAATCTGATAAGCAGGATCCCAAATTGTTAGATGTTCTTGTCATTGGGGGTGGCGCTGCAGGACTGAATGCTGCTCTTCAGGCTAGTGAGAGTGGCATGCAATATCTTTTACTAGAAAAAGAGGTTATTGCAAATACGATTGAAAATTTCCCTGAAGGTAAGTGGGTATATGCTGAACCCGACAAACAACCACCTAAGGGAAAACTTTGGTTAGATGGTTCAACTAAAGAACACTTAGTTCAGCGATGGCATCAAATCATAACTGAGAATGAACTAAAGCTACACACTAAGGAACCGGTCACTGGATGTGAAAAAATAAATGGAATCTTTCATATTTCAACTCCCAAAAGCACCTATCTAGCTAAATATGTAGTGCTCGCATCGGGACAACGAGGTAATCCTAAAAAACTAGAGGTTTCTGGTGAAGACCAAGAACATGTATATCATCGTCTTTATTCCCCAAGAAAATATCATAACGAAAATATTTTAGTTATAGGAGGTGGCAATTCTGCAGTAGAAGCAGCCATTATCCTAAGCCAAAACAACAATGTTACTCTCTCTTACCGAGGAACTGATTTCAGGCGGGTCTTTAACGATAATAAGCGGAAATTGCAAGATTCAATTCAAACAAATAAGGTTAAGACTGTACTCAGTTCTTCGATTACTGAGTTTAAAAAAAATCAAGCTACTCTTGAAATACAAAAAAATAATTTGATTGAAAAACAGCAACTTCCATTTGATCATGCTTTTGTATTGGTAGGCTCAGATGTGCCAAGAGATTTTCTAAAATCCCTTGGCCTCAAAATGGAAAACGATTGGGAAGGTAACCTTCTGAGATCTATAGGATTGACTGTTCTAGGATTTTTTGGGGCCTGGTTATTTGGAGTTAAACAAGGAGGAGATTTTTCATTACCAGTAGACTTATCATTCATTCCGACCTGGACGGCTGTTTCTATCTGGTTAATAAGTCTCACTTTGCTCACTCGTTATGGGATTAAGGGCGACCGTTTCTCTTGGTTGGGTATTTCATTTTTTGTTTGGTACTCCATTTATGGTGTTAAGGTAGGAAAAGGAGAAGAGCTTTGGCCTTACACAAATTGGGGCTATGAGTTCCTATCTTTCTTTGACCGACCTTGGGCCTTCTGGTATACCGTCCTTTTCACCACTTTAATGACAATCTTCGGACTGCAAGCCCTTAAACGCTGGGGAATAGACCATAAAGATAACTACCAGATTTGGCGTTATATATGCCTATTAAGTTTTCAGTGGACTTTTTTTTTCCTAATCCCTGAATACCTTTTTCAAACAGCTGTAAATCACCAATGGATGGGCGAAAGGCTTGCTAGTGATCCTGCTTTCGCTGAACAGGCTTGGAGAAGTTATGGGATTATTTATGCTTGGCCACTTTTCTTCTATACTTTCTTCTATGATCCCCATCAAATCTGGGTGGTTTGGGGGGTATTTCTTACTTTCATAATACTTCCAATCTTTGTTCTATTCCAAGGAAAACGATATTGCTCTTGGATATGTGGCTGTGGTGGTCTGGCAGAAACGTTAGGTGACAGGTGGCGGCATCTAGCCCCAAAAGGAAAAAATTCTGTTCGGTGGGAATGGATGAATTTAGCAGTGTTAATTTTTGCAACACTTGTAACCATCTTAGTACTAATCAAAGACATATATGGTCTATTTTCCCAAGGTGCAGATATCGGCATCCAGGTTTATCGGATCTATGCTGACGTTTGGCTGGTGGGAATACTACCAGTAACTCTATATCCATTCCTTGGGGGAAAAATCTGGTGCCGATATTGGTGTCCACTTGCAAAACTTATGGAATTACAAGCCCAACTTTTCTCGAAGTTGAAGTGGGCCCGTTTTAAGATCATTGCTAATGACAAATGCATCGGCTGTGATGAGTGCTCACGAAATTGTCAGGTAGGAATTGACGTAATGAATTTTGCCCTTAAACAAGAAGTCTTAGATAATCAGAATAGTTCCTGTATAGCATGTGGGATTTGTGTTACTACTTGTCCTATGGACGTACTCTCATTTGATAAATTAGTTCAAATTGACCAGCCTCCGCTCAGCCCCACTCAAAGTTTATCCCGGAAATCTTTCTAAGAAACATTTTCTCCCTTTTCGAAAACTGAACATTCATTAAAGTCCCCATTTCTATCTAGAGTCACCTTGGCAACAAATTGGTTGCTGATTACTTGCTTGAACCACTTATCTTGACCAGATAGATCCAATAAACCCAACAGCATTCGGATCGACCCTGCATGAGCGGTTACTAAAATATTCAATCCAAGAAATTCATTAGACAATTTTTTAATAAAAAGAGAGATTCTCTGCTTCAAATCTTCAAAACCCTCACCTCCTGGATACCTTTTATTACGGATTTCTCTATAATTTAAAAAGGCAAAGGCTTCACTGACTGGTCGATTAGTATATTCACCAAAATCAAGTTCTCTAAGGAGAACTGAAACATGTAATGGGCACTTTAAAAATAGTATATTTTTTATGGTCTCTGCAGTTTGTTGAGCTCTTAAAAGATCACTTGAATAAATTAGGTCAAACCTTATTTTTTTGAGACTTTGACCGACAATTCTGGCATCTTCTTGGCCTTGCTGGGTAAGGGAAGAAGGTGATTGCCCAGCTACGAGACCACGAAGATTATGAAATGATTGCCCATGGCGGACCAGATAGATGAAAGTATTCAAAGTATGGAACCAAGTTTAAAAAACTCTTTTGTTTACTTAATCAGATTCCTTATGTTTTCTAGATTATCCCGATAGTGCTCTTCCCCACCAGGAGTCTCAAGAATCATTGGTAACTCATCAAAGCATTTTTCATTAACCAATAATCGAAATGCCTCTAAACCGATACACCCTTCTCCTATATGATCATGACGATCAACCCGACTACCTAATTCACGCTTCGAATCATTTAAATGGAAAGCCTTTACCTTAGCTAATCCTATGACTTTTTCTAATTCTTCTAGCGTATGAAAAAATCCTTGCCTTGTGCGGAAATCATAGCCAGCTGCAAAAATATGGCAAGTATCAATGCAGATACCTACTTGATTTGGTTCTTTTAGCTGGAGAAGAATCTCTGCAAAATGTTCAAACCTATGTCCCAATTGACTGCCCTGTCCAGCAGTAGTTTCTAACAAAATTTGGGTTTGATAATCCTGTTCTCTTTCAAGAATAAAATTGAGACTCTCAGCAATAGTCTTAAGACCAGACTTTTCTCCTGAACCAACGTGCGCCCCAGGATGAACAATAAGGTAAGTAATGCCAAGTTCTTCACAACGTCTAAACTCTTGGCAAAAAGCCTCACGTGACCGAATCAAAATTGATTCCTCTGGACTACCAAGATTGATTAAGTATGATGCGTGAGCGGTTGCAATTTGAATATTAGACACATCCATTGCATTCCTAAAACTCTGAATTTCATGTGTTTCCAATGACTTAACCTTCCATTGTCGTTGATTCCGGGTAAAGATCTGAATAGATTCACACCCAAGGCTTTTGCCATTTCGAGGGGCATTCTGTAACCCCCCAGCAATAGAAACATGAGCACCAAGAATCATGAAATGTCCTTAAAAAAAACTTTGTAAAGAAAGATTAAGACTCTAACCTTACCCTACCTATTTTGTTAAGTTCTAACTTAAAATTTCTTCTCGGCACAAAACCTGACAGAGTAACTTTTTGTTAACTGAATTGATAAATTTTTCACTTAAATCCTTAAAGGAAAACTGATCTCCAACATCAGGAATAGATCCTAAATATGGAACTTTTGTAAGTGCCGTAATAATTCTGGCATTAGTTTTTTCAGGTAAATTAGGGGATTTAGGATACCGATTTAAAAAAAACCCCAGACATTCAAGTTCCCTACTTTTTAGACATTCATAAGTCATAGTAGTATGGTTAATTGCCCCCAATCCAGCTTTAGAAACAATTACTGTCGGAAGTTGCAGAGCCTTTATGACATCAACAACGAGGAGATTTTTAAAAATCGGTGTGAGAATACCACCAGCCCCTTCCACTACAATTATGTCGTGATGGACGGAGATTTTTTGAAAGCAATCCAAAATTCTCTCCATTTTTATTTGCACGTTCTCCATTTCAGCAGCAAGTGAAGGGGCAACAGCAGCCCTAAAACAGTAGGGATTGACCCATGATATGGGGTCAGTTGACAAGGAAGCTTCCACTAATCTAGTAACATCTGTAGAAATCAACTGACCTGAATTACCTCTTACTGCTCCACTTGCAACAGGTTTCATAACACCAACATTAAAACCTAATCGACTCAAAAAACTAACTAAACCCACTGCTATTGTAGTCTTCCCAACATCTGTATCTGTTGCAGTAACAAAAATACCTCGATATTTTAAATTTCCATTTTTCATAGTAAAGAATAAAATGAGTCTCAGTTAATTTTGATCATGATTCGAGGCCTCTTCATTATTAATCCACTAATTTCTTCTGCAGTTTATTCAAAATACGAACTAATTCTTCAATCTGGGAACTAGTATGATCCGCAGTCACAGTAATTCTTAACCGACTCGTTCCTATCGGGACAGCAGGGGGTCGAATAGCTACTACAAAAAAACCATGACCAATTAGTTCTTCACTCATTTTTAATGCCTGAGATTCAGTTTTAAACAAAACTGGAAAGATAGGTGTTTGGCCCAATCCCGAAATCACTCCATGTTTTTTCAGTTCTGCACTCAAATGGTGAACATTGTCCCAAAGCTTCTTTCTTAAACTATCATCATGTTTGATTAAATTAAGACTTGCTAGTGCAGCTCCAACAGCACTGGGCGGTAGAGCAGTTGAAAAAATGAAAGGTCGGCATTTGTTAATGAGATAATCACGAATTTCTTTACTAGAAGCCACAAAACCACCAAAAGATCCCAAGGATTTGCTCAGTGTTCCCATTAGGAGAGGCACTTTTTTGGGTAAGATCTGGCCAAGATCCTTATAATGTTCCACTAGACCACCTCCATGTGATCCTAGAACCCCAGTTGCATGAGCTTCATCAAGCATCAGCCAGCATTCATATTTTTCGGAGAGAATTACTAAGTCCGGCAGGTTTGCAATGTCACCATCCATACTGAAAACTGAATCGGAAACAATTAACCTTCGACCAGAAGACTTAAAATCTTTGAGCAGAGTCTCAAGATGATCCAGATTTTTATGTTTAAAAACTACAGTTCTTGCTTGGCTTAACCGACAAGCGTCAACTATAGAAGCATGGTTAAGTTCATCACTAAAAATAAAGTCGCCTTTTCCTAATAAACTAGAAAGTAAACCAATATTAGCCATAAATCCTGAAGAAAAAATTAAACTTGCTTCTTTTTCTTTTGTTGAAGCTAAAGCTTCCTCTAGTTTTTCATGTAAACATAAGTTCCCGCTTATAAGTCGAGAGCTTGCTACTGAAACACCTGAGTCTTGTATAGCTTGTTTAGCTGCACTTTTAATAGAATCATGCTGAGAAAGTCCAAGATAATCATTGCTGGAAAAGTTAACAATTTTTTTACCCTTGAATTGCAGTTGATGTGGTCCACAAATTGAAACCTGTCTAAGAAAACGATGTTGGTCAACCAACTCCAAGTACTTTAATTCTTTGATGATTGAATCTATTTGGTTAATCTTCATTAGTTCACCTTAAGATCAGTACTAATTGATGAACAAGAAGATCCTACTCTGACTAAACTAGCCTGATCAAAAAAAAGGCGGGTACGTGCAATATCGATTAACTGTTCTAGAGTAATACTTCTAATAAGCTGAATTAATTTCTCTAAACTATTCTTCTCTAACCCCATCCATTCAGCATCAATCATGGAATCAGTAATTCCGACATTTGAACTAAGCTTAATTAACAAGGAGTTGAGAAGAACATTTTTTGAAAATTCCAGTTCTTTTGGAGTAAATCCTTGGTCTTTTATAATTTCAATTCTTTCTTTCAGAAATTTCAATGATGACTCTATTTGATCAGGAACAATACCAATCTGGATCATAAATAGTCCATTTCTCAAAACAGTCTCTAATGATAGAAAGCCACTAGAAATAAATTCATTCTGACCTCGAATTCGACCTCCCTCTCTACCTTCAAGATTGAGGATATGAGAAAGGAGCAACAGGGGAAAATAGTCAGACTCATTCCTTAACACTCCAGGAAAACCGTATACAAGTTTGCACAAGGATTTGTTTTTAACTGGGATAAATTGAGGAGCATGTTTAAGACCCGTTGTTACTGAGTTAATTACCACAGGCTCAACTAGTCCATCATTTTTCCAATCACCAAAATACTTTTGAGTTAATAACATTATTCTATCAACTTGGTAACCAGAAGAAATGGCAAGAATTAACTGATCTGGCTGATAAAACTTTCGATAAAAATGATCAAGATCTGATTTTAAAAGAATTCCAACACTTTCAGTATTTCCTTTAAAAGATCGTCTAAAGGTATGTCCTCTTGGAAAAATGTTCTGCCGGAGCAATAGTTCCACTATCTGCTTATCATTCACATTTTCTTGAAGCAGTTCATTAAGAACTATTTCTTTTTCTTTATCAAATTCTTCCGTAGAAAAATTCGCATTCCGAACCATCAAGGCTATTAACTCTATAGCTTTTGGGAGATTTTCCTTAAGCCCTTGAAGCTCAAAAGTTGTTGAAAAATAATTGGTTTTTGTTTGTAGGAATAAGCCTAATGACTCCATCTTATGAACTGGCAAAAAGGAATTTTTTGAACCACTCGGAACCATTCGACCAGTCAAATTAGCTAAACCAGCTTGGTTATCTGGATCCCTAAAAGCTCCACCCTTAACAACCAACTTTAAACTAAAAGAATTATATGCTGGATTATGGGAGGTTAAAACAACAACACCATTTGGAAAAACTTGACGCTTAGCATTCCAAGAAGAAGCTATAGATTGTGCGGGATCCATTATTTTGTCATTACTGATCTCAGATGTAGGATGGGCATCTGCTGAATTGTTATGAACCCCTTCACCTGAAAAAGACCATCCAGCAACTTGAGGGTGATGTTTCAAGCTCCTTTTGTCCAGACTTTCAAAAACCTTTGAAGACACTAGTTCATTGTCAGAACTTAACTTCTTCGGATCAAATTTATTTCTCCATGCTGACAAATCCTCTACTTCAACATTATTCTTTGGAAACTCTGGTACAAACCAACCAATGGTTCGAGATTTTTTTTTGAAAACCTTTCTTGCCACACGTTGGATATCTAACTTAGTTACTCTCTTAATTTTTTCAGCAAAGTTTTCCAATATTGTAAAGCTAGCAATAGATTCGAAATAACCAAGTTGATGGGCAATCTTATAAAAACTATTTTGGTCTAAATAAAAACGTGTCCACAACTGATTCTTAGAACGATATAAGTCACTATCAGATACTGCTACATTCTTCATGTTTTCTAATTCAAAGTCCACTGTGTCCTCAGTTAGCCTCAAGTGAGACGAATCAGGAAGGGTCAATGACAATTTATAGAGATATGGTTCTCGAGTGGGCACAAGACTAGAGTTTACATGGGTAACCAATTGGGTATCTATTAATGATTGGTATAGACGGGAGGTTCTGAGAGCATTATCATTCCATGGACCAGACCATACATTTAACCCTTTTGCACCACAAAGCAACGCATCAATAACCAACAAAACATAAAAATCGTCATTTAGAATATCAGGACTATGATAGGCAAGTTGGATGTATGAAACTTTTCCTGGACGAGTAATTCTAAGTCTTTTTTCTCCCTCTTGCTCCGGCTCGAAAACAGGTGTTAAAGAAGGTAACAATTTCCTAGATATCGGACCAAAAAACTGATTAATTAAAGACAAAACATCTTTAGTTTTAAAATCACCAACTATTACAAGAATCGCATTGTTTGGAGAGTAGTAATCAGAATAATGTTTAGAAATCTTAATGGTATCTAACTGCTGAACATCTTGTGGCCAACCCAAAATAGGCCAACGATATGGATGCAATTTAAAAGCAGCTGCAACAACATTCTGGTCTAAAGCAATTTTGGGATTTCGGTCACTTGCCCTCAGTTCAGACATTATAAGGCGACGTTCATTATTAACCTGTAAGTGGTCGAACTTGCCAAGTTGCATCCGGTAGGCTTCCAACTTAAGGACACTTTCTAACTTACTATTTACGATTGTTGAAAAATAACCTGTCTGATCAAGAAAGGTATAGCCGTTTGGATATATGGCACTGTATTCAGAAATCCCTTGTTTATTTTTCCGTAATAATTGTTCAGAACCTTTGAAAGTCATGTGTTCTACAAAATGGGATATACCTGTAGATCTTCTACCTGCCACTTGAGATCCAATGCGGTACCAACACCCTACAGTTACTAGAGGTAGCGAATGGTCCTCCTTTAATATAATCTTTAAACCGTTCTCTAAATAGGTTTCCACAACATTTAGTTTCATGTCCTTAAACTGCTTATTTATTATCGGAAGGTTCACCTCCAACTGATTAGCTAAAAAACTAGAATCCACTGACAAATGAACCACTCCCATCACTGACAGCACCGATAGAATTATTGTCCAAAAATATAGCAGAATCATCTTCTTGCAGTTTTTAGTTAAGGGCATTTACTTTTTTGCATGAAACTATGAGAAGTTACAGAATCTAACTATTTTAATTTGTGCGGATTACTTTTTCTTTTGTCGCCCACGACGATAAGTTATCACTGCTTTTTGGTGTTCACGAAAAGTCCGGGAAAAAATATGACCTCCTTGGTTGTTACTAACAAAATAGAGGTAATTGACATCAGCAGGGTTTAAAGCAGCTTTTAAAGACTCAAGACCAGGACTAGCAATAGGTCCTGGTGGAAGGCCCATTGTACTATAGGTATTGTAAGGAGATTTAAAGTCTAAGTCAGACTGAAAAATTCTTCCTCGGAATATACCCCTTTGTTTAGCTGCATAAATCACCGTAGGATCTGACTGTAATCGGATGACTTTATTCAAACGGTTATGGAACACTGCAGATACTATTGGCCGTTCAAAATTTAAGGAAGCCTCTGTCTCAATTAGTGAGGCTAAAGTCACAATCTGCATTAAATTCAAAGAGGACTGAGGGATTTGAGCCAACAGGTGGGTTGAGAGTACCTGGCGAAAACGTTTTATCATTTTAATAATTAGATCCTCAGCTGAGGTACTCCTAGTCCACCGATAGGTATCCGGAAACAAGAATCCTTCTAAATTCTTAGCATTAGGCACCAAGTCAGCTATTAAACCTGTATTGTTAAGTATCCCACAAATATTCTTAGCTTTAGGGAACCCAGCTTTCTCTAATAGACCTGGGATTTCAAACAAAGACAAGCCTTCAGGAATAGTTAGTTCGTGATAGTTAACCCTTCCTTCAATAAGATGATCAGCTACTTCATATATAGTTAGAGGATTTTTAAACAAGTACTCTCCAGCCTGTAGCGGTCTAGACCACCTCATGGTTTTGAAATAAGTCAGGAAATGGAATCGGTGGCTAATTACACCAGCTTTTTCCAATTGATGAGCAATTTCAAGACTAGAGGTGCCAGGATTAATTAATACAATCTTCTCCATCTCTGAATAGTTTTTATATGGATTTATCCAAGTAGAGACAATAAATCCAGTTAAGGCAATGGCAAGTAAAAGAACAAAACCAATCCACGGTTTCATTATTGAGTTTTCTCTTTAAAACTAGTTAATTAGCTATTTAAATCGTTAATGTTTTGAGAATCGAGATAACTTTGTAACATTATGCTTGCAGACATTTGATCGATAACTTTCTTTCGCTTAGCTCTGCGCACGCCTCCCTCAATAAGAATTCTTTCAGCTGAAAGAGAAGTAAATCTTTCATCCCATAGAATAACTGTCAGAGGAGTCACCTCTTTTAGACAGGAGGCAAAATCTGAGACTTTTTGGGCCTGCTTCCCAGGCAATCCATCTAGGTTTAGTGGATATCCAATTACAAACTGATTTACCTCATATTTATTTGATGATTCAACCAAATACTGTAAATCTTTTTCCCAACCTTTCCGCGTAAGCATCGACAACCCCTGAGCAATAAGACCCGTTTCATCACTCAGTGCAATGCCAATTCTGACTTCCCCAATGTCTAAGCCCATACTCCTCAATAATACCTCCCTTCAAACACTACATCATAACATTTGGATTCCGAGTAAAATTTTTGAGGTATTTATTTTACAAGTCCTAATCAAAACTGGTGATCTTGAAACAAAGTAAAATACAGAGGGATTTTCTCTGTATGAAAAAGTTTGCTTCAAAGTTAAAAATATCAGGCAAACATTTATTTATAGTTTGAATTTATTCAAAAAAGGGAACCTCTTCAAGGTTATTTAAGACACCTTAGATTAACAAATCTTCCAAAGATTAATTTTTATCTGTAATCCTTTGAATTAATTTTTTGACATTTAATAATATAACCAATTCCTATATCTCGATTTAATGTTGGCCATTGCATTTGTAACAAAGGTAACCAAAGCCACTCTTTTAACAACCATTTTGAAAATCTAACGAAAATACGGGTGCCACTTTGATAAGTCTTCTCATAATTCATTAAGGTTCGAGAAGTAATACTAACCCCTTGAGTAGATCCTTTGGGGAATGTTCCCCTTTTCCTGTTAGGAAATAGTGCAGATGAAAGAGGATAGGTCCAATTTAAAACGGGAAATCCATAACACCAACAACTTTTAACTTTAAACCCAGATAATTCAATTTTCCTAATTATTTCAACCTTCTCATATCGTCTTGCATGACCAGCTGCAGTGTCATTAGAAGTCCAACGATGACCATGAGCTGGGACTGAAATTAATAGTAAGCCGTTTGGTTTTAATAATTCCCAAAATCGCTCCAAACATTTTAGGTCTTCTTCATAATGTTCCAGAACCTCAAAAGCTAGCACCAAATCAAACAGCCCATTCAAGTCAAAGAAATCCATAGCTTTGAACTCAACTTCATCTGATTCAGTTTTTTGGCACTGATGCGCCTCAACTAAAGTTCTGTTGAAATCAACGCAAAGTCCTGTAGATCCACTAACCAAAAGTTCTATATATAGATTACCACTTCCAATCCCAACTTCTAAAAATCTTCCCTTTGGAATTTCTTTTATTAATTGGCGAACTAACCAGCGTCGATAAAGGTATGCAAGAGTAGGGTTGAATTGATTACTCAAATATCCTAAGACTCCTTTTTAGAAACCAAACTAGGTCCTCCAGCTCTATTCCTCTTTAGAATTAGTACATAGACTGGGAAAAATGGCATCAATAACTTTAATAATGAGAAAGGAATTAGACGAAGAAACCAAGTTAATTTTTGAAGATCAGGATCAGAATCAAAAAAGAATTCTGGCTCAGACAAAATCAGATTGGTCTGATCTGAAACTTGGAAACGCTGAGTTAATCTTCTTAACTCCCTTTGAGTAGGTAGATAGTCAAGATAACTAGAACCATGGCCAGTCAGACGAACATAAACATTAGCCAAATGTCGCGGCAACCAGGAAAGGAAAGGTAAACGATAGTGGGGTTCTATAATACAGTAGCGATTAGGTGTCGCAAGGTAACAAATTCCTCCTGGTCTAAGCACACGAAGGGTCTCATTTAGTAAACTTTCTTGATCTGATACATGTTCTAAAACATGGTTCAATAACACTACGTCAAACATACAGGATTTAAGAGGCAGTTTACAACCATTTGCACGTACAAAATAAAATTCTGGTTGACGCTCTATTGTCTGCTCCCTGTCAACCCCCACAGCCAACTTAAACCTTTGTCCTACAATTCGAGTTATGTGTCCCTGACTGCAGCCAACATCTAAAAGAGCTGTGGAATTAATGAACGCCGAATTTCTTTTTAGGACTTTCAGAATTTTTTCTGCTTTGGCACTTCGAGATGCCAGGTACTCATCCTTAAAGTCAAAACGATTTAGGAATGAATCAGTCCCACTCATGGCAATTGCCTTTTAGTCAGACTAACCTGGCCAATTTCTTTGATAGTTTTAACCATTTCCAACCATGAATGAATTTTTTGTTTTGCTTCAATATGCTTTAACATAACTGATTCTTGTCCAGTTGAAAAAAAATGAATCACTGAATTAGCAATTTGGGAAGGACTTCCCGGTTCCACTATATAGCCAGTTTTTTCAGGTAAAACTACTTCAGGAAGGCCACCTACTTTGCTTACAATTACGGGTCTTTGAAATCCATAGGCTAACTGAATGATTCCACTCTGGGAAGCACTGGTATAAGGAACAACCACCAAATCAGCTGCAACAAAATAACTGGAGACGTCCTCATTAGGAATGTAATGATTATGGAAAGATACCTTGTCCTTAAGATTTAAAGTCTGAATAATTTTTTTGTACCTCTCAACATCATCCCAGGCCTCCCCAGCAATAATTAGATGAATAGGGAAGTGCTTGAGAATAAGAGGAATACTCTCAAGCAAAAAACGAAGACCCTTATACTCTCGGATAAAACCAAAGAAAAGTAAAATTCTCTCTGATTTCAATTTCAACTTAACACGAGCACTTACCTTTTCCACGCCTGCTGAGGTTAAGTGGTCATATATAGGATGAGGAGAAACCCTTATCTGTTCCTGTCGCTGATAACCAATCCAGTTAAGAAGATTAGCCTTGTCCCAATGAGACTGGGTTATAAAGAAATTTCCTAGAGCTAGTACCTGTCTTGAAAGTCTGTTTTTTAACCATGTACTTTCATGCTCAAAAACATTGTGGCAAATAAATAAAGATTGTGTCTCAGCATGAATGTGTAAGGACTTCAAGAATATATAATAGTAAGGTACCCAATAAGCAACTGTCCAAGGAAGGATTACTAGGGCTGACTTGTGATCCCAAATGGCCTTTGAAAGATTCCACCACGCTATGGGATTAATAGCATCAAAAACAACATCCGGTTCCTCAAAAGTGATCATGCTAGAGCTAGGATCCTTGTCACTACTGCCAGGGTACAACCAAGAAGGGTATTGCCTTGAGAACGAAAGAAATTGGACGTCATCTTGTTGTTGACGTAAATTCTTAACTAATAGTGAAGTATATTGCGAAATACCTCCCCGAAAAGGGTAGGTTGGCCCAATCACAGAAATTTTCATGATTTTTGATTCTCAAATGGTGAGAAATCTATATGCGTTGTATAGTTGAAACTGAGACTTTACTTTTTATCTAACTCTAACTTTTTAATGCGATATAGGACTTCCTCATTGAGACGCCTATTAGCAGCAATGAGGTCACTGACTAAGCCAATAAATATAATTTGAACCCCAATTATTATCATGATTGAAGCTAAGATTAATGATTGAATATGCCCACTAGACATTTCTAGAATAAAAAAATATAAGTATCGAATTCCTAAAAGAAATCCCAGCATCAAACTAGTTAGTCCCAAAAAAAAGAAAACCTTCAAGGGATTGTACATCGTATAAATTCTAAGGATGGTAGGTATTGATTTCTTTAAATAGGTCCAACTTGAACTAGCTAAACGTGATTCTCTTAGTTTCTCATTTGTCCTAACAGGAATAGTGGCGACTCTAAGTTGGCTATAGCCAGCTTGAATTACAGTTTCCAAAGTATATGAGAACCTACTGTGTACAATAGTTCGCATTGCCGCCTTTCGACTATAGGCTCGAAAACCACTAGTGGTATCGACAATCGTCGAGTGAGCCATTGAGCGAACAAACCAACTACCTATTTTCTGAATCTGTTTTTTTGTCCAAGAAAAGTAAAGGATATTACTAATATCTCGGGAACCTACTACCAAATCAACTTGATTATAAATAATTGGATGAATTAGAGATTCGATATCAGATCCACAGTATTGATTATCTCCATCAGTGTTCACGATGATGTCAGCACCCAGACTTAGGCTTTCATCAAGACCCACTCGAAAAGCAGCCGCTAAACCTTGATGGTGACCGAGTTCTACAATATGGTTTACTCCAAAATCACGAGCGACTTCAACAGTTCTATCGGAAGAGCCGTCATCAATTACAAGAGTTTCTATAATTCCTACACCTTTTACAGATTTAGGTAAATTACTGAGGGCTATTGGAAGAGCATTTTCTTCATTAAAACAAGGAATTTGTATGATTAGCTTCATTAGCCTAAATTTAAGAGTATTTCTAACACCACTATAAAAAAGATTAGGTCATTGCAACCAATTCTATGAGTACCGATCCGAATGGAAGAGAGACAGATGCTAGAATAGGAATTTTTCGGTGATCTCGGGTAAACCAGAAAGTCATTTTTTTATTATCTAAAAACTTTTGGCCTAGTTTGATTACTGCTTCGACCCTATGGGCTAAAAACCCACCAATACTATTCGAGATTAACTCATTTTCAAGTACCTTGATGTGAACTTGATATATTCTTTCCCCCTCAATAACCGGGATAATGATACGCAATCCAGGTTTCAATTGGAGCGTTCGAAGAAAATATAGTGCCGATATTGGGTCTTGTGTGCCTAGTTCAACAGGAATTCTTTTTAATTCCTTTTTTTTGTTCACAAGTGTTGCTACACCTTGTTGAGGATTAAAGGTCATGCTTTCCCTAACAATTTTTTTTGTTTCTCTTAAATATTTACGATATTCTCGACTTGATCCTGATTGTAGGTCGAAAATAGATAAATACTCCAAATTTAATTGATATATTGAATTAATTGCTGAACTAGTTCTGGCTTTTAACCGCAAACGAAAAAAATTGGAATGCTTTGATCCTCCTGAACTCACATCTAGATGTGCAGTACCAGCCTCGATTGTTTCTAAATAAGAAATACGATAAACCAGTTTTTCACCTAATTTAAAAGGTCTTATATCAACATTGGTATTCGTCTGTTGCTCCAAAGGAGGTGTAGACTTTTCAGTTTTTGAGATCTTTAATGTCGTACCTATTACTTGCAGGCAAATGCTGCTTGATGTCAAGCTAACTAGAAATCCAATCCTGAGTGCGACGGGCCATAGAATTAACTTGTTTAATACTAACCAAGAAAAAGTTTTGTTAAATAGGATCATAAATGAATACTAGCGATTAATGGGGAATTTAGGTAACAAATCTATTCGTTGTTCCTGAGTAGTTATGCTTTCAGTTATTGCTAGGACGTATCAAAAGATATGACGACCACCATCCACTCGAATACATTCTCCCGTTATAAAATCACTCTCAACAAGATTCAGAACAACCTTAGCAATTTCTTCAGCTCCTCCCCAACGGCCTAACGGAGTATTTTCTTGTACTTTCTTGATTTTTTCTTGAGATAAATCTGGAGGAGGAACAATTGGGCCTGGTGCTATAGCATTAACAAGAATATTGTCAGGTGCCATCTCTAAGGCTAGGGACTCAGTAAGTCCTATTATCCCTATTTTTGAAACATAGTAAGGTATATAACCTCTGTAACGAGGACGATTACTTGCAGCAGTCCAATCAGTACAGTTAATAATGCGCCCTCCCCCTCTTAAACGCATTGCAGGCGCAACTGCCTGAGCACAGAAAAAAGCACTTCGAAGATTAATATTCATGTTATTGTCCCAGTCATCTTCTGTTATTTCTAGTAAAGGACTAGAGGTATAAATCGAAGCTAAATTAATTAAAAAATCGATTCCTCCCCATATCTTTATCACCTGACTTACCATCAACTTGACCTGAATTGCTTGCGCTAGGTCAGCCTGTATAGTGATAGCGTCTTTACCAATTGCACGAATTTCTTTTGCGACTGTTTCAGCCTCTTGTTTAGAACGATTATATATGAGTGCAACTTTAGCTCCTTTTTCTGCTAGTTCAAAGCCAACTGTACCACCAATTCTCTTAGTACCTGTAATACAAGCAATTCGTCCCTTGATTTCCATTGTTAATCCGAAAAGAACATTTTCATCACTAATTAAAGATCCCGACGGCCTTCTAAAGCTTTCGACATGGTAATTGCATCTGCATAATCTAAATCACTCCCCACTGGCACTCCCATAGCTATTCGAGTCACCCTAACCTGAAACGGTTTGATCAATCTTGACAGGTATAAAGCCGTAGCTTCACCTTCTACACTAGGATTAGTAGCAATAATTATTTCTTTTACTTCTCCGTTTTTTAAACGTTCTAATAGTTCTTTGATCTTTAACTGTTCAGGACCAATCCGATTCAAAGGAGAAAGAACTCCTAATAACACATGGTAAAGACCTTTATATTCTCTAGTCTTTTCTACAGCAATGATGTTATGGGCTTCTTCCAAAACACAAATTAAATTTTGGTCGCGAAGGGGGTCAATGCAGAATCTACATGGGTTAGTATCAGTAATATTGAAGCATACTGAACAGTACTGGATAGAATTTTTGACCTCCAAAATAGCCTGAGTTAGTTTCTCAGCTTCTCTATGAGAACAGCGTACAAGATAAAAACCTAGTCTTTGTGCAGATTTCAGACCAATGCCAGGAAGTTTCTTAAGCTCATTAATTAAATTTTCAATAGGGGGAGCATAGTCACGCATTTTGTCTAGTGTATCAATCCATCAATGGGGGATTATAACTAACAACAACTCTAACATCCTCAAACAAGTATTTTTAAAATATTAGAACCGGTTTCACATAAAAATTTATAAACTCGTTGAAAGCTAAATATGCATTCTACATCAAACCTGGAATTCCCAAACCACCAGTTAATCCACCTATTTGCCCTGCCATAGCTTCATCAACCTTTCGGGACGCTTCGCTAAAAGCTGCAACTACTAAGTCTTGTAACATTTCGATATCACCTGAACTTACTGCTTCTGATTCAATTTTGACTCCTAGCACCTGCTTCAGACCACTCATTCTGACAGTAACCATACCGCCTCCAGCACTACCTTCTACAGACAATTCAGCCATCTGCTTTTGTATTTTTTCCTGCATCTGTTGCGCCTGCTTCATGATCTGCTGCATATTTTTCATCAAAACCCCCATCTTTAGTAGTTTTCATATATCTTTTCTAATTGTTTAAGATAATTCCAAAAACTGAAAATTCATCCATTATCCAAAAGTTGATTTACCTATTTCATCTTTTTTATATCTCTAATTTCACCTTCAAGTACATTAAGGAACTGTCTGACATTAACACCTTTTTTAGATCTATCTAATACCTTTACAGGTAACCGAGAGGTTGGTGCAGTGATAGTCCCACTAGGTAATGTCGACGCATCATTATTCCCTGATGATGTTAGAGAAACCCTGTAAGGCTTACCTATAAGCTTCACACCCAAGTTTTGAATGACTTTTAGATTATCAGGAATATCAATCATGTCCTTATAATGACTATCAGAACTCAAAAATCTAATTCTAATTTCATCTTTTTCAACAGAAAAATCAATAGCTCGATCAATAATAGAATCAATCTTTGGTGAGGCCGTTTTAAGAGCTATTCTAATAATATCAATGTCTGTGTTCTTAATAGATGAAACTGAGTTGGTCTGCCCATTAGAAATCTGAGGTTTAAGAGATTGCTGCTCTGATAAAGTGTCTGTTTTTACTGCTACTTCATTATTATTTAAATCAATCCCATTAGGTAAAGATGATAAAAATTCTTCAATCGCTACCAAATGTTTAAGTTGAATTATTTTTACAAATGCCATCTCTAGATGTATTCGGGGCTGAGTTGACCAGCGAAGTTCTCCTTCAGTCGCTACCAAAATCTGACAAAATCTCATCAAATCCTGTTCAGAGAAGCTACTAGACACTGCTTCTAAACGCTTTAAATCATCCATAGGTACAGCAATTAGTTCTGAATCTTTACCAGCAATCTTTAAAACAAGCAAATCTCTAAAATAACCGAGCATTTCACGAATACATTGTTGAGGACTTTTACCACTCTTCACTAACTGTTCAACTATCAAGAGTCCTTTCTTTGAATCAGATTCAACAATAGTTTCAGCAAAGTTTTCCAACAATTGCCTAGGAATAGCACCTAATAGCTCAGTTACTTTCTCATCATCTATTTTCTGACCACACAACGAAATAACTTGGTCAAGCACAGACTGAGCATCACGCATGCTACCCTCCGAAGCCTTTGCAATAAGATTCAGTGCTTGTGGACCAATCTGAATATGCTCCTGAGTAGCTATAAACTCAAGCCGTTTAAGAATATCTTGATAGCTAATTGCACGAAAATTGAAATGCTGGCAACGCGACAAAATAGTTCCAGGAATTTTTTGAAGCTCAGTCGTAGCTAGGATAAAAACAATTTGTGGAGGGGGTTCTTCAAGAGTTTTCAATAGGGCGTTAAATGCCTCAGTTGTCAACATATGAACTTCATCAATAATAAAAATTTTATAGGGATCCCTAGCAGGAGCATACTTTACACTCTCCCGAAGCTCCCTAATTTCATCAATACCCCGATTAGATGCTGCATCAAGTTCAAGAACATCAATCGATTGACCTAGTGTAATTTCTCTACACGAGGAACACTCGTTACATGGATCGACTTTTTGTTTTGACTGACAGTTAAGGGCCTTAGCTAGTATTCTAGCGGTGGTGGTTTTCCCTACTCCTCTAACTCCTGCAAACAAATAGGCATGAGCAATCCTACTATTAGAAATTGCATTTCTTAAGGTTTCAGCAGCTGCATTTTGCCCAACCACCTCTTCGAAAATCTGGGGCCGCCATTTACGAGCAAGGACTTGATAGGTCATTGAATATCGATGGGAACTTTTATTGTTAAGAACAAATCTTGCCCGTCAGACTTATATTACCTTGCCGGGCAATTCCTAGGAACCGGTCGTTACGAGCGGGGCTTCAAAAAAAATAATCTATAAGAAAAGAACTACCCAAAATTATTGACTAGGTCCCAGGTTTTCTGCGGCACCTCCAGAGCTCCACTACCGTTGCTTTCTTCCGAACCTGGCGGGGTTTGCAGGTCTAAAGTGCGCAGGCCTGAGACCTAATCAAACTGTTCGTATAGATCTGTTAAAATGTTAATGAAAAAGCCTTTTACTGTCTATAGAAAAGGAAATACCTGATTAGATTCTTTTGATGAATAAAATTAGAACTTCAGTTAAAACCACTCTTTCGATCTTTATTATTAAATAATCTACTTAATTTTAATTTTTTGCTTAATAAGAAATAACAGTAAGAAGACGCTCAGTTTATGTCTTTTAATTATCTGTCCCCAATTCTTCCTTTGTAACTAGCTGAATTGGAATTTCAATATCTTTATCAATTCTTTGACCTTGAAGAATTAGAACAGCATTTTCTATTACACGCTTTCCCATATCAAAAGGAAACTGAGCTACAGTGGCGAGCATCAGTCCTTTTTCTACTACATTGCGAGCTTCCAAGGATGCATCAAATCCGACAACCTTAATAGTTCCAGTTTTTCCTGATTCAGCAATAGCTTCTATAGCTCCTAGTGCCATCATGTCACTACAAGAAAATAATGCATCGACATTAGGATGGGCTTGCAACACATTTTGAAATACCGAATAGCCTTGAGCTCTTTCCCAATTCGCCGTTTGGGAAGAAACGATTTGAATACCTGGATAGTTTTGAATAATTTGATGAAATCCTCTTAGCCGGGAATCTCCTGTTTCATGTCCAGGAATACCTTCAAGAATTGCAACTTTACCCTTACCATCTAATTGATTTGCTAGGTATTTACCAGCTAATTGTCCACCTTTATAATTGTCAGCTCCTACAAAACCTTCTATGTAGCCACTAGCTTCCTGCAAAACTGCAGAATCTACCCTAGTATCAACAATCAAAACTGGAATTCTCGCCCTATTAGCTTTTATTATCACTGGCACGATCTCTTTAGAACCACTTGGAGAAATGCAAAGAACAGACACCCTTCTTTGTATGAGGTTTTCAATGATCTGCATCTGTTTTTCTGCATCAATCTCTCGCTCAGCAGCTTGCACAACTAATTGAATGTTATGATTCTGTGCTGCTTCACTAGCTCCTCTTCTCATATCTAGGAAGTAAGGATGATTGAGAGTTTTCATTACCAAAGCAATAACAGGTGTTTTGTTGGTTCTACCACTGTCTTGCCGTTGACACCCAAAAATACCGAAAGCTCCAAATCCCAATGCACTCGTAATCACAATATTGATATAAATTCTTAGGTTCAAAGTTAAATCCAATTTTTAAGAATATTTCTTATTTTTAGGATAAATAGCTGTTTTTACTTTAATGTTAGTTGAACAAACAATTTTAAGAATTGCGTTTCTTCAGATTCATATCAACAAGTACTGCTAGAATAATGACTGAACCAATGACAATTTGTTGAATAAATGAAGATACATTAAGAAGATTCAGTCCGTTTCTTAGAACCCCCATTATTAAGGCTCCCACTAATGTTCCTAGAATGGTACCTTCGCCTCCCATTAAACTAGTACCACCAATGACAGTAGCTGCAATGGCATCTAATTCATACATTATACCTGCAATTGGTTGGGCAGAATTCAGACGAGCAGTAAGGATTATTGCAGCCAAGCCACTAAGTCCACCACTCAACATGTAAACCAACATTTTGATTTTTTTTACATTAACACCGGATAAAATTGATACTTCTTCACTACCTCCAATGGCATACACCTGTCGTCCAAATCTAGTCTTTGATAACAAAAAATGCGCACTAATATATAGAACTAACATAATAATAACGGGAACTGGAATCTGAAGAACCTCTCCAAAAGCTAGTTGTCTGAAGGAATAAGAAAATCCTGAAATTGGTCGTCCTTGAGTGACTAAAAGTGCTGCTCCCCGAGCAATACTCATCATTCCTAGGGTAGCAATGAAAGGAGGTAACAGACCTTTACTGA